>JALEPP010000156.1 GCA_022767075.1 Agathobacter sp. | reverse complement strand
GCTATGATGAGAATTGGTATGTTGACAAGTGGTGGTGATTGCCAGGCATTAAATGCAGCAATGAGAGGTGTTGTGAAGAGTCTTTCGGCCAATGTGGAGGAGCTGGAAGTATACGGATTTGAGAATGGATACAAGGGCTTGATTTATGGAAACTACAGATTGTTAAGCTCAAGTGATTTTTCCGGAATTCTCACAAAAGGCGGGACAATTCTTGGATCATCAAGACAGCCGTTCAAGCTGATGCGTGTTCCGGATGCAAATGGTCTGGACAAGGTGGAGGCTATGAAGCAGACCTATCATAAGCTGAATTTGGACTGCCTTGTGATTTTGGGAGGAAATGGAACTCAGAAGACTGCAAACCTTCTTCGGGAGGAAGGGCTCAATGTCATTCATCTTCCAAAGACCATTGACAATGACATTTATGGTACTGATGTGACCTTTGGTTTCCAGAGTGCCATTAACATTGCAACAGATTGTATCGATTGCATTCATACCACAGCCGCTTCCCACAATCGTGTATTCATTGTGGAGGTCATGGGCCATAAGGTTGGCTGGCTCACACTTTATGCCGGAATTGCCGGTGGCGCAGATATTATTCTGATTCCGGAGATTCCATACGACATTGACAAGGTGGTGGAAGCTATTGAGAAGCGTAGCAGCGCAGGAAAGGGATTTACCATTCTTGCGGTGGCAGAGGGGGCAATCTCAAAAGAGGATGCAGCTTTGCCTAAGAAGGAATATAAGGAGAAAGTGGCAAACCGTCAGTATCCTTCCGTATCTTATGAGATTGCAGACCGAATTAAGGAGGCCTGCGGAACAGAGGTGCGAGTTACGGTGCCTGGACATACCCAGAGGGGCGGAAGTCCATGTCCATACGATAGAGTGCTGTGTACCAGACTTGGTGCGGCAGCTGCAAAGGCCATTATGGATCAAGAATATGGCGTAATGATTGCCATGGTAAATGGCAAGACCAAGAGAGTGCCACTGGAAGAGTGTGCAGGAAAGCTGAAGACCGTGGACCCAACCGGCCAGATGATCAAAGAGGCCAAGAGAACCGGAATCAGCTTTGGAGACTAATAGAAAGTTGGTGAGACCGTGTCATATACGGCGTTATACCGCAAGTTCCGTCCGCAGGAATTCAAGGATGTAAAAGGACAGGAGCATATTGTTACAACTTTAAAAAATCAGATTAAGGCAGATCGAATCGGACATGCGTATCTGTTTTGCGGAACCAGAGGTACCGGTAAGACTACGGTGGCTAAGCTTTTTGCAAAGGCAGTGAACTGTGAGAGCCCGGTAGACGGAAGCCCCTGTGGACAGTGCTCAAGCTGTAGAGCAATTGCGGAGGGCAGCTCCATGAATGTGATTGAAATCGACGCTGCCAGCAACAATGGTGTGGAGAACATCCGTCAGATTCGTGAGGAGGTTGCATACCGGCCTACCGAAGGAAAATACAAGGTCTATATCATAGATGAGGTGCATATGCTCTCAATCGGAGCCTTTAACGCATTGTTAAAGACCTTAGAGGAGCCCCCTTCTTATGTTATCTTTATTTTGGCAACTACGGAAGCTCACAAGATTCCGATTACCATTTTATCCAGATGTCAGAGGTACGATTTCAGACGCATCTCTATTGACACCATCACAGACCGTCTGAAGGAACTGATGGAAGAGGAGAAGGTAGAGGTAGAGGAGAAGGCCTTACGCTATGTGGCAAAGGCGGGAGATGGCTCCATGAGAGATGCACTCTCCCTGTTAGACCAGTGCATTGCTTTCTACTTGGGACAGAAGCTGACCTATGACAATGTGTTGGAGGTATTAGGAGCAGTAGACACCGATGTGTTTGCCAGACTTTTGGATGCGGTTTTAGAGAATCGTGTAACAGACGCATTGGCAGTGCTAGAGGAGATGGTTATCCAGGGAAGAGAGCTTGGACAGTTTGTCAATGATTTTACCTGGTATCTGAGGAACCTGCTTCTGTTACAAAGCTCCGGGGACATGGAGGATGTCTTGGATATTTCCAGTGAACATCTGGAATTGCTCAGAGAACAGGCGGCTAAGGTGGACGGGCAAAGCTTGCTCCGTTATATTCGTATTTTTTCAGATTTATCTAACCAGATTCGATATGCCAACCAGAAACGAGTGCTTATAGAAATCGCATTGATTAAGCTTTGCAAGCCTCAGATGGAACAGGATTATGAATCTGTGGTATCGAGACTGAACCAGATGGAGAACTATCTGGCAAAGGGCGTTGCAATTGCACCGGCGGAAGGCGGCATGGTTTCTTCCCCGGGGATGGAGGTCCCAAAGGCACCTGCAGAAAAGCCAAAGCTCACTCAGGCGATTCCGGAGGATATCAAGCAGGTAATCTCTCAGTGGAAGGCTATTATTGGAGAGTGTGCCGGAGTGACAAGAAGTTATCTTGCCATGGCAGTTCCAACCCTGGGGCCAAATGGTGAGTTGCTTTTATGCTATGATGAGCTCAATGCATTTGGATACATCTATGAGAATCGCCTGGGTTGTCTGGATAAGCTAAAGGATTTGATTGCCCAGAGAATCGGAAAAGAGGTTCAGATAGAGGTTCAAAAGACGGAGCTTGGTCAAAAAGCATCGGACACTGTTCCGGATTTGAGAGAGCTGATTAACATGGATATTGTAGAAGAAAACTTCTAAGTATTAGAATAGATTACTAGAAACCAGGAGGATTGAAACCGTGGCAAAAAGAGGCGGATTCCCAGGTGGTATGCCTGGAAACATGAACAATTTGATGAAACAGGCGCAGAAAATGCAGCGTCAGATGGAGGAGACTCAGAAGCAGCTGGAGGAAGCTGAGGTGACTGCCACTGCAGGCGGTGGAGCAGTAGAAGTAACCGTATCCGGAAGACATGAGGTGACTAAGGTAAAGCTTGCAGAGGAAGTGGTAGATCCGGATGATATCGAAATGTTAGAGGATTTGATTATGGCAGCTACCAACGAAGCTTTACGCAAGATTGATGAGAATTCCCAGAAGGCTATGGGCGCCATTACTGGAGGTCTTGGTGGATTATTATAGTAAAGAGATTTCAAAGCTGATACAAGAGCTGTCCGGGTTGCCCGGAATTGGGGCAAAGACAGCACAGAGATTGGCTTTTCATATCTTAAACATGTCAAATGAGCAGGTACAGGATTTGGCGGGAGCGATGCTAAGTGCAAAACAGAATGTAAAATACTGTAAGCGTTGCTTTACCCTTACGGATGAGGAGCTATGTCCAATCTGTAAGAATGCTGCCAGAAATCAAAAACAGATTATGGTGGTGGAGAATACCAGAGATCTGGCTGCTTATGAAAAGACTGGAAAATTTGATGGGGTATATCATGTTCTTCATGGTGCCATTTCGCCGATGCTTGGGATAGGCCCTGGAGATATTAAGCTAAAAGAGTTGATGCAGCGCCTTCAGACAGAGGAGGTGGACGAGGTAATTATCGCCACCAATTCCAGCTTGGAGGGAGAAACCACTGCAATGTACATTAGTAAGTTAATTAAGCCCACCGGAATTAAAGTGACTCGCATAGCCAGTGGCGTGCCTGTAGGAGGAGATTTAGAGTATATTGATGAGGTTACTCTTCTCCGCGCTTTGGAAGGTAGGACTGAATTATAAATGTCAGTGGAAGGGAGAAAGTAATGACAAACACAGAACTCAAACAAACCGCGAACGAGGTTCGCAAAAGCATTGTAAAAGCAGTGCACAGCGCAAAGTCCGGACATCCGGGCGGATCTTTGTCTGCAGCAGACATTTTTACATATCTTTTCTTTGAAGAGATGAATGTAGATCCAAAGAATCCAAAAATGGAGGACAGAGATCGTTTTGTATTATCAAAAGGTCATGTGGCACCGGGATATTACTCCGTTTTAGCAGAGAGAGGCTTCTTCCCTAAGGAGGATCTCTTGACACTTCGTCACACAGGCTCATACTTGCAGGGACATCCGGACATGAAACACATTCCGGGTGTAGATATGTCCAGTGGATCATTAGGTCAGGGACTTTCCTGTGCGGTGGGAATGGCTGCAGCAGGTAAATATGATAAGAAGGATTACCGTGTATACTGCCTTACCGGAGATGGAGAGATTCAGGAAGGACAGATTTGGGAGGCTGCCATGTGGGCAGGCTTCAAAAAGCTCGATAACCTTGTAGTAATCGTAGACAACAACAACCTTCAGATTGATGGTGCAATCGATGAGGTATGTTCACCATATCCAATTGCTGACAAATTTGCAGCATTCAATTTCCATACCATCGAAATTGATGGAAATGATTTTGATCAGATTCGCAACGCCTTTGAAGAAGCAAAACAGACCAAGGGTATGCCTACGGCAATCATTGCAAAAACCGTAAAAGGTAAAGGGGTATCATTTATGGAGAATCAGGCCGGATGGCATGGAAAAGCTCCTAACGATGAGGAGTTCGCAATTGCAATGGCAGATTTAGAGAAAGCAGGTGAACAGTAATGGCAGACGTAAAGAAAATTGCTACCAGAGATAGCTACGGCAATGCCTTGGTAGAGGTTGGCAAGGAACATGAAGATTTAATCGTATTAGACGCCGATTTGGCAGGGGCTACCAAAACCGGTACCTTCCAGAAGGCATTCCCGGAGAGACATTGGGATATTGGTATTGCAGAGGCCAATATGACAGGTATCGCGGCAGGTTTATCAACCTGTGGAAAAGTGCCGTTTATCAGTACTTTTGCAATGTTTGCAGCAGGACGTGCCTATGAGCAGGTTCGCAATGCGGTAGGATATCCACATCTTAACGTAAAAATCGGAGCAACACACGCAGGTATCTCTGTAGGAGAAGACGGAGCAACTCACCAGTGCTTGGAGGATCTCGCGTTAATGCGTGAGATTCCGGGAATGGTTGTAATTAATCCTTCTGATGATATCGAAGCAAAAGCTGCTGTAAAGGCTGCTTATGAGCATGTGGGACCTGTGTATATGAGATTTGGACGTCTTGCGGTTCCAGTCATCAATGATACACCGGATTACAAATTTGAAATCGGAAAGGGCATCGTATTAAAAGAAGGTACAGACGTATCCATTTTCGCTACCGGGTTAGAGGTATGCGAGGCAATGGAAGCTGCTAAAATGTTGGAGGCAGACGGAATCCATGCAGAAGTAATCAATATCCATACCATCAAGCCATTGGATAATGAGCTTGTATTGAAGTCTGCAGCTAAGACCGGAAAGGTAGTAACGGTTGAGGAACATTCTATACTTGGCGGACTTGGAAGTGCTGTATGCGAAGTGCTCTGTGAGAATCAGCCGACAAAGGTTCTTCGTATCGGTGTAAACGATGTATTCGGAGAGTCAGGACCGGCCGCAGAGCTTCTTCATAAGTATGAGTTAGATGCAGAAGGTATCTACAAGAAAGTGAAAGCCTTTGTAAAATAAAACTGGTGTGGTTACCCAGAGTCATAAATAAGAAAAGGAACTGTCCCATCACGCATGCGCAAGATGGGGCAGTTTCTTTTATTAAATTACCGGAGTAGACGACAGAATCTATCATTTTCCCCCATGATAAATTTCTATTCTAATAATAGTAGGGAAAGGAGAAGGAAAATGATCGATATTGTCCAAAATACATCGGGGTCACGAAAGCAGATTCAACAAATAGGTACACCAGGACAAGAAGAGAGATTATATGTAGAGGAAACGGTATATCGTCGTATTCGAAACGGAGGGAAAAACCAGAGAAGCGTATATGTGTTGGTGGGACACACGGAATGTGCATCCGGGAGGTATGCGACCTATGTAGAGGGAGCTATTGAAGTGCAGGAAATCACATTTCAGATGGGGGTGCCACAGTGGAACAACAAGGCGTGGAATTATGTGTTTTTGGAAATGAAAAGGTGCTACGAGGAAGCCATCATTGTGGGATGGGCTGTAGATAGACAGGGTATTGTTCCGGAACCAACCTTGGAATATGAGCGAGTACATAGGGAGCAGTTTGGCGGAGCGCATCAGATTTTATTGCTGATGAATTCTCTGGAGGGCGAGGAAAAAGCTTATGAAAATAAGAAGAATCATCTGGTAGAAAAACCCGGTTTTTACATATATTATGAGAAGGGAGCGAAAATAGAGGCCTTTCCGGAGGAAAGAATGTGGCGGCGATTGGAGACAAAAGCGCAGATGGAGCCTACGGTTGAAGAAGAGCGACTTCAGAGGAGAGGGAATGAGGAATACGGAAAGGTGCGTTTGGAGGAGGACTCCAAACTGATGATACAGCCACCGAAAAGAAAGTCGGAGCCGGAAGAGGAAGAAAGGGAAAGTACCTTTGCGGGAGCGGCTATGGGCATCGCAATGATATTAATGCTTGGTATTATTGGGGTGGGAGCATATCGGATGCAGCTGGATCGAAAGGAGTATGCAGAGCCCGTAGTGGCGCCAACTACCGAAGAACAGATGACGTATCCGGAAGTGGAGATTAAGGAAGTGCCCGGAAATATTGGATAAAAGATAATAAAATGCTATAATAAAGACTGCTTAGAAAATAGAAGAACAACAAGAGGTGCTTATGGCGCAAATGAGAAAATTGGAAGTAAGCCAAGGAAATGAAACGGTGGACGAGCTTGACGATAAGCTGAGAGAACATAAAAAGAGAAGCAGAAGACGAGCTGTGGGAATAGGAGCATTGATTCTGATAGTGGTGCTTAGCATCGTATTGTGGGATCAGCTTCGAACCTTTGCTCACTATGAGGTGGTAGAGGAGACGGAGCTGAAAGTATCTGCGGTAGCAAAGTATGAGAACTTTAAGGGGAACATCGTAAGCTACAGTAATGACGGAATTTCATGCAGAACCAAGGATATGGAGCTATTGTGGAACCAGTCCTATGAGATGAGAAATCCGGAAGTGAAGGTGTGTGATGATTACCTGATGGTATACGATCAGGGCGGAACCACATTTTACATATGTGACGAAAAGGGAGTGGTAAACTGTATTGAGACCACAGCTCAGATACAAAAGGGGAGCATTGCCGGCCAGGGAACCGGTGCCGTCCTATTAAAAGAAGGGAATACTTCTTATATAAAGCTTTACGACACAAAGGGAAAACAATTGGTTGGCGGAGAGTTTCATGGGGAAAAAGGAAGATTTCCAATAGATATTTCCTTATCCTATGATGCTAAAAAGCTTGGAATCTCTTTTGTAGATCTGGCGGATGGGAAATTGAAATCTACATTAACCTTTTACAATTTTGGTTCCGTGGGGCAGAATGAAATCGATAACCAGGTGGGTGAGGACACCTATGACGACGTACTGGTAGCCCAGATTCAATATGTGTCAAACAGTAAAATGATCGCAGTGGCTACAGACCGGATCCTGGTGTACCAGGGAAATCAGAAACCGGAACTAGAGAGAGAGATTCCGTTAGACCAAGAGATTGTAAGTGTATTTTCGGATGAGAAATATATCGGCGTGGTCTATGGAAATGAAGGGGAGGAAATCAGCTACCATATTGTAGTCTATGATTACAGAGGAAGAGTGGTTATGGAGCAGGATAGTACACTTCCCTACCGCACCATTGAGTTTTTGGAGAACCATGAGGTGTGTTTGAGCAGCGAAATGGGCTGCGAAATCTATACGGTTTATGGTATAAAGAAGTTTCAATATACATTTGAGGAGCCAGTTTATAAGATATATGCCAGGGGATATCTTCATCAGTATATTCTTATAGAGGAAAGAAAGGCACAAGAGGTGAGACTGAAGTGAATGTTTTGCTTTTAATTGTAGTAGTGATATTAGCAGGATGTATCGTACAGGGATATACAAAAGGTTTTTTACGGGTATTATTCCGTTTGGCAGAGGGAATCCTGGTGCTATTGTTTGTTGCCTGGGCAACTCCCCATGTGGCAAAAGCATTAGAAAGCTATACCACCATTGATACAAAGATCGAGGAACGGTGCAATCAGTATCTTCATAGCTATGTGGAAAAACAGCTTCAGGAGACCGAGGATGCAGGGGTTGAAAAGACACAGGAGGTTAAGGAACGACTGGAAGCCATGGGAGTCACAGTTCCGGAGGGGATCATTAATCAAATGAGTCAGGCAGGAGAGCTTGCCAACCAGACCATCGAAGATTCCGGAATCTATGAGGAGGTGTCCAAAAACTTAACCAATATGGCGATGCGGGGGATTGCACTGGCGATAACGCTTCTTGCGGCGGTTATCGTATTTCAACTGATTTCCAACGCATTGGGAATTATTGACAAGATTCCGCTTATCGGAGGCGTGAATCAGCTGCTTGGTTTAGGAGCAGGAGCAATAGAAGGACTTCTTGTGATATGGGTATTCTTTGCTTTGATTGCATTGACCAGTACTACCGGTGTAAGTTCTGTACTCATGAACTATATCAAGGATTCGGAATTCCTGTTATGGATTTACGAGAACAACGTGGTGCTGACCTTCTTTTTGATTTTCTTTTAGAGAAGCATTAGTAAAAAGCTCTAATTTCCCATGAGGAAATTGGGGCTTTTCTTATGTGTAAAAACAAGATATTGTGGTGGTAAAAAAATGTGGTAGAAAAAGAAAAAATAAGGTTGACTTTGATATACCCCCATGATAATATAACAAAGCTGACGCGAAACACATTGATTTGTAGAGTTCGGTCGGCGAAAAAAATCATAAAAAGTTGTTGACAAAAACAGCTTGAAATGATAAATTAAATAAGCTGTCGCTGACAGCAAGAACATTGATAACTGAACAGTGAAAAACCTT
>JALEPP010000132.1 GCA_022767075.1 Agathobacter sp. | reverse complement strand
AACTGTTCTACGGTTCTATCCAAAGCTGGGATTTTCTCCGGCACAAATAATCCACCATCATCAGCAAGTCCCTTTAAAATCGCTTGTGATGCGGTGTATTTTTTCTCTCCATCTCTTGTGCTGCTGTACATCAAATCCATGTTCCTTTTTCTCCTTATTCCTTGAATTTAACTAATTATATGTAAACATCCTTTAGATGTCAATGCCTTGCGTATTTTCCGAAAAATGTTACTATAAAGATAGACTTTTTATCCAAAGGAGTACCTATGAAAAAGGGCGTCTATATAGCCAAAAAGAAAGATCAGACTGTATATTACAAAGCAAGCATTACTTTTCGGAATAAGCATATCAGTCTTGGCAGCTATCCCACTGAGGATGCTGCGCACCATGCTTACTGTATCAGTGAAACTCTCTTGTATGATACCGGCATTACAGCTGAATCCATTATACAAAGTCCCAAGTCCGGTCTTCCGTTTCCAAAACAAATGATATTATTAAATTTCAGAGATAATGGCATCTATATTCCCAATGCCATCTATCTGAGAAATGGATATTTCAGTTATTATCTCTCTCCTACCGAGGAGCTGATTTTTGATATTGATGACCTGTTTTATTACTCTAATCGTAAGATTATGAAGCGGGCGGGCCATCTGTTTGTAAACGACTACGGAATGCAGGTAACCATTCAAAGTCGTTATGGAATAAAGCCTTATGGTGTTGAAGGCCGCGATTATGTATTTATCAATGGGAATAACCATGATTTTCGCTATTCTAATATTGAGATATTATGCCCTTACAATGGCGTCATTCTGAAACGAAAAAATGATACCATTCAATATGTAGCAAGACTGCATATTAATGGTAATTATATCATCGGTACCTACGATACGATTACCGAGGCGGCCATCGCCTATAATAAAGCTATTGATTTGGCAAAGAGCCATGGTATCCATAAGAATTTTACTCCCAATTATATTGATGAGCTGTCGCCGAGGGAGTACGCAGATGCATATACCAGGATTAAGATTTCCAAGAAGTTTATGCATTATTTATAGGGGACGGAGGCATAGACATGGGGACGGGGGCTTTCCACGGGGACGGAGCATGGACATGGGGACGGAGGCTTTCCACGGTCTTTGTCACTTAGGCGTTAGGTTTTCGCGAGCCGAAGGGACAATGACCGTGGAAAGCCTCCGTCCCCATGTCCATGCCCCGTCCCCGTGGAAAGCCCCCGTCCCCATGTCTATGCCTCCGTCCCCAATCACGTTTCTACCTATTATTAATATAATTAACTAAGCCTTCCATATCGATAATCTTCTGCATAAATGGAGGGAATGCCTGTCCTTGATAGGTCTTACCGGTGGTCACATCGGTAATTACTCCGGTATCAAAGTCCACATTGACTTCATCCTGTGGCTGAATCTCTACCGCTGCTTCCGGACACTCGATGATCGGAAGTCCAATATTAATTGCATTTCTATAGAAGATTCTCGCAAAAGTCTCTGCAATTACACAGCTTACTCCGGCAGCCTTGATTGCGATTGGAGCATGTTCTCTGGATGAACCGCATCCAAAGTTTTTGTTTGCCACCATGATGTCTCCCGGCTGAACCTTTGTTACAAAGTCTTTGTCGATATCCTCCATACAATGTAATGCTAATTCCTTTGGATCGGAAGAATTCAGATATCTTGCCGGAATGATAACGTCAGTATCTACATTGTCTCCATATTTAAATACATGACCATGTGCTGCTTTCATTACTGATTACCTCCCATCACTTCTTCTGGTCCGCTGATTTTTCCTGTAATGGCACTTGCTGCCGCTACGGCCGGACTTGCCAGGTATACTTCAGATTCTACATGTCCCATTCTTCCCACAAAATTGCGGTTGGTGGTAGACACACAGCGTTCCCCTTCTGCCATAACACCCATATATCCTCCCAGACATGGACCACAGGTTGGGGTGCTTACAATGGCTCCTGCTTCGATAAAGGTCTTTAACAAGCCTTCCTCCATAGCCTGAAGGTAGATTTTTTGTGTTGCAGGAATCACGATAACGCGGATACCTTTTGCACATTTCTTTCCTTTTAAGATTTCGGCTGCAACTCTAAGGTCATCCATACGGCCATTGGTACATGAGCCAATGACTACCTGATCAATCTTTACCTCTCCTACTTCATCGATAGTTCTGGTATTCTCTGGTAAATGTGGAAATGCCACTGTAGATTTCAATGTAGACAGATCAATGGTGTAGGTCTCATCGTATTCTGCATCGGCATCTGCTTCGTAGGTTACAAATGGACGTTTGGAATGTTCCTTCATATAATCAATGGTTAACTGGTCCACTGGGAAAATACCATTTTTGCCACCTGCCTCGATAGCCATATTGGCAATGGTAAAACGGTCATCCATGGAAAGATAAGCGACACCCGGTCCCGTAAACTCCATCGATTTGTACAACGCTCCATCTACTCCAATCATTCCGATGATATGGAGAATGATATCCTTTCCGCTAACCCACTTTGACGGTTTCCCAACAAGTTCAAATTTGATTGCGGATGGCACTTTAAACCATGCTTTACCTGTGGCCATTCCGGCTGCCATGTCAGTGCTTCCTACACCTGTAGAGAATGCACCCAAAGCACCGTAGGTACAGGTATGTGAATCTGCCCCGATTATGACATCCCCTGCAACGGTAAGTCCTTTTTCCGGCAAAAGGGCATGCTCAATTCCCATCTCTCCTACATCGAAGTAGTTCGATATTTCATTTTTGCAGGCAAACTCTCTGACGCATTTGCAATGCTGTGCAGACTTGATGTCCTTATTTGGAGCAAAATGATCCATTACAAGGGCAATTTTATCCTTGTGGAACACCCCGTCTACCTTCATTTTTTCGATTTCATGTATGGCAACAGGGGATGTGATGTCATTTCCTAACACAAGATCCAAATCAGCCTCAATTAACTGTCCGGCTTTCACTTCCGAAAGACCTGCATGTGCTGCAAGAATCTTCTGGGTCATTGTCATTCCCATATTTGATACCTCCTAATATACTTGATTACAACATCATTTGTGTGAGTGTGCCATGATGTTGATTCTGGAAAAATCATAGCATAGTGGATTTTATAATGAAAATACATAATAAATATATTTACCATAACCCTATCTCATGTTAAAATAACATTGTATTTCAATAACTAGGAGGTTCTACTATGAATCAGAATTTATCTTCCTACCGTATCTTTTATACCGTTGCAAATGCGGGTAATATTTCAAAGGCTGCAAAAGAGCTCTATATATCCCAGCCGGCAATCAGCAAATCCATTCAGAAATTGGAGGAAAGTCTGGAATGCAAGCTTTTTTCCCGTTCTTCCAGAGGTGTTGCCCTGACGGACGAAGGTGCTCTTCTCTACTCTCATGTAAAAGAGGCTTTTGAGACCTTAACTCAGGGGGAAGAACAGCTTAAGCGCTCCATTGAGCTTGGTGTTGGTCATATTCGCATCGGTGTAAGTTCTACCTTATGTAAGTTTATGCTTCTACCTTATCTGAAGGAGTTCATTCGAAGAAACCCTCATATTAGTATTTCCATCAGCTGTCAGTCTACCAACGAGACCCTGAAGTTATTGGACAACAATAAAATCGACATTGGTTTGATTGGAAAACCAGCTGTTATGAAAAACATCGAGTTTGATTATCTGGATAACATCGAAGATATCTTTGTAGCAAACAAGGAATACCTGGATAATCTGAAGAAAAGAGGAGTTGCTACGGATGAAATCTTAGAGAACTCTACTCTCATGCTTTTGGACAAAAACAATATGACCCGTAAATATATCGATGATTATCTCCAGAATAATCAGATTGAGGTTGCAGAGTCCATTGACATCTCCAACATGGATCTTCTTATTGATTTTGCAAAAATTGGTGTGGGAGTTGCTTGCGTCATTCGAAACTTTGTAAAGGAAGAATTGGAAGAAGGCAGCTTAATTGAGGTACCACTTGGTTTCCCTATTCACGAGCGTGAGGTTGGATTTGCATATAAGAGCAATACGAAATCGTCCAAGTCATTAGAAGCCTTTATTGATTTCTATCGCAACTATGAACTCTAGTCAACAATGGCCTGATTCACTTCATCCGAAAAAGCTCGTAGAAGGGAGACTTACTCTATGAAAGAACAGATACATACCATCCCTATCACTGAGGCGATGGAAAATGCCGGGGAATGTCCGTTTTGCTATATCAAACGAAAAACCGAGGAACATGCACTGGATTTTGTCCTTGGAAATGGTGCTTCTTATATGGAAGCAGACATTCGTGAAATGACAGATCAGGCAGGCTTTTGCCAGGGCCATTACAAAAAGATGTTTGATTATGGGAATGCTCTGGGCAATGCATGGATTTTAAAGACTTACTATATGAAGACTTTAAAGGAGATGGACAAAGAATTTGCTCATTTTAAACCAGGGGTACAGAAGAAATCTCTTTTTAAAAACAATTCCTCTTCTGACAATTCCATCGTAAACTGGTTGCAAAAAAGAGAGGAAAGCTGTTTTATCTGCGATATGATTGACCGCACCTTTCACGACTACATGGATACCTTCTTTCGCATTTACCGTAAGGAGCCGGAGTTTCGTGAACAATTGAAGAAGACAAAGGGATTTTGCCTCTCACATTTTTCACTGCTCTGCAGTAAGGCAGATGCCTCTCTTCCGGAGGATGAGCTCAAATCCTTCTATGATATTGTTCTTCCCCTTATGAAGGAGAATATTAATCGGATTTTTGAGGATGTGTCATGGTTCGTAGAAAAATACGACTACAAGAACAAGGACGCCGATTGGAAAAACTCCAAGGATGCCATCCAAAGAGCTATGCAGAAGGCTAAGGGCCAGGATCCTTCTCTTCCGGCATATCAGAAGAAAAAATAATTGGGGACGTTCACCGTGGAAAGGGACGCTTCCCGCGGAGGGGGACGCTTCCCGTGGAGGGAGGAACGTCCCCGTGGAGGGGGACGCTTCCCGTGGAAAAAGGAACGTCCCCGTGGAAGGGGACGTTCCTTTTAAATGATTGCTTTCTTTGGACATTTCTCTGCACATTTGCCACAGCCAACACACTTACTCTGATCGATGTAAGCGATATTGTCTTCCACATGTACAGCGTCGTATTCACAGTTCTTCTCACAAAGGTGACATCCAATACAGCCCACCGAACAAGCTGCCATAACGTCTTTACCTTTATCCTTTGAACTACATCTTACAAGATGAGATGCACTATAAGGTACCAGCTCGATTAAGTGCTTTGGACATGCTGCCACGCACTTACCGCAGGCTTTACATGCTTCCTTGTCTACAACTGCTACTCCATCTACTACGTGAATAGCATCGAAAGGACATGCCTTTACACAAGTTCCTCCACCAAGACATCCATAATTACAGGTCTTTGGTCCGCCATTTGGTACAAATGCCAATGCGGCACAATCAGTAAGTCCTGTGTACTCATAGTCATTATTTGCTTTCTCGCAGTCTCCTGCACATTTCACAAATGCTACCTTTTTCTCGCCTTCATCAGCAGCGACACCCATAATCTCACCAATCTTTGCGGCTACCGGTGCACCACCTACCGGACACTGATTTACCGGAGCTTCGCCCTTGGCAATAGCTGCTGCTAAGCCGGAGCATCCGGCATAACCACATCCACCACAGTTATTTCCAGGTAACACCTCCAAAACAGCGCTCTCTTTTTCATCTACTTCTACTTTGAATTTCTCTCCGGAAATACCAAGGAAAAATCCAATAAAAAGACCTACGAAGCCAACCACAAGAGCGGCAACGACAATCGCTAAAATATTCATCTCTTTCCTCCTAAATCATTCCTGAGAATCCCATAAATGCAATAGACATAAGTGCTGCAGTAATGAGCACACTTGCTGTACCCTGGAATGGCTTTGGAATGTCATTGTATTCTATTTTTTCACGAAGTCCTGCCATAAGTACAATTGCAATAAAGAAACCTACTGCTGTTGCAAAACCATACACTACTGTTTCTAAAATGCTGTATTCATAGGTAACTGCGTTAAGTGCTACACCAAGTACCGCACAGTTGGTAGTGATCAATGGAAGATATACACCAAGTGACTGATACAGTGCCGGGATACTCTTCTTTAAGAACATCTCTACAAACTGAACCAAGGCCGCAATTACAAGAATGAATACGATGGTCTTTAAATAGGTAAGGTCAATTCCTTTTTCTGCCAAAAATGGATTAGCAAGAATCCCTTTGTAGATAATACTGGTAATCAATGAGGCAATGGTAATGACGAAGATTACTGCACCACCCATACCGGCTGCTGTGTCTGTCTTTTTTGATACACCAAGGAACGGACAGATACCAAGGAACTGACTAAGTACTACGTTGTTTACAATTGCAGAACCAACTGCAATCAATAATAATTCTTTCATGGATATCCTCCTCCTTATTGATTCTCAGATTTTGCAGCTTCATCTGCACAATTTCCATGCATAGAGCAGCTTGCACAATCTCCGCTGATACATCCGGAAGGTTTTGCAAGAGGAGTTCCCTTGTGCTCCATCTGATCTCTGATAATGTTCATCATTGCAACAAGGAATGCAAGTACTAAGAATGCACCAGGGGCCATAATGAAAATGGTCATACTGGTAAAGGCTTTACCAAGGAATGCGATGAATCCTACTACTGCAACAATACCAAGTGCAACAGCACCCAGTGTGGTAAGTGGATTTCCACCCTTTTTCTTAATCTGCAATGCAACCAATACCAAAAGCACAATTGCTACTACTGCAATCACAAGGCCAATTACTGAGAGACCACTTGCTCCAAATGTTGGTCCTGGAAGCTCTGAAAGGGCTACATTAAATGCAGTTCCTGCTCCTAAGATCTCACGGATTAATCCAATCATAGTTAAACCAAGGGTAAATCCAAGTCCCATTCCGATACCATCAAATGCAGAGGATACTACATCATTTTTAGATGCGTAGCTTTCTGCACGTCCAAGGATGATACAGTTCACTACGATAAGTGGAATATATACGCCAAGTGCAGCTGAAAGGGAAGGCAGGTAAGCTGCCATCATAAACTGTACAATGGTAACCAACGATGCCACAATAACGATGTATGCCGGCATACGCACACCGTTTGGAATGACCTTACGGAATGCGGAAATAATCATATTGGATAGAATCAATACTACCGTTGTGGAAAGTCCCATACCAAGTCCGTTGATTGCGCTTGAGGTTACAGCCAGTGTTGGACACATACCAAGCATCAATACGAATGTAGGGTTCTCTTTGATAATACCGTTATATAAACGTTCTACGTATTTGTTCATTACTGAGCACCTCCTACCAACTGATTCTGGAAGTAATAAATAGCTGCATTACATCCGTTTGCCATAGCTTTTGAAGTAATGGTTGATCCGGAGATTGCTTCGATCTCGTTATCAGACTGTGGAGCCTGTTTTACTACGGTAAAAGCATCTACGTTTTTGCCCTGGAACTGTCCATAGAACTCTTCCTCACTGGCTTTTAATCCAAGACCCGGAGTCTCAGAGGTTGCTGTGATAGAGTAACCATTTACAGTGCCATCGTTCTGGATACCAACAGAGAAGGTAATGCTTCCCTGGCTACCGTCTTTTGCGGTAACGGTGATAACATATCCTAATGTCTCTCCGGCTGCATCCTTTGCAACCTGAATATCATCAATGGTATCTGAGAAGCCCTGTTCCTGAACAAGAGTTGTTGCAGCTTCCTTGTCGAACTCCATTGTCTCAAAGGAATCAGCTTCCTCAAATACAGCCATATACGCCTGCTGTGCAGCCGCTTGATTTGCTGCTTCAATTGGTGCCTTGGTCACTCCGTATACAAGTGCAAGTACAAGACCAAGTACTAAAGTGAAAGCAGTAAGAATTAAGGCATCATGTACGATTCTCTTATTCATTCTTTTTGCCCTCCTTTTTTACACCAAATGCCATAGGTACTGTAAATTTCTCAATGATCGGAACAAGAAGGTTGCTCAGAATAATTGCGAAAGATACACCCTCGGCGTTTGCTCCAAACAAACGGAACAAGCCGGTAAGGATACCACAGCAAATACCGAAAATAATCTTGCCGGAAGGAGTGATTGGTGAAGTAACGTAATCGGTTGCCATGAAGAAGGCTCCAAGCATAAGTCCGCCACCACAAAGCTGAGCGGTGAGATATGCTCCATCAAAGCCATGTCCACCAAAAATCAGGATAAACAAAGCAAAGGATCCCAGATAAGCACCCGGAATCTTCATGTCAATCACACCTGTCATAATCAGGATAATTGCTCCGATTAGGATAGCAATCACAGAAGTTTCACCGATGGTTCCTGCTGTAGTTCCGTAAAGCATCGCTTTTAAGTCCACTGCTGCTAAGCCCTCGTTTCGAATCAGTGCAAGTGGAGTTGCTCCGGTATAAGCATCACAGTTGAAATTGGTCATATCAGCTGCAAACGCAATAAGAAGGAAGCATCTTGCTCCAAGGGCCGGGTTCATAAAGTTCTGACCAAGGCCTCCAAACAGCATCTTTACAATGATAATTGCAAATGCACCGCCAAGTACTGCTTCCCACCATGGAAGTGATACCGGAAGGTTCAATGCTAAAAGTAAACCGGTAACCACTGCGCTCAAGTCGTCAATGGTATTCTTTTTATGTACAATAACATTAAATACAAATTCGGAAAGTACACAACTTCCAACTGTAAGAAGAATCAAAAGCAACGCACGTGCTCCAAAGTTGTAGATTCCAAAAGCTGTTGCCGGAAGCAAAGCTAAGATGACAAGTAACATAATCTTACTTGTGGAATCCTTCTGGCGAACGTGTGGTGCCGATGATACATGATACAAATCGCTCATGATTCACACCTCTTTCATATTTCTTCAAATTCTCTATTCATACGAGTTATTTCATACGAGTTATTTCATACGAGTTTTCTATTTTGCTTTTCTCTTTTCAGCCAGAACGAGCTTCTTCATGGTCTTAACTGACTGTGCAACCGGACGTCTGGAAGGACATACATAAGTACAGCTTCCGCATTCGATACACTCAAGTCCATGCCAGCTTTCGAATTCTGCCATAAGACCCTTGTTTCCAAATTTGGCCAGACGGCTTGGAATCAAGTTCTCCGGACAAGCCTCTACGCAACGACCACAATTGATACATGCGATTGGCTCATGCTTTGAAACCTCATCCTTGGTAAAACAAAGAATTGATGAAGAGGTCTTTGTGGTAGGAATATCCAATGAGAACATTGCAAATCCCATCATAGGACCACCGGAAATAATCTTCTCCGGCTGTTCTTTAAATCCTCCGGCAGCTTCAATCAGTTCCGCATAGCTCATACCCATGCTGTAAAGGAAGTTTCCAGGCTGGTTTACTGCATCACCTGTAACAGTAGAAATTCTCTGCATAACAGGAATACCAAGCTTTACCGCCTTGTATACCGCAATCATGGTCTCTACGTTGTCTACGATACAACCGGCATCTGCCGGGAGCATCTTGGAGTTGATTGCTCTTCCGGTTACCGCAAAAATAAGCTGACGCTCACCACCCTGTGGGTACTTGGTCTGAAGCTCACATACTTCCATGCGTGACTCATTTGCTGTCAGTTCTTTTAACTTTTCAATACAATCCGGTTTGTTGTTTTCCACACCAAACACACCCTTGGCATTTGGAAAAAGCTGAAGAATGATTCTCATACCGGCAACAAGCTCATCCGGATTCTCTAACATACGGCGATAATCCGATGTAAGATATGGCTCACATTCCGCACAGTTTGCGATAATGTAATCAATTTTGTCCGGCTCCTTTGGTGATAATTTTACGTGAGTAGGGAAACCAGCTCCACCCATTCCAACTACACCAGCTTCTTTTACTTTCCCGATAATCTCCTCTTTGGTAAGAGCAGTTACGTCGTCCACTGCAGTATAGGTAACTTCATTGAACTGTCCATCATTGTCGATGATAATGGAGTTCACTTTATCTCCCACTGCCACACGACGTGGTTCAATAGCCTTTACTGTACCTGACACAGAAGAATAGATTGGAGAAGATACAAAGCCACCTGCCTCTGCAATCTTCTGACCCTTTAATACTGTGTCGCCTACAGCAACGATAGGAGTTGCAGGTGCACCAATGTGCTGTGACAATGGATATACCATCTCTCCTTTGGGTAACACTTCTTTGATTGGGACATCCTTAGATAATTCTTTTCCTTCATAAGGATGGACGCCACCTTTAAATGTTTTTAAACCCATTTTTGCGCCCCGCTTTCTTTAAAAATTTGTTTCGATGTTTCGTTTTTTTGTATAAAAATCATGGAAACATTTGATAAAATTATACCACATATTCCATATGTGCAGATGTAAAAAATTGTATTTTTTTTAAAACTTTTATGTGGTATGATAGTAACATTCCACAGAAGGGAGCTTTTTTATGAAAACTATACAAAAAAACACGTATTTTGCTCCAATAAACCCTTTAGTTACGGAATTATTGACGGAGGATTCCATTCTCTTTGATATTGAGACCACCGGCTTCTCGCCAAAATCCTCCTCTCTATATTTGATTGGATGCTGTTACCGTCAAAATGAACAGCTCTGTTTTACGCAATTTCTTGCAGAGAACGAAACCGAAGAGCGTGAGGTTCTCGCCTCTTTTATGGATCTCTTACACTCCTTTCATACCATGATATCCTTTAACGGAATTGGATTTGACCTGCCTTATCTGAAGGCCAAATGTGATTTCTATGAATTAAAGGAATCCTTTCTTTGCTATTCTTCTTTGGATTTATTTCAGGAAGTAACAAAGTTGAAGCATGTGCTGAATCTTGCCAACTACAAGCAAAAGACCGTAGAAGAGTTTCTTGGAATTCGAAGACAGGACCGTTTTAACGGAGGGGAACTGATAGAGATGTACAAGCTCTATGAATTTGAGCCTACAGAAGAGGCCGAAGAGCTTCTCTTATTGCATAATTACGAGGACGTTATGGGAATTATGGATTTGCTGCCGATTCTCTCCTTTACCCAGCTGCTCCACGGTCAGTACCAAATCAAGTCTGTGGATATCAATGACAAGGTAACCTTAACCCTCAAAGCGGATTACCCTTTCCCTACTGCTGTCCACTGCTCCAGAGAGCTTTATTCCGTTTTTATGAGAGATGAGACGGTGGAGATTACGATACCTGTTTATGCCGGAACCCTTCGATTTTTCTATCCGAATTATAAGGACTACTATTATCTTCCGGCGGAGGATAGAGCCATCCATAAGTCTGTGGCCACTTATGTAGACAAAGAATACAGAAAACAGGCTACCGCTTCGAACTGTTACACCACCAAGGATGATCTGTTTCTTCCACAGTTCGCAAGCATCATGCAGCCTGCCTTCAAAAAAGAATATAAGGATAAGGTTCAATATTTTAGTCTCACAGAGGATTTTTGTTCTTCTGATGTCCTTCTGCGCAGATATATTGATCATCTCCTTGTAGATTTGTACCAATAAGAGACTTATCCCCTAATAAGCACTACTTTCCAAAGAAGAAGGAGCTCTTACGTTCAAAGCCCATCTCCTTGTAATTCATAATCTGCTCGGTGCTTCCAATGAACAAGACTCCACCCTTCTTCAGGGAATCATAGAATTTGCGATAAATCTCATCCTTTGCTTCATCGGTAAAGTAAATCACCACGTTGCGGCATACGATGAGATCACAATCCTTTGGATATGGATCCTTTAACAAATTGTGCTGTTTGAACTGCACACATCTTTTAATCTCATCGGAAATCTGATAAGAACTACCCACCTTGGTAAAGTATTTTTTCTTCATCTCGTCCGGAACTGCTGCGATACTTTTCTCGTTGTACAATCCAAGCTTTGCGTGCTCCAATACCTGCTTATCAATATCGGTAGCCACGATGTGGATGTTACTTAACGGCATATGCTTGGAAAATGCCATTGCAAGTGAGTATGGCTCATCTCCGGTAGAACATGCCGCACTCCAAATAGTGATGCTTCTGGAATTGTTTGCCATAAGCTCAGGAATGATTTTCTCATCCAATAGCTTCCACTGATCCGGATTGCGATAGAATTCTGATACATTGATGGTTAGGAAATTGACAAACTGCTCAAACTTTTCCTTATCATTTTTGATGATTTCTATGTACTCATCATAGGTTTTTGCGCTGTTTTTACTCACAAGAGTATCAATTCTGCGGCGCATCTGTTTTTCCTTGTAACAGTTCAAATCAATCTTGGTAAGACGAAATACATCTGCTTTGAACTTTTCATAATTGTCTAACATCGCTTTCACCTCATCCTTTCTCATATGCAAAAATAGAGCCATCTTTTGGATAGCTCTATTTTATCAATCTGCCAATTACTCTTCTGTCTCAGCAGCAACTTCTTCTACGTTGACATCTGCTACATCAGAATCGTCTGCATCTGCTTCTTCCGGAGCAAGGAGTGCTTTGATGCTTAAGCTGATCTTCTTCTCATCTAAGTTGAAGTCTACAACCTTAGCTTCTACTTCCTGCCCAACCTTTAATACATCAGATGGCTTCTCAATGTGATCCTTTGAAATCTGAGACACATGAAGCAATGCATCAACACCTGATGCAAGCTCAACGAATGCTCCAAAGTCTGTCATACGAGCAACCTTACCGGTTACAACGTTACCTACAGCGAATTTCTCCTCTGCACCATTCCATGGGTTGTCCTCTGGGAATTTCATGCTAAGAGCAATCTTGGTCTCGTTGATATCTTTGATAAATACTTTAACAGCCTGTCCAACTGTGAATACCTTCTTAGGATTCTCAACTCTTCCCCAAGACATCTCAGAGATGTGAAGTAATCCGTCAATTCCGCCAAGGTCAATAAATGCACCGAAGTCAGTTACGTTCTTAACTGTTCCCTCGATAACATCGCCAACCTTGATGTGATCGAATAATTCCTTCTGAAGCTCAGCTTTTTTCTCTAAAAGTAAGCTCTTGCGGTTACCGATAATTCTTCTTCTCTTTGGATCGAACTCGGTGATTACGAATTCAATCTCCTGATCCTTGAATTTCTCTAAATCTTTCTCAAATGTGTCTGATACAAGACTTGCAGGGATAAATACTCTGGTCTCGTCAACATTGACACATACACCACCAGCTAATACCTGGCTAACCTTAGCAGTAAGCACCTCTTTGTTGTCGAATGCTTCCTGTAAACGTTTGCTTCCTTTTTCTGCAGCAAGACGTTTGTATGAAAGAAGGACCTGTCCCTCTCCATCGTTCACTTTGATAACCTTTGTCTCAAGGGTATCGCCAACAGAAACAACTGTGGTAAGATCAACGTTTGGCTCGTTGGTGTATTCGCTGCGGGTTACAATTCCATCAGATTTGTATCCGATGTTTAAAACGATCTCGTCAGGCTTAACATCAATAACGGTACCTTCTACCACTTCTCCATTTCTTATTGTTTTCAATGATTCTTCCAGCATTTGTTCAAAGCTCATTTCTGACATTCTTTGAAACCTCCTCAATAATATTGTTTGGGGTCGATGCCCCTGCGGTAATACCTACGTTATTGAATGACTCCAGTAAACCATAATCCATATCGTTACTCGTTTGTATATAGTAAGTATTGTTGCATTCTTTTTTACATATTTCAAATAACTTCTGAGTGTTGGAACTATTTTTCCCACCGATGACAATCATGGCATCCGATCTGGATGCGATTTCTTTGGCCTCGGTCTGTCTTTCTTCCGTAGCACTGCAAATTGTATTTAAAACAGTTATATCATAACCTTTTTTAGATATAATTTCAACTAATTCTTGAAATTTATTCAAGTTAAATGTGGTTTGAGAAACCACGATAATCTTCTGTGATTGTTCCACCGAAAACTGCTCTGCTTCTTCCACCGTCTGTATGGTAGCCACATCGTTTGTGCCATTGTTTTGCACCCAGCCTTGAATCCCCTGCACCTCCGGGTGACTTGGGTTTCCAATGATGATAATATAAGAGCCCTTCCCTGATTCCTCCGATACAATTCGATGGATTTTCTGAACAAACGGACATGTGGCATCCACGATTTCCATGCCGGAGTCCTTGATTTTATCGTACTCTTTCTTGCTAACCCCATGGGACCTGATAATCACAACCCCATTTGGCAGCTGATAAAACTCATCAATATCTAAGACTACCCTTACCCCTTTGGTTTCCAGGTCCTTTACCACTTCCTCATTGTGGATGATAGGGCCATAGGTGTAGATTGGTTTTCCCTGTTTTTCAATCTGTTCATACACGGTGGAAACGGCTCTTTTTACCCCAAAGCAAAAGCCTGCGCTTTTTGCCAATGTCACATTCATGATAGCTTCTCCATAATCTTCTTTTTCATTTCTGCTACAACCTGCGGGATATCCAGATAAGAGGAATCCAAAAGCACTGCATCCTTGGCCTGCTTTAGTGGTGACACCTCACGATTCATATCCTGATAGTCCCTGTCTGCAATATCCTTTTCGATTTCTTTTAGGTCACAGGCCTCCCCTTTTGCCACAAGCTCATCGTATCGTCTCTTTGCCCGAACCTCTACACTGGCTGTGAGGTAGAATTTCACTGTTGCATCCGGGAGAATCACAGTGCCGATATCTCTTCCGTCCATGATGATATTCTGCTCTCTGGCAATCTGTCTCTGGGTCTCCACAAGCTTTTCTCTCACCGCTTTATATTTGCTGGTGGCAGATGCCATCTTACCCACTTCCTCCTGGCGAATGACTCCATTGACATTTTCACCGTTTAGGAGCACCTGCTGTTCGCCATCCTGATATACAATTGAGACATTGATATTGGACAATTCTTTCTCGATTGTCTCAACATCATCGGAATTTACTCCATTTTTCAAGAAATAATATCCGATTGCACGATACATTGCTCCGGTATCCACATATACATAGGCCAGCTCCTTTGCAAGCATCTTTGCGATTGTACTTTTTCCGGCTCCTGCCGGTCCATCAATTGCTATATTAATCATCTTAGTCTCCTTTTTCTATCAATCACTTCTTAGGACTCTATGGAATGCTTTTCCCGGCCAGATATCCTGTTGACCAGGCAATCTGAAGATTATAGCCCCCGGTCATGGCATCCAAATCCAGCACTTCCCCTGCAAAATAGAGGTTCTTACATTTCTTTGATTCCATAGTGGAAGGGTTAACGTCCTTAACAGACACTCCGCCTTTTGTGATAATTGCTTCCTTGAAGCTCCTCTTAGACAGTATCGTAATCTCCAAATGCTTAATCAGATACCCCAGTGACAGTCGCTCTTCCTTGGTAATCTCGTTCACCTTTTTATCCGGGTCAATACCACTTAGCTCCATCACAATTGGCTCCATTTTCGCCGGAAGAAGCTTATGAAGGGCATTTTTAAACTGTTTGTTGATGGATTCTTCAAAATCCTTTCTGATACGCACATCCAGGGTCTCTGCGTCCAGAGCCGGCTTCATATCCAGCACAAGCTGAAGCGGCTTTTCAAAGCGTTTGGCCGGAATCCTGGCACTGGCGGACAAAATCATAGGTCCGCTGATACCAAAATGGGTAAACAGCATCTCCCCAAAATCAGAGTAGAGCTTTTTCTTGCCATCGTAGATCTCAACTGCCACATTTTTCAAGGACAGTCCCTGCAGCTCTCTGGTCCATTCCTCCTTTGTATCAAACGGAACCAGGGAAGGAACCGGTTCCACCATTCGGTGTCCTAATTCCGTAGCAAATCGGTATCCATCTCCGGTGGATCCTGTGGATGGGTATGAGATGCCTCCTGTGGCTATCACAATGTGATCCGCTTCCAGGATTGTTCCACCTGCTAAAACAACTCCATATGCTTCTATTTCCTGTGCCTGGGCTTTGGTCTCCTGTGAAGAGGTGGCTTCTCTGGTTAAGACCTTGTCCACCTGAGTGTGAAGTCTCACATCAACCTGATTCTTTCTAAGCACGCGATTCAGACACGCAATCACATCTGAAGAGTGATCCGAAACAGGGAAAACGCGATTCCCCCGCTCATTTTTCAGTGGTAACCCATTGCTCTCAAAGAATTCTACCACCTGCTCATTGGTAAACCCATAGAAAGCGCTGTATAAGAATTTGGGATTGGACATTACGTTTGCAAGTAAGGTCTCCATATCGCTGGAATTGGTCACATTACAACGTCCCTTTCCGGTAATATACAGTTTCTTGCCAAGCTTTTCATTTTTTTCCAAAAGAGTAACCCTATGCCCGTTTTCTGCTGCGGCTATTGCAGCCATGGCACCGGCAGGTCCTCCTCCAATCACAATGACCTTACTCATCTTCTACATCCTCAAGTCTGGCGTATCTCATTTTGATAGAATCATCAATATAATTGATTTCGTCATTCTCATATACCTGATATTCATCCCAGATTTCTTCTAATGTGGTAAGTGTGGTTGCTACCTCTTTTTGCTTTTTCATGCAAAGGGCAACAATCAACGCATTGATCACGCTGAGGGGCGCTACCAGGGAGTCTACAATGGAAGCCATATCGCTGTCTGCAATCAGGTTGCAGGAAGAATATAGATTCATAGGCGAATGTACACTATCGGTTATGGTAATTACCTTTGCATTGCGATTGTTGGCAAACTCTAATGCCTTTAAGGTACGCATAGAGTATCTTGGGAAGCTGATACCAATAATGACATCCTCCTTGTCGATTCGGACCATCTGTTCAAACAGCTCGCTGGAGCTATTGGTTGTCAAAAGCTGAACATGATCAAACATCAGTGTCAGATAAAAGCCCAGAAAGCTTGCAAGTGGTGCACAGCTTCGAATCCCCACAATGTAGATATTTTTTGCATTCAATATGGTATTTACTGCCAATTCAAATGCATTGTGATCAATTTTCTCCATTGTGGTTTTGATCTTGTCTGCATCAGAGGTTAATACGGTCTCTAAAATCTTTGACTGGCTGATTCGTCCATAGGTTACTTCCATTCGCTGAACGGAATTGAGCTTGTTGCGAACCAATTCTTCCAGAGCCTTTTGAAACTCCGGATATCCTTTATATCCCAAATGGGTAGCAAAACGGACAACCGTAGACTCACTGACTCCTACCGTTGTCCCAAGCTTTGCCGCAGTAAGAAATACTGCCTTGTCATAATTATCTGTAATATAGGTTGCTAACAGCTTTTGTCCCTTACTCATGGAGCTGTAAGAGCTGTTAATACGATTTAACAATTCGTTGGTATTACTCATATGTCCTCACCTTATTTTTTGGTCTGAATACATTATAACAGTATCAGTAGTCAATGCAATGGTTTTTAGAAAGTGCACACTTTTTGGAAACTGCAATGAGCCCCACCGGTATGATCAGTAAAAGTCCAAGAAAGCTTCCCTTTTCATAAAGCCACTTTACCGAGAAATATGCCCAAAGCACTCCTATGTGAAAAAAGCAAAGCGTCCCCAGGAAAAAGAAGCCTCTTTTTTTATCCTCCGGGTCCTTGTACAGAAAATATCTTGTAAACGCCAGAGTGGTCTGCTTCGTATTGTTGGTTGAAAAGATCGTTGAACTGATATAGGAATAGGCTCCCGGGAAAGCATTCCATTGGAAAGAAAGGGCAAATGCAATGGGATACATGGTCCATATCACATCGATATGCTGAGGCATACAGCCCAAAATCACCAGTGCCACTGCATCCAAAAATAAGGATAGGGCAATCTCATTACACAGCTTTTTCTCCGTTACGATCACATACAATGCAGTACCGCTCACATAGAGAATTAACACGCCCAGCCTTAACATCACTTCATAGATATTGGCGCCACAAATTGCAAGCACCAGCGATATCAAATTCAGCGTCTGTGCATTTCCAAATATCCCTGCCCTTGTCAATACCAGATAAGCGCCAAAGAACCCTCCTATCATGGCTGCCGAATGATGCAGCCACTTCTTCCACTGCTCTTCCTCTTTCCAGAATCTCATTTTCTAACTCCTATTCTCTATCTATAACCTCACTTACTATATCACAATTCCTCCCTATTTCAAGTTCTATCTAACTCAGGGCTGGCCCTCTCAGGGGCGGAAATGCACCAAAGAAGGTCACTAGTTGCTCCTCGTCTGCAAAGAATTGAGCACAAAAATAGAGGACCGCAAAACAATGCGATCCTCTTGGTAGTTGTAATAAGTTTATACTGGATATGCTCCATTCTCTGTATCAGCAACCTTTGCATCCATCTTGGTCTGCTGTGCCTCACGATATTTGAAGAATTCTGTTGCAACCTGAGGGAATAATGCGTATGATAACACATCCTCATCCTGCTGTTTGTACTGTTTCATCTCTGCTTCAAGCTTATCAAGCTCTGGCTCAAGAAGGTCTGCCGGTCTGCAGGTAATTGTTGCTGCTTTCTCTTCCTCGGTAAGGACTTTGTCAACCACTTCCTGATTGAATGGTTTTACAGTCTGACCGTATTTACCCATAAGGATTCCTTTGGTCTCCTGGGTAGCTACTTTGTAGCGCTCTCCCATGAGTACGTTAAATACAGCCTGGGTTCCAACGATCTGTGAAGAAGGAGTTACAAGTGGTGGCTCACCAAGGTCCTTACGAACTCTTGGAACCTCTTTTAATACTTCTTCGTATTTGTCCTCTGCTCCCTGCTCTTTCAACTGAGAGATCATGTTGGAAAGCATTCCACCAGGTACCTGGTAGCGAAGTGTCTGAATATTGACTCCAAGAACCTTTGGATTCAAAAGTCCTGATTTCAGTGCTTCGTCACGCATTGGTGCAAAGTAGTCAGCGATTTCAGAAAGAAGCTCCTGATTTAATCCGGTATCGTATGGAGTTCCCTTGAAGGTCTCTACCAATACTTCAGTTGCCGGCTGGCTGGTTCCAAGTGCAAATGGAGACATTGCAGTATCGATAATATCACATCCAGCCTCTACTGCCTTCAAGTAAGTCATAGAAGCAACACCGGAGGTGTAGTGAGTGTGAAGCTCGATTGGAAGTGAAGTAACTTCCTTCATTGCATGAACAAGCTCGTCTGCCTTGTATGGAACCAAAAGACCTGCCATATCCTTGATACAGATAGAATCAGCACCCATATCCTCGATTTTTTTAGCCATCTCTGTCCAGTACTCTAAGGTGTATGCATCACCCAAGGTGTAAGAAAGTGCAACCTGAGCATGTCCTTTTTCTTTATTGGTAGCGGTAACTGCTGTCTGAAGGTTTCTAAGGTCATTTAAGCAGTCAAAGATACGAATAATATCAATACCGTTTGCAATAGATTTCTGTACGAAGTATTCTACTACGTCATCAGCATATGGACGATATCCTAAGATATTCTGTCCACGGAATAACATCTGAAGCTTGGTATTTTTAAATCCGTCTCTTAATTTACGAAGACGATCCCATGGATCTTCTTTTAAGAATCTGAGGGAAGCATCGAAGGTAGCTCCTCCCCAGCACTCAACAGCATGATATCCAACCTTATCCATCTTGTCGATGATTGGAAGCATCTGCTCTGTAGTCATACGTGTTGCAATCATTGACTGATGTGCATCACGAAGTATTGTCTCTGTAATTTTTACAGGTCTCTTCATATCCTCTGACATGATTATTCCTCCTAAATATTTTGCAACAAGTATTAATTATAGGCCAAATATTGCCATGAAGCAGCCGGCTGCTACTGCTGTACCGATTACACCGGCTACGTTAGGTCCCATAGCATGCATCAACAGGAAGTTGGTAGGATCCTCGTCTGCTCCGACCTTCTGGGAAACTCGTGCAGCCATTGGAACCGCAGATACACCTGCTGATCCGATAAGTGGGTTGATCTTTCCTTTGGTGATGAAGCATAAAAGCTTTCCGAAAAGGACTCCGGTTGCAGTTCCAACCATAAATGCGACCAAACCTAAGATTACAATCTTGATGGTACTCCAGTTCAAGAAGGCTTCTGCACTTGTTGTTGCACCAACAGAGGTTCCAAGAAGGATTACTACGATGTACATAAGCGCATTGGATGCAGTCTCCTGAAGCTGACGTACTACACCAGATTCGCGGAACAGGTTACCAAGCATCAGCATACCTACAAGTGGTGCTGTAGTTGGAAGAATCGTACATACGATGATGGTTACCACGATTGGGAATAAAATCTTCTCTAATTTGCTGACAGGTCTAAGATTCTCCATCTTAATAAGACGTTCTTTCTTAGTTGTCAGTGCTTTCATAATTGGTGGCTGAATAATCGGAACTAACGCCATGTAGGAATAAGCTGCTACTGCGATAGGGCCCATCAGACCGGTCTGTCCAAGCTTACCCGCAAGGAAAATAGAAGTCGGACCATCTGCCCCACCGATGATTGATACAGCCGCTGCCGCTTTATCGTTGAATCCAAGAAGGATTGCAAGGAAATATGCAGAGAAAATACCAAACTGTGCTGCCGCTCCAAGTAAGAAGCTGATTGGGTTAGCAATCAATGGACCAAAGTCCGTCATGGCTCCAACTCCCAGGAAAATCAATGATGGAAGTATTGACCACTCATCTAATTCATAGAAATAATAAAGTAATCCACCTACGCCATTGCTGGTCATCTCCGGGGATGCAATGATATCCGGATAGATATTTACCAAAAGCATACCAAATGCGATTGGAACCAAAAGCAATGGTTCATAACCTTTCTTAATCGCAAGGAATAAGAATACGCAGGCAACTGCAATCATTACATAGTTGCCCCAAGTCAAGTTAAAAAAGGCTGTCTGGTGTAGGAGGTTTGATAAAGTTTCACCTACGTAACTCACAATAATGCTCCTCTCTCAACTAATTTAAAGTAGCAAGTAATTTTCCAGCCTCTACTGCATCTCCAACTGCTACATCGATGCTTGCAACAGTACCATCTTCCGGTGCAACTACAGGAGTCTCCATCTTCATGATCTCAAGAACAAGAACTGTGTCACCTTTCTTTACAGCATCTCCAACATTCTTCTCGATTTTAAATACTTTTCCGGCTGCGCCTGCTTCAATCTTAACGCTTCCTGCTCCGGCACTTGGAGCTGCTGCTGCCTTTGGTGCTGCAGGTGCTGCTACAGGAGCTGCAGCTCTTCTTGGTGCTGCGCCTGTGCTTCCGTTCTCTTCTACGGTTACATCATATACGTTGCCATTAACAGTAATTGTATAGTTTTTCATGATTATAAATCCTCCTAATTATCTTCTATGGATTGAGCGTACTACAAAATCGCTCGTACTTTGTCCGGTACTTGCAGCAATTGCTGCGGCAATAACAGCTACAAGCTCTGTATCATCTGTAAGCTGTTCCTCTCTCTGAATAATCTGTGATACAACCTGATCATTAGATCCGGCCAAAGCAGCTTTTTCTTTTTCCTTTTTCTTGTTCTCAAGATAAGGGAAAATGTTAAAGCAGTTGATAATCAAAGAGATTAAAATCAATACGCCGAATACAATTGCCATAGAAATTACGGTATTCAAACCGGCCTTTGACATCTTCTCACCCAATGAATATACAGGCTCAACAGTGTAGCCGGTAATCTGCATATTGTAATAGCTATATACTACCTGGAATTGAACATTTCTGTTCTCACAAACCAGAGTATGAGTTGTGGTAAGAGTTTTACCTGATTTTTCTACAGTAAACTCACCTAGTGATTGATACTCACCACTGATTGCAATTGCTTCCTGCCAACTGCGGAATAAATCCAAAACTGCCGGAGCATAGGACTCAGATTCGATGTAATACTGCATCTCCTCCGGGCTCATTGAGGTGACTGCAGTAATGGACTGCTCACTGGTCATCTCTAACTCATCATAGGATACTCCGTTATAATCTACGTCTCTTGGATCTGTTCCACATCCCATCAACATGGCCGCAATGACAAAACAAAGGCTGAGTAATAACGCAAACTTCTTTCTCATTGTCGTCACCTTTCTATTTTGTTCCATGCTTTTTATCCGGTACATCTACATATTTGGTGTAGAGCATCTCAAATGCTGCAATCAGGTATTTGCGTGTATCCACCGGATCCATAACAAGATCAACATAACCTCTGCGGGCAGCTGAGATAACGCTTGACTGCAATTCATCATACTCTTTTGCCTTCTCGGCAAGCTCTGTTGCATCTGCAGCAGGATACATAACCTTGGCAGCAAGATTGCTGTCCATCATACCAACCTTAGCACTGTTCCATGCGTATACAAGGTCGGCTCCTACTGATTTGGAGTTCATAGATACATATGCACTTCCGTATGCTTCTCCTGTAATCAGGTTCACCTTCGGACAGGTAGCGTTAGAAAATGCATAGGTCATGCGAGCCATTGCTTTTGCAAGGTTCTTTTCGTTGCACATACATGCTTTGAAGCCATTGACATTGGTAAGAGTCAATACCGGGATGGTAAATGCATCACAGAATTGAACAAAATCAGCTGCTTTGTTACATCCCTTATGGCTTAATGCCGCATCGAAGGTCTCTGCTTCGTTGCCTTCTTCGTCATAACGAGCACTGCAGTTGGCAACAGCACCAACTGTCATACCATTTAACTGAATAAATCCGGTTACCATATCCTTTGCATAACCTGCTTTGGTTTCAAAGAATACATGATCATCTGCGATTTCTGCAAGGACAAGACGTGGGTCCTTCTTAGAAGCTTCCAGATTCTCACATACGCGATTTAAATCGTCTTCGCAGTCGCATACGTAGACATCTCCCTCATTATTCTCCGGAAGAATGCTAACCAGCTCACGAATCTGAGCAATAATTTCATCTTCGGTTCCGATACCATCGATGCATCCATTCTCTTCAGACTGGAAACAAGCATTGGAAGTATCACATACCTCAGCACGATTTCCTACCACTGCATCCGGTGAGTTCATGAACATTTTGCCATTCTTAGCTTCCATAAAAGCGAAATCTGATAAAGCCGGAACAACAGCCAGTCCACCACCACAATTTCCAAACACAGCACTAATCTGTGGAATCACACCTGATGCTGCAACCTCTTTGGCATAAATCTGTCCAAATCCGTCTAACGCATCTACAGACTCCTGAAGACGTACACCACCGCAGTCAATAAAACCGATAACCGGTGCTCCCATCTTCATTGCCATATCATAGATACCGGCAATCTTCTTTGCGTGCATCTCTCCGATTGTTCCGTTTAATACGGATGAATCCTGGCTATAGACAAATACCAGGTTACCATTTACAAGTCCATGACCTGTAATAACACCATCGGAAGGAGTTTCTTTCGCAGTAAGGTTAAAATCTGTACTGCGGGCAGTTACAAGAGAACCGATTTCCATAAAGCTGTTCTCATCCACCAACTTAGCAATACGCTGCATTGCCAAGCTTTGATTGTTCGTACTCATTTCTTGACCTCCATCTATAAAAAAAATAAATTTTTCGCTATTGTGATTATAGCTTGTTTACTTTCCATTTTCAAGTAAATCCATCCATTTTGTTAATTTTTTCACTAAACGATTTCAGGTCAAAGAGTTTCCTGAAAAAAGTAGGAAAATCCCAACTTCTTGTGGTTTCCTTTGCTCTTATTTTACAGGAGAAGATTTCCTCTTCTTCGATGATAATTCTGTATTCTCCCAATACCTGATTTTCCTCAATCTCCTGAAACTTTTCCTGCTGTAAGTCAAACTCCTTTATAATCTTTTCTCCCTCTTTTACCAGAGGAATAATCGTAGTTTCCTGAGAATCAAAGTAAGTATCCACCTTTATGTCTTTTCCGTATTCCTTCCAGCTTGTATCTTCCTTCCACACATTTTCACAGATGGCTACAGGTGGCTCCGGCAGTACAATAGGATAAGGTACACATTGGTTACACCCATAATCTAAAAGTACCGCTGCATCCTCCCACTTAAAGCTCTTATTGGGCGGCCAGCCTGCTCCAAGGGTCACTCCACATAATTTTGTATTGTCCTTTTCATAGGCAAATACATAGCAATACCCTGCGTCTGATGTATACCCTGTCTTTCCGGCAATGATTCCCTCATGTTCAAACAGAAAGCTATTTTTGTTCAGGGACTGAAATTTCGTTCCTTCCAAATCGCAAAAGGAATATTCCTTTGTTGCTGCAATTTTTCTGAATTCCTCTGCGCAGGGCGACTCAAAGGCACAGTACTTCATAATTCTGCACAAATCCTCTGCAGTTGTATGATGTGCTCCATTGGTATCCTCCTGGTCCAGACCGTTTGGCGTGATAAAATAGGTGTCCCTGCACCCTATTTCTTTTGCTTTCTCATTCATTTCAAATGCAAATTGTTCCACTGTTCCGCCTATGGCCTCCGCAATGGCCACCGCACAGTCATTTTCCGACTCCAGCATCATGGCATACAAAAGGTCCTCCACGTAAAACTGCTCTCCCTCCTTCATTCCAAGTCTTACCTTTGGTTGACAGGCGGCCCGTTGGGATGCAGCCACTACCTGATTGTCCGTCCTTCTTTCCAGTGCAAGGATACAGGTTAGTATTTTTGTGGTGCTGGCATTGGCCAATGGTTTTGTCATCTCCTTTTCACGAAGCACACGTCCGTTTCCTCCATCCATCAGACAGTAGGAAAGTCCATGCATGGATAATTGTGCTTCCCCCACCGTAGCATTTGCCCCTGTGGGGAAGGAAAAAACGTCCCCACTACAAGCGGAATCGCTGCCTGTAACTTCTGTTTGTTGTTCGGGAATCAGGGTTCTGGTATCTGAAATGGGAATTCCGAAAACAGACAGACAAACAGCAAATATCACTACATATTTTTTTACATACAAAAAAAGCATCTCTATACACCAAATTCTGTTTATTGATGTATATGATGCTCTTTCCAATCTATTCCAATTTTATGAAATGGGATTCCCATTCCTAGACATCTAATTTCACATGAATCTCTTCTTCTACTTCCTGCTTAAACTCCTCTAACTGTACCGGATTTAATACCGGAAGCTCATCAATGGAATGTACTCCAAAGCTTCTTAAGAATTCTTCCGTGGTACCAAACAACAATGGTCTGCCCGGAGCGTCTAATCTTCCAAGCTCACACACAAGGTTGTACTCCACCAGCTTGCTGATCGCATGATCACAGGATACCCCTCTGATTTTCTCCACTTCCACTCTGGTAACCGGTTGTTTATACGCAATAATAGAAAGGGTTTCCAACAGTACATCTGTCAGGACACGCTTCTTTGGCTGCTTTGCAATTCGAATCAGATATTCGTACATATCCGTGTTGGTACACATCTGATAGGCACCATCTAATTCCATAATGGCAATGCCTCTGTTGTTTTCCTGATAGTAGGCCTGCAATGCCTCAATGTGTTTTTTGGTTTCATTTTTATCAAGCTCCAATGCGGCAGCAATCTGCTCTAAGGTAACAGATTCGCCCATGGTAAATAGAATTGCTTCGATTATTTTCTCGTAGTTCTTTTCTTCCATTAGGATTTCTATTTCACTTTCTGATTAATTGTCTAGGCGGCGATTTTCGAATCAATCTTAATATCATCAAAAATCTTATCCTGAGAAATAAAAATAGTGCCCATTTTCATAAGTTCTAAAATTGCAAGGAATGTCACCACAATCTCCATCTTTGTAGACTGGGACTCCAACAAATCGCGGAAGCTAAAGTGACTGTGGGTTTTGGCATATTCCTCTAAGGCTGCCATCTTATCCTCAAGAGAGACCTCTTCCTTTTGAATCTTGCCAAACTTGGAACGAATCGGGTCTACCTTGTCTACCTGCTTTTTCATGATGCTTTTAAAAATCTCGTTGAGCTTTGCAAGGGTAACATCGGACACAAGCTCCTCCATATCGATGGGTTCTTCGTAAGCCATAACCTCATCCGGAATGGTAGGTTCCTTGAACATGACCTTTCCTGCATCCATCTGTCGGTCTCTCAGCTCGTAAGCCATACATTTGTACATCTTGTACTCTAAAAGCTGCTGTACAAGCTCTGCTCTAGGATCTTCCTCTTCCTCCTGCTCCTCCTCACTTTTTGGCAACAGCATCTTGGACTTAATATCGATCAAGGTCGCTGCCATAACAAGGAATTCACTCATGACATTGAGATCCCTGCGTTTCATCTCGGTAATATATTCCATATACTGCGCAGTGATTTCTACGATTGGAATATCATAGATATTTACTTTATTCTTATCCAGCAGGTGTAAAAGCAAATCCAACGGTCCCTCAAACACCTGAAGCTTTATTGTCATTTCCATTCTTTTCCATCTCCTGAAAAATGTTCTTTCTCATTGTACATGGAAAACGTAAAAATTTCAAGAGCGCATATCAATATTTAGTATATAATTCTAATTTAATCCCAAGAGATTATCTACATGTAGTATTCCCCAACAGCCTGGATACCGTTCGTCCCTGGTGAGGCGATGATACATCCGAAGCTTCCACTCCTTGGGAAGCAGTCTTTCATGATATTCCATCCCAAGGGCCAGTGCTCCCGTCACAACCGGTGCAGCCATGGAAGTGCCACTTTTTTTCACATATCCCTCTCTGTCGGTATCGCAGCTTACAATATTGGAGCCCGGTGCCAACACCTCCGGTTTTACAATGCAGCACCCAGTAGGTCCTTTCCCGCTGTATTTTGCTCCATATTCATCCATGGCTCCAACTGTCAGCAGCACCCTGGATATTCCGGGCACCGAGATACTCCCTGCTTTTGGGCCTTTATTTCCCGATGCCGTAACCACTGTAATTCCAAGCTCCCACAATTCTTCAAAGGCCGTAACCAGTGCTTCCTGTTCGCTAAGCTTTGCCCCGGGTAAAAATCCCACCGAAAAATTCAGCAGACGGATATCATACAGATAGCGATTCTTTTTCACCCAGTCCAAAGCCTCTAAAACGGTTCTCGTGTCCCCGTTTCCTCCCTGGTCCAAAACCTTTAACACTACAAGCTTACACTTAGGAGCCATTCCCCCATATCGTCCATTGGAAGCAGTCCCATCTCCCCCAATGATTCCGCATACGTGAGAGCCGTGTCCATTATCGTCATATCTGCATGTATTTCCGTTTACAAAATCCTTAAAAAAGACAACCCGATCCCCAAAATCCACATGATCGCATATTCCTGTATCTAAAACTGCAACCACCACATCTTTTCCTGTGATTCCATGCTTTATCGTCTTTTCCATTCCAACTTTTTTTCGGACATGATCCATAATACTTTTTGGTTAACCTACTCTATCCTTTTTCATTATTCTATTCACATCTCCTATCCCTAGTTCCAATCCTCTCCCATGAACCCTTTCCTGGTTTCGTTAAGACAACTGAGTGCGCCCGAAAAATTTCCCTATAAATAAAAAATAGGA
>JALEPP010000025.1 GCA_022767075.1 Agathobacter sp. | reverse complement strand
ATTACTTGCTAATGACTTTGATCCATATTTCTGTAAAAGAAGTAAGGTTGGTGAGTTGGATTTCCTTATTGAACTTAGTGGAAAAGTGGTACCTATTGAAGTGAAGTCTGGTAAAGGGTATAAGTCTCATAAGGCACTAGACAACTATATGAATATTGAGGATTATCATCTTGAAAAGGCATATGTATTTTCTACCTTTAATGTTGAAAAGGAAGGCAAGATTATCTATCTTCCAATTTATATGAGTTATCTTCTTAAAGAGCCTAAAATCGATCAGTTAATAGTTGACTTAGATATTTCTGGCTTATAGATTGTAACAAAGATTCTTTTGAAGGAGGTATTATATGTTAGAAGTAGGAACCAAAGCACCGGATTTTACATTGCCGGATCAGAACGGAGAAATGCATAGATTAAGTGATTATATTGGGAAAAAAGTAATTCTGTATTTTTATCCAAAGGACAACACACCGGGTTGCACCAAGCAGGCATGCGGATTTTCGGAGAGACAGCCTCAGTTTACGGAAAAAGGAGCAGTCATCCTGGGTATCAGCAAGGATTCTGTTGCTTCTCATAAGAAGTTTGAGGAGAAGTATGGGCTGTCATTTACACTTTTAGCAGACCCGGAGCGCACGGTTATCGAGGCATATGACGTATGGAAAGAAAAGAAGAATTATGGCAAGGTTTCTATGGGCGTGGTAAGAACAACATATCTCATTGACGAGCAGGGAATCATTGTAAAAGCAAATGATAAGGTGAAAGCGGCAGATGATCCGGAAAATATGTTACAGGTATTAAGTGAATGAAGATAATATTATCCCCGGCTAAGAAAATGAATATGGATACGGATAGCTTAGCGCCAATGGGACTGCCGACATTCCTTGACAAGACCGTCGAGATATTAGCCTGGTTGAAGCATAAGTCTCATGAAGAGCTAAAGGCACTCTGGAAGTGTAATGACAAAATTGCTGAGCAGAATGTTAAACGTCTGGAAAGGATGGATTTGCATAAAAATCTTACTCCGTCAGTTTTGGCCTACGAGGGGATCGCCTACCAATATATGGCGCCTGCCGTACTTGAAGATGGTCATTTTGCATACCTACAGGAACACTTAAGGATATTATCGGCCTTTTACGGTGTATTAAAACCAATGGATGGAGTGACACCATATCGCTTGGAAATGCAGGCAAAAGCAACAATAGGAAATACAAAGAATTTATATGATTACTGGGGAAATAGCCTATACCATGCAGTAAGAGATGAAAGCGGAATTATCATCAATCTTGCATCAAAGGAATATGCCAAATGCATAGAAAAATATCTTTCCCCCGAAGATACATATATCACAATCACATTTTGCGAATTATCCGGTGATAGGTTGGTTTCAAAAGGTACATACGCCAAAATGGCGCGAGGTGAAATGGTGAGATATATGGCAGAAAATCATATTGAAAATCCGGAAGAAATAAAGAGCTTCAACCGACTTGGTTATGTCTATAGAGATGACTTGTCATCAGAGACAGAGTATATTTTTGAAAGGAAACCGTGATATTTTATCACGGTTTTTTTATACATGTTTGTGTCGGTCAGAATGTGCAGTTTGCAGTATAAGACTTTACCAAAATTTTAGATAAATCTTTCCCATTTGTGATAGTTGAGAAATAGCTTCCGTGCTAACATAAAGACAACTTGATAGATAGCAAAAAGGGAGCTTTTATGAAAAAAATAGGACATTTGTTGATTACATCACATGTTAATTCTGAACGTGGGTGGCGAAAGCTTTGTGTAATGGTGGGATGTATTCTGCCGGATTTTTGGATTCCGTCCCTGGTAAAGGGACATACGAAGAATGCTGCATGGGACAGAATTAGAGAGAACATACATAAATTAGAGAACACAGGAACATGGAATATGGTAGATTCTATTCGTCTGGGAATTTTGCTTCACTATGTGGAAGATTTCTTTACCCATGTACATAGTCTGTCTTATTCGGGAAATTTGCTAGGACATATCAGATATGAAAAAGAACAGTATTTGGCATTTAAACAGCATCTGTCGGTAGAAAAGGGGGTAATTGAACAGGTAGGACCCCATCCAAGGGACTATGTGGATTCTTTGGAGGAATGGATGGAGAAGACGTTTATAGACTACGATGAAGTATTCTCGGGTTTGGAAACGGATTATCTGTTTATGAAACGGGCTGCGTATATAACTATGTGGTATTTTGAGAAAGCTTTTGCTATCAATGGGATTAACAAGAAGATAAACAGAAAAAGTGTTTTAAAAAAAGTGTTGCAGGCTCAGTACTGATTTTCGTGATTCGCGAATCATTGTATGCTGATGTAGACCTGATGGATCAGAGAATAAGAGGAATTTAGACCGGTTATAATGAAATATGAAGATATAAGAAAAAACACAGAAGTTTGTGAATTGATAAAAAAGGGAAATGAAAATCTGGGAATCTTGGGATACACAGATCATTCTCAGGCACATTGTACTGTGGTGGCAAAACAGGCAGCGCGGATATTAAAGAAACTTGGATATGCAGAAGATGATATAGAATTAGTCAAGATTGCAGCATTTTTGCATGACATTGGAAACGCAGTAAATAGGAGAAGTCATGCGGAGTATGGTGCCATTCTGGCCAATGAAATCCTAAAGAAAACGGATTTGTCAGTATCAAATAGGATAACAATTGTATCTGCAATCGGTCATCATGATGAGAGTGCAGGAGGGGCTACAGATGCAATATCTGCGGCTTTAATTATAGCTGATAAAACCGATGTGCGAAGAAATAGAGTTAGGGAAAAGCCAATAGCGAGTTTTGATATACATGACAGGGTGAATTATGCTGTTACCCAATCCAAATTGAAAATAGATACAGAGAATAAAGTGATTGCACTGAATCTTCAAATTGATGAAAATATCTGTACCATGTATGAGTATTTTGATATCTTTCTGGGACGAATGATGATGTGTAGAAAAGCAGCCGAATTGCTCGGTGTAAAATTTAAATTAACTGCAAATGGATCGAAAGTTTTATAGGAGAATTAGTTGTGCGGCAGAATTGCAATTAGACGATTATAAGACTATATAGTTTGATTGAAAAAGTATGTAAAGTGTTTTGCATACTTTTTATTTGATTTCACAAATATTCCTTTTGGAAAGGAAAAAACAACTGAAGTTCATTGATATTTTGACTATGATGCGTTAAATTGAAAGAAGTGAACGTAATGGAACCAAAGATATTAAGGAGAGAATCATGTATTACGTACCAGACGGCACCGAGCAGTGCGGATATTATGAATGTAGTGACTGCGGAAATAGATTCCTTGACTTAAGGATTGGGCCGGCCATTGTCTGTCCATATTGTGGAGAGGCGCCGGATATGGAAATCGGTCCGGATGAGGAAATGCCAACAGTTGTTGAATCAGCCAAGCTTATTGATATGATTCGTGGGTCTGAGGAAGTGGAGAAGATGGATACACTTTTGTCCCTTGCAGTGACAGGTGGGGAAGCTGCAGCGGGAAAGGGAATTTAAATTTCAATTGCCTTTTAATGTTGGCACCCCCTGAAGTAATTGACTATGTGGTGATTCATGAGCTCTGCCATAGAAAAGAAATGAATCACTCCAGGGCATTTTGGCGAGAAGTAGAAAAGGTAATGCCGGATTATAAGAAATCGGTACTTTGGCTGAAGAATCAGGGCAGTATGCTTATAGGCCGCTTAAGAGAGGATGTGTAGCAATGAATTTAAAAATATATTAATTGTAGTAAGCGACATAGACCGCTCCAAGAGATTTTATCATGACTTGTTCGGTTTGCAGGTGCTGAGAGCGTTACCGGCAACGATGTGGAACTTTTTTTCGAAGAACCGGATTGGGACTCTTTTATGGATGATGTGGACAAGTATCCAGAAACCATAGAGTTTATCGGACAAATCAGGGTGAATTCGTGGGGCAAGCGTGCTATCATACTAAGAGACCCCGACGGACACATCATTGAGGTTGCCGAGAAAAAATAAAAAGGAGATACAACGATGCCTTGTACAACAATTCTAGTAGGAAAAAAAGCCAGTTATGATGGCTCAACCATGATTGCGAGAAATGATGACTCCCCATCGGGGCAGTATACACCAAAGAAATTTGTGGTGGTTCAGCCGGATGAGCAGCCAACACATTACAAATCGGTACTTTCCCATGTGGAGGTAACTTTGCCAGAAAACCCAATGCGTTACACTTCTGTACCAAATGCCGTGGAAGGAGAGGGCATCTGGGCTGCTAGTGGTGTCAATGCTGCAAATGTTGCCATGACAGCCACAGAGACGATTACATCCAATCCTCGGGTGCTGGGAGCAGACCCCCTGGTAGAATATCAACCTGCAGATGGTGACACACCAGAAAAGGTTGGAGGACTTGGCGAGGAGGATTACGTCTGCCTTGTACTGCCATATATTAATAGCGCCAGAGAAGGTGTACAGAGACTGGGCAGCCTATTAGAGCAGTATGGAACCTATGAGATGAATGGAATGGCATTTCAGGATGCAAATGAGATTTGGTGGCTGGAGACCATTGGCGGACATCATTGGATTGCGCGTCGCGTGCCGGATGATGTGTATGTGGTAATGCCAAACCAGTTGGGTCTGGATGCTTTTGATTTAGAAGATGCGCTAGGTTCACAGAAAGAGTTTATGTGCTCATCGGATATGAGAGAGTTTATAGAAAAGAATCATCTTGACTTATCTATGGACGGCAAGATGAATCCCCGGGACATGTTTGGAAGCCACGATGATGCGGATCATGTTTATAACACACCTCGCGCTTGGTATATGCTTCGCTACTTCAACCCGCATACGAAGGTGTGGGACGGAGAGAATGCAGATTTTACGCCATATTCGGACGATTTGCCATGGTGCATGGTTCTTGAGAAGAAGATTACCGTAGAGGACGTGAAATACATTTTATCCTCTCACTATCAGGGGACACCATTCGATCCATATGCTTCCTATGGAGATTATGCTATGAAGGGAGCCTTTCGTGCCATCGGTGTCAATCGAAATGATTTCTTGTCCCTGATTCAAATGCGTCCCGATTTTGAGAAGGACAACGGAACTCTTCAGTGGCTGGCATTTGCGTCAAATGCTTTTAATGTGTTGGTGCCGTTTTTTGCTGATGTGGATGAGACACCGGAATACCTATCTAATACTACAAAAGACGCTTCCACGGACAACTTCTATTGGTCCAGCAGGATGATTGGAGCTATGACAGATGCATCTTACGATAAATCTCTCTTTCACATGGAGAGATACCAGGAGACTGTCATGTCAAAGGGCCATGAAATTATTAATTGCTACGATTCGCTTTTGGCAGCGGAGGCAGATGATACCATGCGAAAAGTGTTAAAGCAGGAGGCAAATCAGAAAATTGCTGATATGTTAAAGAAAGAGACACAGGATACCTTGAACAAAGTCTTGTATGAGTTGTCTAATAAGATGAAGAATGCATATTCCAGATCGGATGCATAGGGAGTGGGAGATGAAACCGAGATCAGAAAAAAGCATGGAACTCTATGATGTCCTCTTGAAGAGAGGATATCCGAAGGAGTTCTGCCAGCAGATTACGTTGAACCTAAACACAGACTGGACGGCTAATCGAATGCTGGGATATTTATCCCATTATCAGAAACTTCATATGGAGGATGTGGCAGATGAGATGTTGGCCATTTTGAGCGATAGAGATCGCATTATGCAAAAGCATCAGTTGGAAGATACCAACGCCAAGTGGAATGAATTTCTGGCAGAGGGATTTGGGGAGGATGAGGAAGATTATGTTTGACTATTTCAAAAGTATCATTGATCAGGACAGATGTGCTGTCGTTATATGCAATTTAGACCATCGGATTATTTATATGAATCCGGCAGCAGTTATAAACTATGAGAAATACGGTGGCGAAGCCCTGGTTGGACAGAATCTTTTAAACTGCCACAATGAAAAATCTTGTGAGAGAATTCGACAGGTTGTAGACTGGTTTTCCCAGTCTTCAGATAACAACATTATCTATACCTCTCATGACGCGAAGAGAAACAAAGATATTTATATGGTAGCTCTTCGGGATAAAGAAGGGCAACTGATTGGATATTACGAAAAGCACGAATACAGAAAGCCTGAGGCCATGAAAAGGTATGATATGAAGATAGGTGAAACAGAACGAGAAAAATAGATATAACGGGATGTGTGCAAAACATGAGAACAAGAGAAGAAGCATTAGCATATGGCCTTTCCTTTCCTAACACATATCAGGAGGCACCTTTTCACGATGAGAACTGGCAGCTTGTGCGGGTAAAGGGGAGTAAGAGAGCATTTCTTTGGACATATGAGTTAGAGGGAAGGATGCAACTAAATGTAAAGGTATCACCAGAATGGCGAGACTTATGGCGGCAGGCCTACGAAGCTGTTATCCCCGGTTATCACCAGAATAAGGAACACTGGAATACCATTATTTTAGATGACACAATTCCCGATAATGAAGTGAAGAGAATGATTGCAGAGAGTTACGACTTGGTGACAGATAGTCCCACCAAGCGCATCTATGAGGCGGTGAAGCGTATTCCGGCAGGTTACGTTGCCACCTATGGTCAGGTGGCAGAGATGGCTGGCAATAAGAAAATGTCCAGGGCTGTGGGAAATGCACTTCACAAGAATCCGGACCCTGATAACATTCCTTGCTTTCGGGTGGTAAATTCCAAAGGAGAACTGGCGGGGGCCTTTGCTTTTGGTGGAGAAGATGTCCAAGCAAAGCTATTGAGAGCAGATGGCGTGGAAGTAATCGATGGGAAAGTTGACTTAAAAAAATATGGCATATAAGAAATATGCCGATTATGCCGATTAATACAAAAGAAATGTACATTCTGTCCTTGATGTGATACACTGTACATTGCTGTGGTAAGACTTCCGGGAAAAAGGGAAGTGTCTATACAGGGAAAGTTTTGAGAACTATAGAAAAACAGTTAATATAACACATTAAAAGGAGAAATATACACCATGAAACTAGGAATCGTCGGTCTTCCAAACGTTGGAAAAAGTACATTATTTAATTCCCTTACCAAGGCAGGGGCCTTGGCGGCAAACTATCCATTTGCGACCATCGATCCGAACGTAGGCATTGTTGCAGTACCGGATGAGCGTATCGAGAAGCTTGGTGAACTCTACCATACTAAAAAGGTTACGCCAGCTACTATCGAATTCGTTGATATCGCAGGTCTTGTAAAAGGCGCAAGCAAAGGAGAAGGGCTTGGAAACCAGTTCCTTGCAAACATTCGTGAAGTAGATGCAATCGTACATGTGGTACGTTGCTTTGAGGATACCAATATCGTACACGTAGATGGAAACATTGATCCAGCTCGTGATATTGAGACGATTAACCTGGAGCTTATTTTCTCTGATCTTGAGATCCTTGAGAG
>JALEPP010000014.1 GCA_022767075.1 Agathobacter sp. | reverse complement strand
CCTGATTCCCTTATGCTTTAGGTAAGGTAAAATTCGATACTTACCGACCTCTCTAACATCCGAGCTTCCCCCATCAATAAAAATCGCCTTATGTCCTTCCTGAATACAGATTCCCTCTCCCTGCCCCACATCCAAAAAGGTGATGGAATTGGATTTGGGCTGCGGATATATCACGATAAAGGTAAGAAGCAATAGCCAGCTTCCCGCAATGACCATAGTATTTCTCATTGTCTTTGTTTTTTCCCTTTTCTTCTCCCTTCTTCCCTCTTTGTTACGAAGGGTAAGTATTCCTGTAAAAAAGAAAAGGCCTCCTACAAGCACGAGAAAATAGATAACCAGCCTTCCAGCATTTGGTTCCCCTGTTATAATCAGATTCCCCGGCAATACCTGAATCAGTCTTCCAAGCTGATGATAGAGAAATAAAATTCCTCTGCAGGGAATCAGCACAACTTTTCCAAGCCCCGGAAGGCGCAGTAATAAAAGGCCTCCCAGCAGTCCACATCCAAGCAGTATCCCGGCTAATGGAACCAGCAACAGATTGCATATCATCACGTACCAGGGGATTTCTCCATAGCATGTTGCCACCATCCATAAGGTTGCCGCCTGTATTCCCAGGTTCATTCCTATTTTGTCGGAGTATGTATATTCTGCCACAATTTTTCCAGAGATCTGCACCCCAAGAACCGCCAGAAAGGAGAACTGAAAACTGTTGCTGCCCAGCAAAAACGGGTTGTCCCATAGCAGAAGGAGAGATATGACAAAAAGGCTTGTGAGACTATCGGTAGTTCTTCCGATGATATGGGCAACAAACCAAAGCATAAGCATTCCAAGAGCGCGCTGCAAGGATACTCCGTTCCCTGCGAACTGGCTGTAAATCCACGCCCCTGTCATTCCGCAGATAGAAGAAAGCCCGATCGGCACTCCCCTTTTTCTGAGAAATCCATAGCTGCCACCAAATAGGAGCATCATGTGAAGTCCGGAGATACTGAGCAGATGGCTCACCCCCATGGTTTGATACATGCGTTTCACATCCTCTTCCATAGAACTTCTATCCCCCAGTACCATGGTTTTTAGAATACTGGCGGCTTCCGGTTTTAGGTACTGCACATAGGCTTTTGCCATTTGACTCCTCAGCTCATACATGCACTCCCACACCATCTTTTCCTTCCCTTTAACAGATAAAATGGCAGGATTTTTGGCTTTCCACTTGATTCCCAGACAGCCATAGTAAACCTTGGAATCAAAGTTTCCTTCATTCCTGGCTTCCTCAAATTCTTCTATTGTTCCCTCCATCACAAGGGTTTTTCCAATTGGGTATTGGGGTTCTTTTTCCCCGAGATAAAGCAGTATCCCATTACATGGAACTGCTCCGTTTGAAGTATTTAGATAGCAACGGTCCAGCTTGTAGACCTGCTGATGATATTTTTCTTCTTTGCTGATGATGGTTCCCTGAAAGGTCACCGAATCACTTAGCCGCAGCTTTTCCTTATCTGCATTTTGCCAAAGAGCTATGGAATCTGACATCCTCATGTTTCCCAGAAGGAAACAGGCAACAGATACTATCCCAATGAATCCAAGAACCCTATCCTTTCTTGCGATGCGGTTGGACCGTTTTCCATCTGTATCATTCTCTAAAGGGTCTCCTTTGGGAACTCTCTTTTCATATCGTCCTTCCAGAAACAGGAGAATCAATCCTCCTATTTCCGGAACAACAAATATCGCATTGTGATCTACTCCATACAATAGTCCAAAGAAAAAGCTAAGGGCAAAGAGAACCATAGGTCTTTTCTTCAATCGAATGTCCCTCTTTCCAATGTCCTCTTACTTTTTTGTCTTCTCTATGATTTCATCTGAATCATTTGGGGTCTCTGTCTCTTCCGGATCTGTTAGTTCTGTCTCTGTTGAATCACTTGTACCCTGATTCAGAATGGAATCATTATGCTCGTACATAGTGCCAAGCTCAAACTGATAACGTACCTTTCCACTAGTGTCTCCATTTACAGAAATCTGTACCTTTTCTACATTAGGAAGCTCCGTCAATGAATTTACAATGGAATATAAAAGCACATCCTCAGCAATGTTCTCGTTTTGAATCAGGAAGGTACTGTCCATATTCACATAACAGATTCCCTCTGCAACAGAGATATTAATGATTTTGGTTTCTGGTGAAATTACCCCTTGAAGTCCCTGTTTTTTCGGTCCGTCAATAATTTGCTCCATTACAAGCTTCTCCATAGAAATATTGGAGCTGTAATGAACTCTTCTGGTTTCCTTTTCCAGCTTTGTACCGGTCTCATCCGCAAAATACAGATTCAAGCTTGTTGTTAAACTGGTGTTAATCTGAGCTCCCGGATTCTCCACAAAGCTGTCTACCGACATACCTCCGATATAATTCCCATTTACATCTGTTAGTGGAGCTCCTTCCACTAGAAAGCTTACAAAACTGATACCTTCTACCTGAACCATTGTTCGTACAATCGCTGCACGAACAAGAATTTCCTCTGTTGTAGATAAATTCTTATATTCCTCGCTGAAATCTACCGTAAGCATATAGCCATTAATCACTACATCTCGAATGGATACGCTCTTTGGAATGGTCTGTCTGAAATCTGATTCCTGTGGTTGAGAATGCAGCAGCTCCAGTAGCGCTATCGCCTGTTCTTCTGGTGCGCCATCCGGCTTATCATGTTCTTCTACGGCCATTGACGTTCCTGTCAAATTAAGATAGTAGATATCTGCTTCATCCTTGTCCTTTTCGTTGCCACATCCACTGAGCATGAGGCTTACCAGAAGGATCAGCGAAAGAAAAATGCTAATATATTTTTTCATAGAATCCTCCTATAAGATATAACTCAGAGGGATACGCACATCAAAGGTTGTTCCCTCTCCCATAACACTGTAGGCTTTGATTGCTCCACGGTGCATGAGAATTGAATTTCTGGTAATGGCAAGTCCAAGTCCTGTTCCTCCGATTTCTCTGGAGTGTGACTTGTCTACGCGATAAAATCGTTCATAAATATGTTCTAAGGATTCTTCCGGAATACCAATTCCAGAATCCTCTACTTTTAAGTAGAAATACTGATGGTCAGCGTTTAAGGACACATGAACCCATCCTTCTCCATCATTTTTATTGTATTTAATGGCATTTTCAATGAGGTTGGTAAATGCAAGGGAAAGCTTCACTTCATCCACCTCCGCCGTCACCGGTCTAAAGCTCTCCAGGACCAGTTCCACCTTTTGCTTATCTGCAATTGGTTGCAAACGCTTCATTATGGATTCCAAAAGCTCATTGATATTCACTGCGGAAATATTCAAATCCGCGGCAGACTTATCCATTTTAACCAAGGACAATAAATCGTTGATGATAGAGGTCTCTCGCTCAATTTCCTTTGTAATATCCTCCATAAATTCCTGATACAACTCCACTGGTGCATCCGGCATACTATTCAAGGAATCCGCAAGGACCTTCATGGAAGTCAGCGGTGTCTTTAGCTCGTGAGACACATTAGATACAAATTCCTGTCTGGATTCATCCATAACTCGCATGCGGCTAATCAACTGGTTGAAATCCTCACAGATCAAAGCGGTCTCTGTGTACGTACGTTCTGAAAGCTCTGTATCCCCATATCCGTTCTGAATAGATTCGATGGATTTGGATATATTCTTCATTGGTTTTACCAGATGTCCTGACAAAAGCACCCCAACAAAAATGATAACTGCCGCAGCAATAATCTCCACAGACAAGCCAACCTGCCACAGAAAGTTCTGAGTGAGATAAATATTATCGGTGGATACACTTACAATCAATACCCCTCTTACATTCCCAAGCTCGTCATCCGGATTAATAACCGGAATGCTCATCTCTATGTATCGGTTATTGGAGTCATAAACTACCTTCGTCTCTCCTGATGCACTTTTGATAACCTCCTCAGAGATCATCGTCTTGCCATCGTCCAGGTTGTAGGTGTCCAACACAATGCGAAGGGCATTGTTTACAAGCATAACGCGTCCGTCATAGAGTGAAGTAAGCGAATCTATCTGTGACAGCAATGCGGTATCTGCCTCTATCTGTTCCATATCCTTCGTAGCTATCTGATTGGATAATATTTTGGCCTGACTAAGCACCTCACTCTGCCTAATCTGTAACGCTCTTGCTTCATAGGATTTGATTAATCCAATGTGAATAACTGCCCCGGGCAAAATTGCTAGTACAATAAATATAACAATCAGCCTGAACTGTAAGCTTTTCAAAAAATTAAGGACTATCTTTCCCTTGGTCATTTTATAAACCTCATCCTTTTGTATTGTTACTTATTTCTGATTGTAGTAATAACCTACACCCCATTTGGTATGCACGTATTTTGGCTCACTTGGATTTACTTCGATTTTCTCACGAAGTCTACGCACATGAACATCCACTGTACGCACGTCTCCCGGATACTCTGCCCCCCATACCAGATTCAAAAGATTCTCCCTGCTGTATACCTTGTTCTCGTTTATTACAAGAAGCTCTAAAAGGTCGAACTCTTTTGTAGTAAGGTTCACTTCTTTTCCCAGGATAAAAAGTCTGCGGCTCTCCGTATCGAGTTTCAAATCTCCCTTTTCGATTGTGGATACCTTTTTCTCCTTTTCCTTTGTTCCACCGGTTCTCCTCATGATGGCTTTGATTCTCGCCTTTACCTCTAAGATATTGAAGGGCTTGGTGATATAATCGTCTGCTCCATATTCAAGACCTAAAATCTTGTCCATGTCATCGCCCTTTGCGGTAAGCATCATAATTGGCATATCCGAAAATTCTCTGATTGCCTGACATACCTCAAATCCATCCATTTTTGGAAGCATAATATCCAAAAGCACCATGTCATAGTTGGAAGCCTTCGCTTTTTCCAAGGCCTCCTCTCCATCATATGCACAGTCCACTTCCATTCCATCCTGTTCCAGACTGAAACGAATTCCCTTTACAATCAGCTTTTCGTCGTCTACTACCAGAACCTTTTTTGCCATTTTCTTTTCCTCATTCAACTTTGATATATTGTTCTAATTTCATATAGACACCGTCTTTGATACCCGGCACATTTTTGATGTCCTCCGGAGTCCGGAACATACCGTTCTTTTCCCTGTAAACCAGTATGCTATCTGCCCTTGTAGCTCCCACTCCCGGTATCGACATCAATTCTTCTCTGGTGGCAGTATTGATATTGATCCTGCCATCCTCTTCTTTTGCTGTTTCCCGGGCCGCCCCAGAGTTTTCTACCTCTTCCACAGACGGAACATAGATTTTTTGTCCATCCGTCACAAGCTCAGCCTGATTCCAGTACACCTCGCTTGCCTCCGGTAAAAGTCCACCTGCTGCCTTAAGGGCATCACAGATTCTTGCTCCTTCTGCAAGCTCATACACCCCGGGGGACACCACATATCCGCACACATAAACAACGGATGCAGTGATTCTCTCCTCCTCATCTGCATCCGTCTGGTTCATCTCTGTGGTTTCGCTTGTAGCAAAATAGATTTCTTCCCGGGTTCCACAGGCGCTACAAAATGCTCCGATCCACATCAAAAGCACGATACCAAAACGATACTTATGATTTTTCATAAGGCCTCCAATCCAATGGTGATTGGAGTTTCAATGTCTCCCGTATATTTTACCGAAATCTAACAATTATTACAAGAGTATTTCATTTTTTAATGAATAATATGTAATTGCTTTACATGAAATTTTCATCAAGCACTTTCGAAAGCTTCTCTATCATCTCATCCACATGGGCCTTTTCCATGATGAGTGGTGGCAGGAAACGTAACACATCAGAGCCCGCCGTAATGATGATAAGTCCCTGTTCCAGGGCTTTTGCCGCCACCTGTCCTACCGGTACCTCACACACCAGTCCCTGCATCAAGCCCATACCTCTCCTTGCGGTGAGCATTGGATATTTGGCTACCAGTTCATCCAGTTTTTCAATCAAATATGGAGCCACCTCTTTTACATGCTCTATGAGTTGAAGCTCTTCGAAACGGTCAAATACCGCAGATACCGCTACACCTACAAATGGATTCCCGCCGTAGGTGGTTCCGTGATCTCCCGGCTGTAAGGTCCTTTTTGCAACCTTTTCATTCATCAGGAAAGCTCCCACCGGCACACCGCATCCAAACGCTTTTGCCGTACACATAATATCCGGACAAACACCATAATTCTGCCATGCATACATCTCTCCCGTACGTCCCATTCCACACTGAATTTCATCCATAATGAAAAGGATGTCCTTCTGGTCACAAAGGCTACGTACCCGTCTCAGGAACTCAGGATCAGCCGGGTAAATGCCCCCTTCACCCTGTACCGTTTCAAGGATAATGGCGCAGGTTTTGTCCGTGACAAGGCTCTCTACTGAAGCAAAGTCATTAAAATCTGCAAAGCTTATCCCTGGAATCAATGGACCAAATGGTTCCTGATAATGAGGATTTCCCGTAACAGAAAGGGAGCCTAAGGTTCTTCCATGGAAGGAGTGCTTCATGGCAATAATCTCATGTCCATTATGTCCATCTCTCGTGTAGGCATATTTCTTTGCGGCTTTGATTGCTCCTTCGATAGCCTCTGCCCCGGAATTTGTAAAGAAGATACGATGCATACCGCTGGCCTTTAATGCTTTTTCTGCCGCACGGATAATAGGTACATTATAATAAAGATTGGAAGTATGCATAAGCTTATCAATCTGATTCTTTAGCGCAGTATTATAAGCCTCATCCCCATATCCAAGTGCCTGTACTCCAATTCCTGATGCAAAATCTAAGTATTCCTTTCCATCTGTATCATAAAGATACATTCCTTTTCCATGATCAAACACTACCTGAAAACGATTGTATGTATGCAGAATCGCATTTTCCGCTTCGTTGATGTAGGTTTCCTTTTCCGTATTACTCATTAAAATATTTCTCCTCTTTATCTCCCAAAATAGCTGTTCCGATTCCTCTGTTTGTGAAAATTTCAAGAAGCAGACAGTGTGCAATGCGTCCATCCAGAATATGGACCCTAGATACCCCATTTTCAATGGCATCAATACAGTTATTAAGCTTTGGAAGCATACCTCCGCCGATAAATCCGTCGGTGATCAAATCTCTTGCTTCTGAGACTGTAAGCTCTGATATCAAGGTGTCCGGATCCTGCGGGTCCTTGTATACCCCCTCAATATCCGTAAGAAATGCCAGCTTTTCTGCACTGACCGCTCTTGCAATGGCACATGCGGCATCATCTGCATTGATATTGTAGCTCTGATAATTCTCATCCATACCGATTGGAGCTACGATTGGGAGGAAATCCTTCTCCAGCAAATCGTATAAAATCTTAGGATTCACTTCGGTGATTTCCCCAACAAATCCGATATCCTCTCCATTGGAAAGCTTTTTCTCCACTTTGAGAAGTCCACCGTCTTTTCCGCTGACACCTACCGCCAGTACTCCAAGCTCCTGTACTAACTGTACTAAGGATTTATTCACTTTATTCAACACCATTTCTGCAATTTCCATAGTGGCTTCGTCCGTTTTTCTAAGTCCATTTACAAATACCGGCTCCATGCCAACCTTATTGACCCATTTGCTGATTTCTTTTCCGCCGCCATGCACGATGATTGGTTTGAACCCTACCAATTTCAATAAGGTCACATCCTGAATCACGTGTTTTTTCAGCTCTTCGTCAACCATTGCAGATCCACCATATTTTACAACAATAATCTTGCGGTTAAATCTCTGAATATATGGAAGTGCTTCAATAAGCACGTTTGCTTTTTCCATTACTGCTTCCATGTTCTGTTTCTCTGCCATTTTTATTTCCTTCCTCACTCATCACTCATTGAATCTTGTGATGTTATTATCATTCAATGTAAAATCATAATAGTTCAGGTCTTCCCTGAATTCCCATCCTGACTCTTTCCAGAATCTGTTGCCAAGTTCATTGCTCTTAAATGCAATAAGACTAACCTTATTAATCTGTTCCTCCTGCAATGCCTTCATGCACCACACGGCCATCGCTTTTCCAATTCCGTGCTTGCGGTACTGCTCTGCCACACATACGTGATACAGACATCCCCTTCTGCCATCGTGCCCACACAGAATCGCACCTATGACTTTTCCCTGGCATCTGGCTACCACGCTGGTCGTTGGATTTCTCCTTATAAAACGCTCAATTCCCTCTCTGGAATCATCCATTGTACGAATCCCAAATCCGTGTATCTGCATCCACAGATGATACACCTCATCATAGTCCTCCATGGTCATCACAGAAAGAGTGTAATCGATTGTATTCTCTACTGCCATATCTACTGTCATCCCATCTTTCCTGCCCAATTATACAAGTATCGTTTCCTATGTCCTGTTAACTCTGTTTCAAAGCTTATGGGAACATTGGAACAAGTTCTAATCCCATGGACTCCGGAAGACCAAATAAAAGGTTCATATTCTGGACCGCCTGACCGGCTGCGCCTTTTACCAGGTTATCTAAGGCTCCCATCATAATCACTCTGTGTGTACGATCATCTATCACAAAGTTGACATCTACGTAGTTGCTGCCTTCAACCCACTTGGTTTCCGGGCACACCCCAGGCTTTAGAACCCGGACAAATTTCTCACCCTCATAGTATTTTTCATAAGCACTCCTGATTTCAGCCTCCGCTGGATAAGTACCATCCGGTTTTTTTACAAGCTTTGCATACTCGGTTGCAAGAATTCCACGATTCATCGGAACCAGATGCGGAGTAAAGTTTAAGCACACTTCTTTGTCACATGCATACCCAAGCTGTTCCTCAATCTCCGGTGTGTGTCGATGACTTGCTACACCATATGCCTTCATATTCTCATTTACTTCGCAAAAAAGGTTCGGAGTCTTTGCTCCGCGTCCCGCTCCGGAAGTTCCTGATTTTGCATCAATAATTAAGGTATCCACATCAATAAGGCCTTCCTTTACCAATGGATAAGCGGTAAGAATGGAACAGGTGGTATAGCATCCCGGATTTGCCACCAGTCTTGTCTGATTGGTAATCTTTCCTCTGTTGATTTCACATAATCCATATACCGCTTCCCCGATAAACTGTGGACTTTTATGTTCAATCTTATACCACTTCTCGTATGTAGCCACATCCTTGATTCGGTAATCAGCACTCAAATCTACAATCTTAACCTTCTGTAGAATCTCTTCTGTCAAAAGTCCCGCCAGATATCCCTGGGGAGTAGCTGTGAAAATAACATCTACAGCTTCGCAAAGCTCAGCAAAATTGTCATCCATGCATTTGGCATCTACTAAGGTAAACAGGTTCTGAAAGATGTCTGCATAATTTTGATCCACATAGCTTCTGGATCCGTACCAGACAATACTAACTTCTTTATGATTCAAAAGGATACGTACCAATTCCTGGCCTGCATATCCTGTTGCTCCGATAATACCTACTTTAATCATAGTTTCCTCTCTTCCCCGGCACCTGTAACTCCACCGTCTCATTCCTTACTTCTTTCATTCGTTTTGCATAATTATACATATGATTCATTTTTTATGCAACCCTAAATTACAAATTTTCTTGGTTCTTGCTAATTAGTCTAACACATAATTCTAATTTTTTAGAGTAGTTTTTTCCTTATATTATATAGATTCATACCAAGTATTCCTCCAAGATATCAATATACGATTTTCACAAGGATATGAATTTTTATAAACAAAATATGTATAATTTTTCACTTGCATAATATTCAACAGTGATGTATATTGGAAAAAAACAAACCATTAGGAGAAAGGTGATTCCCATGAAAGAAAAAGTTATTTTAGCCTATTCCGGTGGATTAGACACCACCGCTATCATTCCTTGGTTAAAGGAAAACTACGACTACGAAGTAATCTGCTGCTGTGTAAATTGTGGACAGGATGAAGAGTTAGACGGACTTGAGGAAAGAGCAAAGCTTTCCGGTGCAACCAAGCTTTACATCGAGGATATCACAGACGAATTCTGTGATGATTATATCGTTCCATGTGTTCAGGCCAATGCCGTATACGAAAACAAATATCTTTTAGGCACTTCTATGGCTCGTCCAGGAATCGCTAAGAAGCTTGTTGAGATTGCTCGTAAAGAAGGTGCTACTGCTATCTGCCATGGCGCTACAGGAAAAGGAAACGATCAGATTCGTTTCGAGCTTGGAATCAAGGCCCTTGCTCCGGATCTTAAAATCATCGCTGCCTGGAGAGATGACAAATGGACGATGCAGTCTCGTCAGGAAGAAATCGACTACTGCAAGGCACACGGAATTGATCTTCCATTCTCAGCTGACAACAGCTACAGCCGTGACCGTAACCTATGGCACATCAGCCACGAAGGCCTAGAGTTAGAGGATCCTGCAGTGGAACCAAACTATGATCATGTATTGGTACTGGGTGTTTCTCCGGAAAAAGCTCCGGACGAGGGAGAATACGTTACCATGACTTTTGAAAAAGGTGTTCCAAAGTCAGTAAACGGAAAAGAAATGAAAGTATCTGATATCATCCGTGAGTTAAACCGTCTTGGCGGAAAACACGGAATCGGAATCGTAGATATCGTAGAGAACCGTGTCGTTGGAATGAAATCCCGTGGCGTATATGAAACCCCGGGTGGAACAATCCTTATGGAGGCTCATCAGCAGCTTGAGGAGTTGGTACTTGACCGTGCCACCATGGATGTGAAAAAGGATATGGGCAACAAGCTTGCTCAGATTGTTTACGAAGGAAAATGGTTTACTCCGCTTTGCGATGCAGTTCGTGCATTCGTTACTTCTACTCAGGAATATGTAACCGGTGAAGTAAAATTCAAGCTTTACAAAGGAAACATCATCAAAGCCGGAACCACTTCCCCATACTCACTGTACAGTGAATCCCTTGCCAGCTTCACTACCGGTGAATTGTATGATCACCATGATGCGGAAGGTTTCATCACCTTATTCGGACTTCCGTTAAAGGTTCGCGCAATGAAGCTTCAGGAGCTTACCAATAACAAATAAAAAAAATCAAAGGGACGTTCCTTATGTCATAGACATAGGGGAACGTCCCTTCGTATTTCAACTGTTATTATCTCTTTCTCTTATCAGTACCACCTGCAAATCTCATACCTACCACTTGGAAAATCTGTACGATTACCACAAGTAACAATACGGTAATTAACATAATATCTGTCTGATAACGGTAATAGCCATAGTTGGTGGCAATTGCGCCAAGTCCACCTCCGCCTACAAATCCGGCCATTGCCGAATAACCAAGAATTGTAGTTATTGCAATGGTACTTCCCACCAAAAGAGAAGGCTTCGCTTCCGGCAGGAGAACCTTGGTAATAATCTGCCACGGAGAAGAACCCATAGCATGTGCCGCCTCAATAATTCCAAGATCAATCTCCTTTAACGATGATTCCACCATTCTGGCCACAAATGGCGATGCCGCCACCACAAGTGGTACAATGGTCGCTGTGGATCCAATGGTGGTTCCGACAACGATTCTTGTAAACGGAAGAATGGCTACCAAAAGGATTAGAAATGGAATGCTTCGCACGATATTAACTACAAATCCTACCACCTGATTAACTGCCTTGTTCTGTAATACACCGCCCTCATCCGTTACGTATAATAAGACTCCGATTGGAATTCCAAGCACATAGGCAATTGCGGTAGATACCACTGTCATATATAAGGTCTCCAAAATACCTTTTCCCAACAAACTGAGCAGCTGATTAATTTCCATCTCCTGACACCTCCTCGTAGCTTACTCCCACTTCCGATAAATAGCCCTTTACTCTGGCAAGTACAAACTCATCAGAAGGTAAGGCAATTAACATCTGTCCATATGCCTTGCCACCGATATTCTCGGTGCTGGCTCCCAGAATATTTACGGTTGTCTCACAGGCAAGAATCAGATTAGCAATCACAGGTTCCTCTGAGCTTTGTCCGTCGAAGGTAAGTCGCATTAGTCTTTGGTTTTCTATATTGCTCGGACTCTTTCCCTGTCTTGGGAAAACAAGATTTCTGGTAACTGTTGACTTTGGCTTCATAAATACGTCTCGTACAGGTCCGCTCTCAACCAAGCATCCTCTGTCAATTACAGCTACCTGATCACAAATCTGCTCTACCACTCTCATCTCATGGGTAATGACCACTACCGTTACACCAAGTTCTTTATTGATCTTTTTCAGCAGATCCAAAATGGCCGATGTGGTATTCGGATCCAAGGCACTGGTTGCTTCATCACAGAGGAGAATCTTAGGATCTGATGCCAGGGCTCTCGCAATTGCCACCCTCTGCTTCTGACCTCCTGATAATTGTGCCGGGTAATTGTGCAAGCGGTCCTCAAGTCCCACAAGCTCTAACAAAGACTTTGCCTTTTCTCTTGCCTTTTTCTTATCCACACCTGCGATTTCCAGTGGATAACATACATTTGACAAGGCATCTCTTTGCTCTAAGAGGTTAAACTGCTGGAAAATCATTCCCATTTTTCTTCTGGCTAGGCGAAGTTCCTTTGGCTTAAGTGACATAAGATTCACATCATCCAGGTAGACACTTCCCTCCGTCGGTCTCTCCAAAAGGTTCATACAGCGAACCAATGTGGATTTTCCGGCTCCCGATAACCCAATAATTCCGTAGATACATCCATCTTCAATGGTTAAATTAATATCTGACAGTGCTGTCACTTCGCCAGCGCTGGTTTTAAACACTTTACTGACACTTTCAAATCGAATCATTCTGCGCTCCTTCATATGGTTTCCCATTAAAAATATGCAAGCCTATTCTATCAGAAAAGAGACTCTCTTCATAATACGCCTTACTAATACCCTGCTATAAGTATAATTTATAGAAAATCTCAGGAGTCAATTACATGGCTCCTGAGATCCACTACAACATATATTTTTGATATTTTTTCAGTTCCTGAATATAGATTTCCCCGATATCGCTTATTTTAACGCCCTTGTGATGAATATATCCGATCTTCATCTTCTCGGATTCCTTTAACGGAATGGCAAGATAATCATCTCCGTTTAATTCTTCTGTAATGATTCCGGAGCAAAGGGTATACGCATTCAGTCCAACCATGAGATTTAACAAGGTCGCTCTGTCATCCGCTTTGATGAGCTTTTTATACTGGTAGGTGCTCTTCATCTCCTCCGAGTAATAGAAGGAATTGTTTTTTCCCTGCTCAAATGCCAGACACGGATAATCCTGAAGTTCTTCCATAGAAATCATTTTCTGTTTTGCTAATGGATGATTTTTCCAAAGATATACATAAGTATCACAGGTAAAGAGTTCCTCGAAAAGCAATTGATTCTCGTGAAAGATTTTGCGCATAACCTCTTCATTAAAGTCATTTACATAGAGGACTCCGATTTCACTCTTTAGATTCTTCACATTTTCGATGACCTGATAGGTTTTGGTCTCATGAATCGCAAACTCGAACTCTTCCATACCAACCTGCTTTACCATCTCAACAAATGCCTTTACCGCAAATGTGTAATGTTGCATAGATACGCTGAATTTCTTCTTGGCGTTTTTCTGTATGAATTTATCTTCCATGAGCTGATACTGCTCCATTACCTGTCTGGCATAACCGATAAATTCTTCTCCCTCCGGGGTGATTACAATTCCTCTGTTGGAACGGATAAATATCGTAATCCCCGTTTCTTCTTCTAACTCCTTTACCACTGCGGAAAGATTTGGCTGTGATACAAACAAACGCTTAGCGGCTTCATTCATGGAGCCGCTATCTGCGATGGTAATAACCTGATGTAATTGTTGTAATGTCATGTGCTACTATTCCTCGATTTTATTGATGGCAATAATCCAATATTCGCCACTGCTGTTCGTCTCCCTGCGACGAACCTCTTTCACCTTTATGCTAGTTCCATTCTTCATCACCATATGATAAACCCTGGACGGCTCTTCAATGGTATCCATATACCAGGTTCTCTCCTCCTCAGGTAAAAGCATCAGAAAGGAGCCCTTCTTGTCCTCCAGCAACTCCTCCATGGTATATCCAAGACCATTTCTTGCCACATCACTGATGTATGCCATAGACAAGCCCTCATCAAATAAGCCCGAAATCACACCCACTGCATTACTATTCAAAAGCAGACTCATAATCTCAACATGCTCCAATGGAAACTTCGCTCTCATCTCTGTATTGAAATAACTCACTTCTTCCTTGAAATAGGATCTTAAGGTGTTACGCTCGTAAGCATTGATTCCAAGAATGCGATTGTCTTTATGGTGTTCATCGATATATGCTACAAATTCTTCCTCCGGAAGAGGTTTCGAATAATAATAACCCTGAATAAACTCACAACCATTGAGTAGCAGGAAATTCTTTTGTTCCTCGGTCTCCACACCTTCTGCAATAACATGAATTCCAATCTGATGACACATGTCAATAATAGCTCGAATAATATTGCATACCTTAGGACTTGTGGTAATCTGGCGTACAAAGCTCATATCAATCTTTAAGATATCAAAGCTATAGCTCTTTAACATACCAAAGGAAGAATATCCGGTTCCGAAATCGTCCAGATAAACCTTAACTCCCTGCTCTCTGAATTTCTCCAGATAATTGGCATAGCTATTCTCCTGGGATACAAAGGTGGTCTCTGTAACCTCGCAACGAATATAATTATTAGGAAATGGACTATTTTTAATCTGATTCAGCAACTGATCGGACATTCCAAAATCATAGAAATCAATCCAGGAAAGGTTTACAGACACTGGTACCACCGGAAGTCCTGCTTCATAACGCTTTCCAATAAACTCGCGAACCTTCTGCATCACATACCAGTCCAGCTTGGAAATCAAACCATTTTTCTCAAGTACCGAGATAAATGTGCCCGGAGATACAAAGCCTCTGATTGGATGAATCCAGCGAACTAGCGCTTCCGCAGATACCAGTTTTCCGGTCTTTACATCCACCACCGGTTGATAATATACCTGAAATTCATCATTTTTGATGGCTTCCTCAAAATCCGTCAATACCTGAACCTGGTCAACATAATCCTCCGCCAGCGAGGAATCAAATACGGCATAAGAATTGGTTGATTTCTCACCAAGGGTCTGCCTTGCCAGTCTCGCCCGGTCAATCATTCCGGATACACTGATTGATCGATCCTCCACAAAGTAGATTCCACACTGAATATAGACAAACATGGTGGAGCCGTTAACCTTCCACTCCTTTTCCATGTGTCTGGCCAGCTGATCAAAATCCAGATACTCCTTTTTCGCAAGACATACGAAATGATCTGCCTCTAATCTCGCGGTAACGCTTGGTCGTAAACCGCTGTTTTCCAGTTCTGAATAAATATTTCGGAGAAGCTTATCTCCTCCTGCAATACCATAAAGCTCATTGATTGCCTTAAATCCCTTGATATTAAAACAAAGCAATGCATATTTGGTAGGATCATCGGTATTCTCTAAGATATCCTCCACCTCGCGGATAAAGCCTTTTCTACTATATGCCTCTGTAACGGTGTCTCGATAGTCGCGCTCGTACAGAGAAATCAAGTCCTTTACTCGTCTACTGATAATCTGTGCATTATATGGCTTTGTAAAATAGTCTACGGCCCCAAGCTCATAGGCACGGATAATGGAATCCTGCTTATTGTTGCAGGAAGCAATGATAACAGGAAGCTCTTTGATTCGATTGCTCTGATTGAGCTTCTCCAGAAGTGTATACCCATCCATAACAGGCATGTCCAAATCAAGCAGCACCAGTCGGTAGTTTCTCTCTCCACTCTCCAGCATCTCAAGAGCCTGCATACCATTGGTTGCATGATACACATGGTACAACCCCTCTAAAATTGTCTCAAGTATCTCTCTGTTGATTTCCACATCATCGACAATCAAGATATTCGGCTTTCTCATAGACGTTCCCCCGTTTATTAATTTCTAATACCACTTCTTTATCATAGCACTACATAACTATAAATACAAAGGATAATAATATAAAACAGGTTTACCTCTCTAGTTTATCATCTTTTTTCGTACATTCTTTTTTGTGAAATAGTAACAAATCACCTGAAGAACAATGGTTGCAAACCAGGATGCCGGATATGAGATAAATAAAAAGGACAACGACCGATGTTGTGGAAAAAACACATATATCCAAAGGATTCTGGTACCTACCGTACCTACAATGGATAAAATCATCGGGATTATGGCATATCCCATTCCTCGCATGGCCCCGGGGAGTAAATCCATTATGCCACAAAGGAAATAGGGAATCGTGGTTATGGCGAGAATGTCCACTCCACAGGCAATGACCTCCGGATCATCCGCATAAAAATTCAACAGCTGTGGACCAAACACGTAGGCAAGGCTTCCCAATACCGCAGCCACAGATACCGTCAGGATCAAACAATCCAACAATACTCGGTCCATCCTTTTGTATTTTCCAACACCATAATTCTGACTGGTAAAGCTCATACACGCCTGAGTTACGGAGTTTATGGACATAAACAAAAAGCCCAGGAGATTATTCGCTGCAGTATATCCAGCCATTGCAATAGAGCCAAAGGAATTTACGGATGACTGAAGCAACACATTTGAAAAGTTAATTACCGTACTTTGAATCCCGGTTGGAATTCCCACTTTGAAAATAGGCTTCAAATACTGCTTGTGAATACGAAGCTTCCCAAACTCCAAGCGATAGCTCCCCTCAACGTTACATAAACAGCGGATTACCAAAATGCAAGAGATTAATTGGGAGAAAACGGTCGCAATGGCTACTCCTGCGACTCCCATTTTCGCTACCAATACTAAGAATATATTACTGGTTGCGTTGATTACCCCTGCAATGATTAGGTATACCAAAGGTCTTTTGGTATCTCCTACCGCTCGAAGAATTGCAGCTCCGTAGTTATATGTCATAAAAAAGGGCATTCCAAGAAAATAGATACGCATATAGAGGGTCGACAATGGAAGCACGTCCTCAGGGGTATCCATAAGAATAAGTGCCACCTTAGAAAAAGTAAACCCAACTATAGCCACAACAATACCGCTTAACACGGCAAAGGTGATTGCTGTATGTACCGTCTCAGACATTTCCCGGTCTCTTTTTGCCGCATAGTATCTGGCTGCAAGTACATTGGCCCCCAGCGAAATTCCAATGAACAGGTTAATGAACAAATTGATTAATGCGGTAGTAGCGCCTACGGCTGCAAGAGATTGTCTTCCACTAAAGCGTCCCACTACAACCAGGTCTACCGCATTAAACATCAACTGCAACGCCCCGGATACCATCAATGGAAACGCAAAAGAAATCAATTTATCCATGATAGTTCCATTAGTCATATCGATTTCAAAGGAATTCTTTTTCACTGCCAACCTCCTCATTTCCAGCAAAGCACTACTAGTTCCTTCCATTATGACACGCAAAATTCGGAAGTCAAGAGGCCTTGCACAAATACCCCTACGGTTTTGCAGTTGCTTACTCTTATAAGTTGTTGGCCACCTCATAAGCGCTTTCTACAGCATGATTAATATTACTTGGTCTGTCTCCCGCACAATCTCCTACATAGTGTACCGGTACCGTTACCCCTTCCATATCTGGTAGATTCTTTCTTGCCCCCACTGCCATAACAACAAAGTCTGCTGGAATAGTCTGAGTTGTGGTGTTCTCATTCTCTGTGGTGGTTACGGTGATGGAATCAGTTCCGATTTCATCTAATTTTGTATTTACAAGGCGTACTACCTTGTGAGCGTCCAACTCTTTGGTAAGGGTTGGCATAACGGTTACGCTTTCTTCCTTTGCAATTGCATCAAGCATCTCAATAATGGTAACTTCACAGCCTTGGTTTGCAAGGTATTCTGCAGTCTCTACTCCTACAAGTCCACCACCAATAACTGCTACCTTTCCAAATACAAGGGCTTTCTTATCCAGTACATCCCATGAGCTTACTACCTGCGGAAGCTCGCTTCCCTTGATTGGAGGCATCGCATTAACCGCACCTGTTGCTACGATTACTTCGTCAAAGGTATTGGCTATGTCTCCAGTAAGAGTGGTTCCAAAGCGGAACTCTACCGGAAGTTCAGAAAGCACTTCATAGAAGTAGTTCAATGCACGCAGCATCTCTTCTTTTCTTGGTGGTACGGAAGCGATGTGAAGCTGTCCACCTGCTCTCAATGCTTTTTCATATACTGTAACCTTATGTCCCTTTAATGCCGCTACTCTTGCTGCTTCCAGTCCAGCAATACCGGCACCTACAATTGCGATTTTTTTCTGAGTCTCTGCCGGAGTGATGGTTCGTTTATATTCGTAACCATTCTCCGCATTGAGTACACAGCTTAAGAAGGCACGGTTCTGAATATTGTCCGTACATCCCTTATTGCACATGATACAGGTACGTACACAGTTTGTTTTTCCTTCTTCACAGCGTTTTACAAAATCAGGATCCGCAAGAAGGGAACGTCCAAGTCCCACCATATCTGCTTTTCCGGTGGCAACCACAGCTTCTGCTGCCTCAGGCGTCACAATACGTCCTACACAGGATACCGGTACCTGGACTACCTTCTTCACTTCCTCTGCGCAGTATACAGTAAAGCCGTATGGCTGTGTTCCCATTGGTGGTATGGTATCCGCCATATTTCCGGTATGGTTTGCCTGAGCCACATGAAGCGTATCAACGCCATTTGCCTCTAAGAGTTTTGCGAGTTCAATTGCTTCCTCTAATTCCAAGCCTCCTTTTCCTCTCAGTCCACCCTCTGCAAGTGGAGTGATTACCGGAAGCTTGTAATCAATAACCATCTCTGGAACCGCTTCCTTTAGCTGTTTTACCAGCTGAAGAGCAAAACGGGTACGATTCTCAAAGCTTCCGCCATAATTATCGGTACGTTTGTTCAAAATCTTTGAACAAAGAGATCCCACAAGACGATCACCATGTACTTCGATACAATCCACACCAGCTTGTGCCGCAAGCTTTGCACAGGCTACCATGTGACCGATAATCTCCTGTAATCCCTCTTCTGAAACCTCATTGATATAATGCTGCATATCATAGTGAAGCTGAGCTCTTGCCTCCTGCATCTTTCCTTGGGCAAATAAAGCAGAAAGAGCTGCCACATTGTACTCCGGATGGAAAAGCTGAAGTCCAAGCCTTGCCCCATACTCATGACAAGCGTCCGCAAGCTTTTTATAGGTTGGAATCTGTTCTTCCTTAAAAAGCTTTGGTGTCGGCGAAAAGGTTGCAAGTGGAGCTACATCACCAATTACGATATAACCTACTCCACCTTCTGCCAGACGCTTGTAAAAGTTAAAGCTCTGCTCTCCGATGGATCCGTCTCTCTCCTCATAGCCTGTGGTCAGAGGTGGAAACATGATACGGTTTTTAAAAGTTACATTTCCAATTTTGATTGGTTCAAGAATTCTCATTTTATCTATTTCCTCCTAAAATAAAATCTATAATGACCTTTTCTAATTCTCTTCTCACAGAAATATTGGCAAAATTGTGATTGCCCTCTTCTATGGATACAAATGTACATGCATGCCCATAGACCTCTTGATATTTCTCACAATCAGCTAAGCTCACAAGCTGATCTTTGGTTCCACGCACCAAAAGGACCTTTCCTTCGTATCCCCTGGCTGAAGCATAAGGCTCATATGGATGCATCGTTTTGTTAAAGGTTGTTGAAAAGCTAAGTCCCTCCACATCTGCCGTATAGACACCCTTTGCTTCCATAGCTTCCACTCTTTCCAACGCCCCGTTCCACATTGCTGCCCCCGGGCACTGAAGAATTAATTTTTCAGGCTGAAGCCTTGGAGCCACAGTGGAAGCCACATAGCCTCCCATACTCTGCCCAGACAAAATCAGGTGATTGGTATCTGCCCAAGGTTGCTCTTTTATCCATGCAAAAATATCTTCTGCATCTTCTAATAGAGAGGTAAATGTCATTTCGTCAAATTCCCCATCGCTCTCTCCATTTCCGAAAAAATCAAAGCGAACACCGGCAATTCCATTTTTCTCCAGCTTTCTCGCCTGCTGCACATGTAGGTTTTTGTATCCACATTTATTGCCGCCAAATCCATGTATATTCATCCATACCGGAACCCTGCAACCTTCATCACAGGCTTGCGGTAAATTTAGCACTCCACGAAGAGTATTTCCTCTTCGATTTTCAATGGAAATCTGTTGAATCATATCTTATGCCTCTGTTTTTTGTGCTCTTCTCTCTGCTAAGGTATCAAGCATCTCTTTGGTCTTCTCTTTGGTTAATGGATATACAAAACGAAGAACAAGAACTGCTGCCAAATATCCTACTACGTAAAGGATTGTGTAACCACTCCAAATGCTCTTAGCCACTTCTTGTGACTGTGTGGTTGCAGTGTAGTCATATCCAATCCACACCAATGCGAAGTTTGCAAGACTGGCTGACAATGCGTTTGCAAGCTTACGTACGAATGAGTATGCAGAGTACACAATTCCCTCATTTCTCTTTCCATGAATGAGCTCATGATAGTCAATTGAGTCATTTACCATGGCCCAGATCAATACCTGGAATCCACATACACCAAGGTAGCAAATTCCGTTTACAATGATGAATACCATTCCGTTGGTAATTGGGAAGAAATGAAGAAATGCATATACAATAATTGAGAAAGTAGCACTGTACATAATCCATTCTTTTTTTCCAAATTTTTTAGCAACGAATTTGATGCCCACAAATGCAATTAAAGACCAAAGAACACTGAGCATTCCTGACATTGCTGATAATTTTACATTGCCAAAATAGTCTTTGTATAAGTAAGTATTAAGTCCATTTACAACACTTGCTCCAACCATACCGATGAAGCTTGCAAGCATACATCCGATTAAAGCTCTGTTTTTTCCGATTTCTTTGATAATAACCAGATAATTAATCTTTTCCTTTTCCTGCTTTACAATAGGTTCCGCAACCACACGTTCCTTACACCAGAAGCTTGTGAGCATCAGACACACAAAGCCTACTGCTGCAAATATTGCAGCTAAAATAATGAAACGCTCCGGAACCGGCTGATTATCCTTGTAGAGGAATAATGGTCCAACGATTACAGCAACTGTCATGAAGATGGTACCACCTAAGCTTCTGTAACGTGAAAGATCGGTTCTTTGATTCACATCATCGGTCATAACACTGGATAAGCTACCGTATGGGACATTAACACAGGTATAGAGAATCTCATACACTACATAGGTTACGAACATATAGATTAATTTTGCACCATAGGCCCAATTGCTGATGTTGGCAAAGCCCAGTACACAGGTAACTGCCATAGGTAAGGCAAAAGCCCGAATCCAAGGAATGAATTTACCTTTTCCCGTGTCCTTCTTGCTGTCCACCAATGCGCCAATAATCGGATCATTGATGGCATCCCAAATTTTTGTGATTAAAAATAAAATTGCGGAATGTGCCGGATTCACCTGAAGCACCAGGGTATAGAATACTGACAGGTACGCCGAACGAAACTGCTCGGTACAGCAGCATCCCATATCACCCAGGGTGTAGCCGATTTTGTCCAACATAGAAAACTTTCTTACTTCTTTTTTCATTTGTAAACTTCTCCTCTCCTTTTGTAAGACGTTTCTTGATACTTTGATTATATACACATCCCGCCTTGTGATATATCCATTTCTTGCACAAGAACTATCAAAAATTGATGTATTGTAATGTTTGTGCAATAGTGATATTCTGAAAATACGAATATATGCATAATACCCAAAAAGGAGCATCTATGAAGAACAAAAATTACGGAGCTTCCTCCTATTCTTTTTCAGAATCCACTTCCAGACATTTTTCCTCCGGAAAATACTATCTTATTTTATACATTGCAAAGGGAACCTGTCATTTTAAGGTGGATGATGAATGGAAGTATTGTTCCACCGAAGACATGGTGGTAATAAAACCGGGCAACAGGACCTCCATGACTTTTCGCGGAGGCCGTCATCAGCTGGAGATATTGGAGCTGCGTGTTCTCCCTGAGTATCTGGAAACCCTATCGGATGAAAGTACCAATCTCTTAGAAGCATTTCAGTTCGTTCCTTATGAAATCCGGGTTCTTCGTGTTGGAAGTAACCTGTCCATGCTCATTAAAAATATCACCTTGAATCTGGTTGCAATCTCCTTTGATGATAAAGAATTCGGAAATCACTTATACGAGAAAAACCTGGTAACCATGGCATTGATTCTTACTGTCCGCGCATGTATCGAGGCCGATCAGGTATATAGGAGTAATAAAAGAAGACATCTCCTAATGGACGATGTCTTCCGCTATATCCATATGCATCTCACAGAGGATTTGACCCTGGAACAGTTGGAAAAGGAATTCTATATCAGCCGCTACCATATCTGCCGTGAATTCAAGAAAATGACAGGTCAGACTCCTCATGCCTATATCGTAAAGGCAAGACTGGATCTATGCTGTAAATATATCGAACAGGGAATTCCTATCCGAGAAGTATATGAAAAAGGGGGGTTTGGCGGCTATAATCACTTTTTCCGAGCCTTTAAGAAAGAATATCATATGACCCCGATGGAGTATTACAAGAATTACAAATAAGGCTTAAGCACCTCTTCATCCATACTCATAGCAAAATAGTAATCCACCTGATCAGTATCTGCCGAATAAATATATGGGCCATACATTGGAATTGCACAGCACAGCACCGTGCTCTCACAAGCCATAAAAATCTCATAGCCCTTGTCAGACTGAAGCATAGGCATTCGCAAAGACTTCCCACCGTGAGAGATATATGCCGCTTTCCCTGTAAGCAGCTTCCAGTCGCCCTTTAATATGCCTTTGCTCTTAATCTTTTCCTTCTTGTCCCAGTCGAAATAAACCCAGTTCTCATTGGCTTCCATCTGTCGTGGCTCTGACAATTTTTCCGAAAGGACTATCGTCTTATCCGGCTTTAAGAAGCGAACTGCTCCGTTCTTTTTTTCCACCCGGACAATCATTTTTTCGGTTACAAGATCCACCATATCCCGATTCTCTTTCACGGTGTATTTTACGGGAGTTTTTGGCTGAATGCTCCAATAATTGTCATGAACAGCACTCATCTGGCCGCTTTTGAATGTGACACGTACAAGCTCAGGTGCAATGGGTGTTAGTCGTAGCACTCCTGCATTGCTGACAAACTCTATGTATCTTTTATCCTTCTTGATCCACCGGACGGCGTAATTGCCTTTGGTATGGCCTTTCGGCTTAAGGGCGTTGCTATCGGTTGGCATGGAGCCATATTCGTAAGGAGATGGATTGCGTTTATCGGAACTGCTTTCTGTCTCAAAACCTCCTGCTTTGATCTTACCGCTTTGAGCCTTTACGGTTGCAGGATATGTTTTCTTACCTGCCGCCACATCCCGATATTCCTGTAATTCCTTTACGTTGAATGCTTTTTCTTCCTTCTTGGGAGAAGCCACCACAATTCGTTTCGGTCCAATTGATTCTCGTTCCCGCATATCCTTGTGGCCCTCAATTCTTTGCATCTCCTCCAATTCTTTTTCAGTATAGGAGGCTTTTTCATATTCCTTTGCCTTCGTTAAGGTTGGTGCAAAGAGCTCATTCTGGTGTTTTCCCTCCGGTGCCTTTGTTGCAATTAGTTTGGTAAGATTTCCCTGATAAAGCACCGTACACTGATGAAGTGCACGAGTGGCAGCTACATAGAGGAGCTTTACATACTTATCCTCCGCCGGATAGCTTTCTTCCGTAGGATTAAAGAGAAGCACCGCATCAAATTCCAAGCCTTTGGTGGACGCAACCGGGAGCACCATGACTCCGTTTCCAAATTCCGCATCCTCTCTGGTGCCATCTGCTACATCAAGGTGGTCCTTTAGCTGCTCCCACACCGCTTTGGACTTCTCTTCATCCCTGCATACAATGGCGATGGTATCGTAGCCATTTCCCAACCACTGTCTTACCGTAACAACCGTACTGATAAGAAGCTCTTGTTCGTCTTGACACTCCTTCACCAAAACCTCATCTCCATGGCGAACAATTGGCTCTACCGGATAAATCGGAAAATCCCCGTGGCGGAGAATCTCTGTTGCAAAGTTTGAAATCTCAACGGTATTTCGATAGCTTTTTTTCAATACTCCAAAGGAATCATAGGTTCCGGTTAGGATTAACTTTCTCAGATCCTCCCAGTCATTTAGGCCATATCCAAAGTGGATATTCTGTGAAGTGTCTCCCATGATGGTGTAGGTACAATTTCTAAGACAATAATGTAGGCACTCATAGGCCATCATACCAAAGTCCTGAGCCTCATCGATTACCACATGACTCGCTTCACGGATTGGATCTACTTCTTTGATTCGTTTGTATAGATAGGCCAGTGCGGCCAGGTCATACACGTCAAAAGCAGTCTCATCCTGAGGCATTTGCAATTTCTCTTTTCCTGCCTGCAGGAGAAGGAAATCATGATAGAGTTCAAATAGGCTTCCCTTCCACTGGTCTTTTCCATAATATTCCATATATTTCTTATCCAAATGCTTGCGCTCTGCTGCCGTAAAGCTTACGTGTCTTCCCTGAACCTCATTTTCATATTTGGAATAGAGGATTTCATTGAGCATTCCAATCTTCTGTTGCATAGACATATCCGGATGCTCTGTACAAAAGGTATCTATGAGATTTGGTCCAACCAGAAGTACTCCCGTTTTTTCCAAACGCACCTCTTCCCTTGAGATGATGGTCCGCTCATATTGATCACAGAATTTGGACAAATCTAAGAACCATTCTCTGGTTCCTTTTACACACTGAATCTCATCCTGCTTATCCAGTTTTCGGACTGTGTATTTGAGCTTGTCCCAATCCTCATACAGTAGCCTAATAAAAAGCTCCTCCATGGTAAGCTGGCGAATTCCATACACATCTAAGTCCGGTAAGACACTGGTAATGTAATTTAACAGGATTTTGTTGCTACCAACGATATAAAAATCTTCCGGTCGGAACTCATCCTCATAGCTATATAATATGTAGGAAATGCGGTGCATAGCAACTGTGGTCTTTCCAGATCCCGCACATCCTTGCACAATCATGTTGGTTTTTGGAGAACGGCGAATAATAAGATTTTGCTCCTTTTGAATGGTAGCAATGATTTCACCCAATACCGCTTTTTTATTTTTGGCCAGATAACTGGTAAGCAGGTCGTCATTTGCTACTACATCAGAGTCAAAATACTCCTTCAGCTTGTCTCCCTCTATGGTATAGGTTCTTTTTTTCTTTAAATCGATTTCAAAGGTACCCTCTGAGCTAACTGTATATCTGCAAGGTCCCAGGTTGTTCTCATAGTACACAGAGGCAATCGGTGCCCGCCAGTCGATTACCACAGGTTCTGAGGGACTCTTAGCAATTCCAACGCGGCCGATATAGTAAGTTTCATGGTGTTTCACCTTAGGATCTACAAAATCAATCCGACCAAAGTATGGTTTTTTTCTGGCTTTTTCATAGCGATCAAATTCTCGTTTCATCTGCCTTGCCCTGATTGTGGCATCATTCCAAAGAACCAGCTCCGCTTTGTTTTCCATGTCCAAATTTGCATGAAGCTCAGCAATATCTTCATCCATTTTTAGAATACTTTCCCTGGCATGGTCCAGATTGTTCTGGGCAATCTCGATTACTTCTTGTAGCTTCTGTTCTTCCTGTTGTCGTTCTTTCAAAAAATCTTCTGCCATATATCCCCCTTTTGCATTTGTTTCTACAAGAAAAAAAACGGAAGCTACCTCATTAGCTTCCGAAATCTATTATGCCAAAGTATCCTACTCATCGCAAGTATCTAGTATAACTTTTCTTTTTTGAAAATTTGTAAAATGACTACTTAGTTCCAAATCCATTCCACACCAAACAGCATAGCCGACACTTAAATTCATCTTAGTCAGACATCTTGCAAACGATAGATGACACACAATATATGCCAAAATACAAATAATGGAAGGGCCAAGTCTCGTAAAACCCTCCGTCTCTTCCTCTGGCACCTTTTCCAGTGCCGAAAGATAGAAAACCATGTCATACCCCATGCTCTTCCACATTGTAACAATAATTACCGATAACATAGCTGTCTTTGAGCTACTTATCCATTTCAAAGCCGGTAGTCCTAAAAAGGATAGCACAAGATTTGCCAAACCTATTAAAATTGTAGGGGCCAACGTCCCCAATGTGAAAATCAGTGTATTCCACAATGCTTCATAAAACCTTGTATCTTTAAGAAGAAAAAAGTATGTAAATTTGGGGGCAAAAAAGCACTGCAGGAATGTTCATTCATTCAACTACAGTGCTTTTCACTATTTCATCAATATTTATAAACGATTAGGGTTTTCTACCATATAAATATATTCTGCTACCGAGCGGTCAGCGCTCTTGATATGAGTAAACAGCCAATCAACCACCTTATCCTGAACCATCTGAACAAACTTCTCATTTGGTCCTTCATACTCATCAAGGTAATCGTAAAGTGTCTGAATGGTCTTTTTAAACTCTTCATGCTTATTATGATGAGCAGGATAATCCGGATAATTCACTTCCTTCTGCAAATCTTCCTCTGCCGAGAAATGAAAATTCGTATATTCATCAAGATAATCAAGCATCTTAATTGCCTTGACTTTTCCTTCTCCGTTCTCACATACACGAACAAATTCTGCGATGCGATCAATCAGCTCTTTATGCTGAGAATCAATGGTTACATTTCCTGTAATCAGGTTGTCATCAAAAATTATTTCCATTGGCTCCACCTCCCTAATAGATAGGAATATGGTAGCACTTTACTCCTAATATTTCAATATCTGTTTCATTCTTTCTTCTTTACCTTCTTCTTCACCGATCCCCAAAATTGTTTCTCCCGTATATCCCTATATCACCTTCTCAAAGGTATCCTGCATACCAGCTCCCGTTATTACATATAATACAGTCATGAATAAACTAAAATGTTACGCTATCATAGGCATTATCTTTGTTACCCTTACCGGAACTCTCTCGCACTTTGTTTATGGGTGGTCCCATCAGAACTTCATACTTGGTTTTTTCTTTCCGGTGAGTGAATCCACATGGGAACACATGAAAATGTGTTTTTTCCCTATGCTGATATACTCATTCTTTATGAAAGAGCGCCTAATAAAGGAGTACCCATGCATTCCTTCTGCATTGCTGTCTGGAATTCTGTTGGGAACCTTTCTTATCCCTGCGATTTTTTACACATACACCGGAATCATAGGCAAGAACTTTTTCCTTCTTGACATTGCAACATTTTTATTAAGCGTGATATTGGCGTTCGTTGCTGTCTACAAACTTACTCTGTCCTGTAAAATGGATTCCTACACGCTAATATTAGGTGTATTGGTATCCATACTGTTCTTTTGCTTTTTGTTCTTTACCTATGCACCTCCCTCTATCGGGATATTTATAGTGCCCAGTACTCCATTTTGACAGGTTCTATTTCTTCTACTGGCTCTGTTTGCTCTGTAGCTTCGGATTCAATGCAAAAGTAAAACCGCCATTGCTGAAAGTAAAAAGTGCTGAAAGGCTTGATTTACCAAGCTTTTCAGCACTTACTAGAGCAGGGGATGAGAGAATCGAACTCCCACCAAAGGTTTTGGAGACCCCTATCATACCATTTGACCAATCCCCTATTTATTGTTCCATCGGGCTGTTTCCCGACTGCTCATATATCTTACCAAACGGGTACTATCTAAGCAATAGTTCTTTGGAACTATTTTTGCAAATTTTTAAAATAAATTCTTCATTTGCTGCAATTGTAACAAAGGAACCTTCCAGCGACACGGTCTGTGTCACCACACTGCTTCTAATCTTCCTAATTTCTTCCCAAGAATTATGAAAACCTGTGCCCCCTACCTTTAGTGCTGCTTCACAGCAAGTCCATAGTTTTATAAACTCCTTATCACGTTTTCCTTTTTCTAAGGATTCCAGATATACAACCTCCTCCTCTAAGAATACTTTTTGGGCAGTGCCTCTGTGATATGGTCTTATTCGTTCAAGATCAACTCCAACTTCTTTGTCAGCAATTGCAAGAGCCACCATATCCTTGCAGTGAGATACATTAAAAAAACATGAGCCATTTGTCAGATATGGTTTTCCGTCTTCGCCAAAAGATAGATCCCCTTCTTCTTTCACTCCCAGATATTTCCGTAATAAATATCCTGTATACAGTTCCTGACGGGCTGTCTGTCTTGCTTTTATTGAGTAGTACTTCTCTTTGTAAAAAGGAGCAATCTCTTGTGCAATATTCTCTTCCTCCGGTAATTCTTCGCGAATATCTACTATATATAATGCTATCTCCATAAATATTCTCCTACATGTAAAAAAAAGCCTCTTATATCTTAATATAAGAGGCTGGTGAAAATCAATTCAAACTATATTCATACCTTCAAAATTTCATACTGAAAAACCTGTTCTTCTTGAGGATAAGCCTTCGACCGATTAGTAACAGTCAGCTCCATACATTACTGCACTTCCACCTCTGCCCTATCTACCTAGTAGTCTTCTAGGGGTCTTATCTCCTTATA
>JALEPP010000118.1 GCA_022767075.1 Agathobacter sp. | reverse complement strand
TAGTATGGAAAGAAGCTATGATTTTATACATTGTGATTCAAAAACTTAAAATTTGAAGGTATCCTTCAGTCCTACCCACTTCTGATCCTTGTCGCTTAGGTTCAGCGGTGTTCCATCCTCTAAGGTGTAGCCCTCTGCCGATGCACTGCCATTGTACTGACCTACAAGCTGTGGCCATTCAATTCCGATTTCAGGGTCATTCCAAGCAAGGCCACCCTCGTCGCCCTGATGCCAGAAATCTGTCACCTTATAGCAGAACTCAGCCACATCCGAAAGTACCAAAAATCCGTGTGCAAAGCCTTCCGGAATCAGAAACTGAATCTTGTTCTCCTCCGTAAGCTCGACTCCATACCATTTTCCATAGGTCTTGGAATCACTGCGCAAATCCACAGCTACGTCAAATACCGAGCCCTTGATGGCGCGAACCAATTTCGCCTGTGGATACTCCTTCTGGAAGTGAAGTCCACGGAGAACTCCCTTTGTAGAGCAGGATTGGTTGTCCTGTACGAATACGCGGTCAATGCCCGCTTCCTGCATATCCTTTGAATTGTAGGTCTCCATGAAGTAACCACGGTTATCTCCATGGACAGCCGGCTTGATAATGCAAAGCCCTTCAATGCCACCTACATTTTTTTCAACAGTAATCTGTCCCATAATAACTGTCCTCTCTTATACTATTAGCCGTTTACAATCTCCTCAATAATGGTTGGAATGTATCTCTCAAGTGCATCCTTCCAGGTAGGGAGTGGCTTAAATCCATTGTCCGTAAGCTTCTGCTTATCCAGACGGCTGTTAAAAGGTCTTGCAGCCTTTGACACCCCATATTCCGCAGTGGTAACCGGCTTTACCGTAAGTCGCTCCTTACTGTAGAGGTCATAGCCAAGAGCTGCGGCCTGACGGAAAATCTCCTTGGTAAAATCATACCAGCTGATGTATCCGGTCTTGCAGCCATCTGCATCATGGTCCTCATCTACGCCAGGCTTACTGTCTCCACAAGCTCCGTTGCAGCTTGATGGAGCCGGAACCTCTGCGTTTGTTGCATGATAATAACCATATTTATCTGTTACAATCATGTCGCACAGTAGCTTTGATAAATCATAGGTGTAGGTTGGAGTACCAATCTGGTCCGCTACAACGGTAAGGTTCTCATGGGTCTTAGCCACGTTAAGCATCGTCTTGATAAAATTCTTACCATTCTGACCAAATACCCATGCAATACGCACGATAAAGAATTTCTCCAGGTTCTCAGATACTGCAAGCTCCCCTGCAAGCTTGGTCTGTCCGTAGACATTGAGGGGCGCATAGTCCTTGCAATCCGGTTCCCAAGGAATCACACCCTGTCCATTGAATACATAATCTGTGGAAATGTACACCATCTTGCAATCCAGCTTTTTCGCAGCCTTTACAAAATTTTCCGTACCTACCACGTTCACCTGGTAAACCTTCTCTTTTTTATCTTCATCCTCAGCCAAATCCACCGCTGTCCATGCGGCGCAATGAAGGATGACATCAGGGTTGATCTCCTCCATTGCCGCCATTACAGCAGCCTCATCGGTGATATCCAAGGATTTGTAAGGCGCTTTGGTCACCGGAGTTTTATCCTTGGCACCTGCATATTCCGGGGCCAGGTCGGAACCCACATAGGAAAAATCCCCTGTTCCAGCTTCATTGCGGGCAGCAAGCTCATTGATGATATCATGACCAAGCTGGCCTGCAACACCTGTTACAAATACTTTCATTTGGAAGCCTCCTAGAAAAATTAACGATTGCTGTACATTTTCTCGTAGTAGTTCTGATACTCACCGGAGATGATCTCTTCCCACCACTCCTTGTTGTCCAGATACCATTGAATGGTCTTTTTGATTCCGTCCTCGAATTTGGTCTCAGGTAACCAGCCAAGCTCGTTGTGAATCTTGGTAGGATCGATAGCGTAACGCATATCATGGCCCTTGCGGTCTGCTACGTAGGTAATCAAATCTTCTGATTTTCCAAGCTCTTTGCAGATAATCTTAACAATCTCAAGGTTGGTCTTCTCATTGTGTCCACCAACATTGTAAACCTCTCCCACACGTCCGTTGTGGATGATTAAGTCGATTGCCTTGCAGTGATCCTCTACGTAGAGCCAATCACGAACGTTCTCACCTTTTCCGTATACCGGAAGTGGCTTGTCATTCAATGCGTTTGCAATCATAAGTGGAATCAACTTCTCTGGGAAGTGATATGGTCCGTAGTTGTTAGAGCAACGGCTGATGGTTACAGGAAGTCCATAGGTTCTGTGGTAAGCAAGAACTAAAAGGTCAGC
>JALEPP010000115.1 GCA_022767075.1 Agathobacter sp. | reverse complement strand
CATATCCGTTGAGTATGTAAATCCGGCATACACAAGCCAGACGTGTCCTATCTGTGGACATGTGCATCACGCTGATGATAGGAATTATACTTGCGAATGCGGGTTTCATATCCATAGAGACCTTTTGGGTGCTATGAATATATGTAACTCAACTGAGTTTGTTGGTAACAGACAAACTGCGTAGAGAACTATATGTTCTGCTCTACGAAGGCTGATGACACAGCCCTAACTTGGGGTACGACCTATCAGAAACGAACTGGTCAGCCGATACACTTTCGGCAGCCACCAAGAATCCCCTGCCTTTAGGCATGGGGAGTGTCAAATAAAGCAGAAAGGTATTTGTCTCATCACTATGTATATGGAATATGAAACTCCTCGCATGTACTTGCGGGTTCTAAAACCGGAATATGCTCCACAGGTCCTTAACTTCTACGAGAGGGATCGTGCTCTCTTCGAAAAATATGAGCCAACCAGGGAACCTAATTTCTATACCGTTCCCTACCAGCATACTCTTTTACGTGCAGAATACAACCTAGCTATTCGCAAGGAATCCATTCGTTTTTACTGCTTCCGAAAGGAAAACCCAAACGAGATAATAGGGACCATCTGTTTTCATGACATCTGCTATCACTACAGTAAAAGCACAGAACTCGGGTATAAGTTCTCTTCCCAATATCATCAAATGGGTTATGCCACAGAAGCCATACAAAAGGGGATAGAAATCATGTTCCGGGATCTGGGGCTTCATCGCATAGAAGCTTATGTATTGGAAGGAAACACTCCGTCTATGAAACTATTAGACAACCTCGGCTTTGAAAAAGAGGGGCTCTGTCGATCCAATTTGTTGATTCAAGGGAACTGGAGAAGCCACTATTTGTATTCCCTGATTTCTAATTTAGACACATAATACCCCTTATGTCCTTCCTCATCTGTTTCCATGAAATCAGGAAAGCCAAATACAAAAGCCATGATGCGTTCCTGACGATTGTCTTCTCCGGGAACCCCAAGGAACCAATAATCAGGCTCCTCATTTTTTCTGCCCAGCATTAGATATCCATAAGAAAAATAGTTGTGAAGTAAAAAGCTGTTGTTTCCAAGATAATGATATTCCTCCGGCAGAGTTTTTATTTCCTTGATATCCACCTTCCTCCAGCTAATACCATCTCTTATCATTTCTTCTTCCGCCAAATGACCCTCATGGTCTTCCTCTGATTCTCTCTTTTCAAGCTCCCCTGTCATATTATCGTTACATTCTTTCAGACACGGCATCTCAAATCTAAATGATGCGTCCTTCTCCTGGGGATTTGTTCCTACTTCCTCCTTATAATCCTGTAGTTCCTCACGTCCTTCCGACTCTTTGTCAGGTACTTCCTTCGCACTCTCTACCCTCTGTCCATCTTGCTTTCCTGCCTCCTCCCTTGTAGCAGGCCACACCTGATTCCACAATTTTGCCACCGTGATTTCTTCATTGGGAATTTCCTTCCATCTGGAAATAACCCAGCTTCGATCCCCCATAGCAATGGCAATTCCCATGAGATTGTCTGTGCCAAGCCCTCTCTCTTTAAGCTCCTCCGTCGTAATCATGTATTGAGATTGGCCCAGTCCACGATTTACAGACATCTCCCCCAGCTTCATCAAGATGCCCTCTCCCACATCCGTGATGAAAAATACCTGCTGCATTTCCGTCAGAGGTCTGGCATATTTCACATGAATCTCCAGACGAATCCCATCAGATCGAAAATCCACCTTAGCAAATCCGGCTCCTCCCCCTCTTTTTTCCCCTTCATACTGATATAAATAGCTGATAAGTCTTTTCATTTTCTGCACTCCTTTTGTCCTTATTGTTATTTTATGAATAAAGAGAAAAGGATATGTTTAAAATAAAATATTAATGAGGGGAAAAAAGGATTGACAAACAAGTACAAAAGGACTATATTAATATCAGTAACATTTCCTATTATTGTTTGGAGGATACTTATGAAATATAGTCGTCAACGAGAATCCATCAAAGAAAATCTGATGAATCGTTACGATCATCCAACAGCAGAGACTGTTTACTTGGATGTAAAAAAGGATTATCCCAATATCAGCCTTGGCACCGTGTACCGCAACTTATCTCTGTTATCAGAGATTGGTGAAATCCAGAAGATATCAAGTAGCAACGGTCCTGATCGATTTGATGGAAATCCAAAACCGCACTTTCACTTCTTCTGTCGAAAATGTGGTCAGGTGACAGACATCCCCTGCAAATATCCCATTGATTTCCAATCCCAGCTCCATGATTTTGGAGGTATGGTTGAGGAAGAAAGTATTCAGTTCTTTGGGATCTGCGAAACATGTCTGAAGAAACTATCGTAAACAAATTTATATTTTTATTAAGGAGGTCACTATTATGGCAAAATATGTATGTTCTGTATGCGGTTACGTTCACGAGGGAGATGAGCCACCAGTTGAGTGCCCAATCTGCCACGTAAGCGGAGACAAGTTCAAAAAGGTAGAGGGAGAATTAACCTTAGCAGCTGAGCACGAGTTCGGCGTATACGCTTCTACTGTAAAGAACAATTCAGAAATCAGCGAAGAGGACAAAAAGTACATCTTTGATCAGTTGAAAGCAAACTTTGAAGGCGAGTGCTCAGAGGTTGGTATGTACCTTTGCATGGCACGTGTCGCTCATAGAGAAGGCTATCCGGAAATCGGACTTTACTGGGAGAAAGCAGCTTACGAAGAGGCTGAGCATGCTGCAAAATTCGCAGAGTTACTTGGCTCAGACTTAGAGGCAAACATGAAAGCATCTACCAAAGAGAACCTTGCTTGGCGTGTAGACTGCGAGTTCGGAGCAACCGCAGGCAAATTCGACCTTGCAAAATGTGCAAAGAAGAACAACCTTGATGCAATCCATGACACCGTTCATGAGATGGCAAGAGACGAGGCTAGACACGGCAAAGCTCTTAAGGGATTACTTGAAAGATATTTCGGATAATCAGAAAACCGCATAAGATAAGACTTTACAAGGGATTTGATTACCTTTATAAAAAGGTTATCAAATCCCTTTGTTTTTGGAGCAAAGAGCGACACTAGCCCGTTTTTACTCTCTACCTTAGAACCCCCTCTAAAAACGCTTCCAGTTCTTCCTCCGTGACATAAATGGTCTCTATGTCGTAGTGTACATACTCATAGGTGAACTGTACCAGATAATTTCCTTTTTCCCCATAAATATACAGGGTATTTCCATTGATCTCTGACGGCTTAGGATTATCACATTCCATATAGCAATCCTTTAATGGCTCCTCAAAGGAGCAAATAGCCATTGTTACCCCGCCTTCGCCCTCTGTCTGAAAGCGAAATACATAATCGTGAAGGATATATTCATCCGATAGCTGGTTGTCCTTTACCTGACGTGCCGATAGGGAATAGAAATCATATAGCTCAAAGCCTTTCGGGATTCTATCCATGAGCTCTTCATAGGAGAATCCGCAGAATTCCCGGAATTCATCCAGCACTGTGTTCCAAATATTCTCTGAAAGCTTGTTATATGCATGTACCTCCACATCCAAATCAGCAACAGCTATGGATTTTGGCTTATTAATCACTATTTGGTTGTGATATGCCACCTGAGTATCCTCTTCATCTGTCGCACTTGCTGCTTGCTGTTGATCTTGGACATTTCCTCCCGGGATTGGATTGCTTTCACCTTGTGACAGATTTCGCAATTTGGGAATCACTATCACTGTACCTAACACCACACATACGCAGGCAGCTACCGCCATCCATTTTGTCCATTTGATGGGCTTTTTCCCATTGCAGGTATTTCTTGCTTCCGCAATGTATTTCTCATCAATATCCGACATTTCTTCAAAGAGTTTTTCTTCTTTCATAGTTCAAATCCCCTTTCTATTAGGTAGTTGTGTAATTGGGATCTAAGACGTCTGAGTACCACAGAAACATTGTTTTCTGTCATTCCAAATCTCTTTGCAATTTCCTTTACACTGTCTGCATACCAATAACGGCACACAAATAGGCTTCTCTTTTGAACAGAGAGACCTCCCAGGAAATCGTTTATGCAATCGACCAATTGCCTGTGGTTCCACTCCTCCTCCGTGGTTTTGGAATCCGCAATTATCTCCGACAATTCATCCAGAACAATTGCTATCTGCCCGCGTCCACGTTTCTCTGCCTTATTTTTCTTGTAAAGGTTAAAGGAAAGATTTCTGACTATCCTGCCAAGGTATGTGGATAGCATTTCAGGTCTGCTGGGTGGGATGGAGTTCCATGTGTTCATATAAGTATCATTCACACATTCTTCCGCGTCCTCATGATTCCCTAAAATATTCCCGGCAATCGATAAGCAATAGGATCCGTATTTTTCTGATGTGGCAGAGATTGCTTTCTCGTCTCTATCCCAATACATTTGTACAATCGCACGATCTTCCATTGGCTCATCCCCCTTTCACCTATATACACAACTTTTGAACTTGAATCTGACACCTCTTTTCCAATTATTTGTGTTCTCTATCTTTTTAATTCTGGTTAACTCCGGTTCCGTTGCAACGGTTACAGGTTTATCTTCCGTTTATCCTGGTTCGTTTCTTATTCTTCCAGCCTGGTTTCACGGCTATGTACTTATTTTTTACCAGTCACTGTCCCAATCGTTACCCTTGTAATTTCTCAATTAATTTCGCATACACACGTTCTACAAACCAGGGCTCTGTAGATTTTGCCAGTGCTTCCGCCGGAGAAAACCAAGCCACTCCGCTGTTCTCGTCCTCCTTTATGGATACCGCCTCCTCTGAGTCCGCCTCCAGCAAAAAGGTGACATTCAGATGTAAGTGACTGGATACATATCTGCCCTTTTTCACGTGTCCATCTACGGTCAGGACTTCCAGGGAAAAGATTTCCTCTGACACCGGTCTCACGTTCTTAATCCCGGCCTCCTCCTGCACCTCTCGGATTGCAACCGCAAGCAAGTCCATTTCTCCGTCCGCGTGGCCTCCCAGCCAGGACCAGGAATTGTAGATATTATGGTACACCATCAGCACCTTGCTTCTGTCTTTGTTTACCACCCATGCAGATGCGGTGATGTGAGCCACCTCATTCTCCCGTAAAAAGGCATTCTCATTCTTTTGGATCCAATCCAAAATCAGTGTTTTGTCTCGCTCTTCCTGTTCATTAAAAGGTGGATAATTCTCTATTCTTTTTCGTAATTCCTGTCTGGTCATATAACTTTTCCTTTACTATTTGCTGCTGTTACACCGGTTCCTATTTGTTCTTCTATGTAAAAGTGCAATTCCCACCAGTAGCAATACCGGGAAAATCACCCCTGCCAGAATTCCTCTTTTCAGATCCTCTCCAACAAGACTGGTGACATACCCAACTACTGTCGGTCCGCTTCCGCATCCTACGTCTCCTGCCAGCGCAAGCATTGCGAACATGGCCGTGCCTCCCTTAGGCAACGACTGAGACGCGCGGCTAAAGCTTCCCGGCCACATAATACCTACCGACAAACCACAGATTCCACAGCCGATCAGGGAGAGCAATGGAGACGGTGACAGGGATATGCAAAGGTAGGACAACACACACAGAATACTGCTTCCCACCATAAAACGATTCAAATCCAGCTTATCCCCATACTTTCCATAAAATGCTCTGGAAGCTCCCATCAGTATGGCAAAAAACATCGGTCCTGCCAGGTCTCCCATGGTTTTACTGATTTGAAGTCCCTTTTCTGCAAAGGTGGATGCCCACTGGCTTACCCCCTGTTCACTGGCTCCGGAGCATACCATCATCAGCATGAGAATCCAGAAGGTTCCGTTCCCTGCAAGCTCCCTCAAGGTCATTCCGGTTTCCCCCTCCTCCATAAGGGATGCCATTGGCACCTTACAGAAGACGATTCCATTGACAACCGGAATAATTGCCCACACAAGCGCAAGAATTTTCCAGTTTTCGATTCCAAAGAAATGGAAAAACAGGGTAGATAACAGTACAACCCCTACATGGCCCCAGCAATAGAAGGAATGTAACAGGCTCATTGCTTTTTCCTTGTGTTTGCTTGGACAGCTCTCCATAATCGGGCTAATCAGCACCTCGATCAAGCCGCCACCCACTGCATATATGACCACCGCAATCATAAGCCCCATAATGGAATTTGGAAAAAGCTCCGGCAAGACCGCAAGGCCAATAAGACCTGCTGCAGAGCACACATGGGCCAATACAATGGAGGTTCGATATCCGATCCGGTCCACATATTTTGCCGCAAAAAAATCCACCACCAGCTGGACACCAAAATTGAAGGTAATCAGCATGGTAATCTGACTCAATGGGATGTGATAGTTCTTCTCAAAGGTAAGAAACAACAGCGGCACAAAGTTATTGATAATTGCCTGCACGATATAACCCACAAAACATGCATACATGGTCTTTTGATATTTATCTGACATTTTGGTACTCTTTTCCTATGTTTATTCACATTTTATCCACATTATCCACATTTTCTTGGTAATCTATACCTACTTCCTGTGGCATAAATCGTGGACAGACATTCTCCAAGCTGGTAATGACCGACGCCGCCAGCTTGCTACCTATTTCACAGGCCTCCTGGAGAGTCTTGCCGTAGGTAAGACCGCTGGATACCCCTGCACAAAAGGCATCCCCCGCTCCTGTGGTATCCTTTACCTGCACCTTTCGGGCCGGACAGAAGCCGCTCTCCCCATCCATGGTTGCATAGATGGCACCTTCTCCACCCATGGTTACAATCATGGATGGGATATGTGCATTGATAACATTCTTTTTGATAATTGGGAGTAGCTCCTCATGCTTCATTCCCTCATAGTTCTCCATGAAG
>JALEPP010000102.1 GCA_022767075.1 Agathobacter sp. | reverse complement strand
CTCTCCCCATCCATGGTTGCATAGATGGCACCTTCTCCACCCATGGTTACAATCATGGATGGGATATGTGCATTGATAACATTCTTTTTGATAATTGGGAGTAGCTCCTCATGCTTCATTCCCTCATAGTTCTCCATGAAGAAGATTCCCGCCTCAAGCTGATTACAAATCAGACAATGAAATTTTTTCAGGAGATCTCTTCTCTCCACAGCAATGTTCATATTGCTCACAACACCATACAGTTTTTTCTGATGAACTTCTGCGAGCTCGGTAACCTTCTTGATAATCTCTTTGTCCATGTCGATTTCCACTACAAAAGAATCTGCATTCTCCGCAATCTCCTCTCCATGTTCTTCCAAAATATCTAAAATAGGCATGAGATTAGGCCTCTGAGAAATAGAACCAGCCAAATCTCCATGATGATCAAACACTGCAAGCCAGGTTCCCATTCCATCCGGAATGGCCCTCATATATTTTGTGTTAACCTTATGACGCTTCAGCTTATTAATTACCTCCTGCCCTAAGGCACTCTCGTCCACAATTCCCACAAAAGTAGGGCGAAGCTCCATATTGGCAATATCCTCTACCACATTGCGGCTTACTCCACCATGGATGTACTCTACCCTTCCTGCATTTCTTCCATCTGCGCTATACTTCGAGAAAGGAAATCCCTTCACATCCACAAACACTGCTCCTAGTACTACAATACCCATATTTTGCTCCTTATCTTTTTCAGTCAGAAATCATCCGATATTCTGCCCTGGTTTTATCCGTTTTTCCTGTAATAAGGTTTATTATATACACCTCGCCTTATTTTTTGAAGTCCAAAATCATGCTATTTTGTTCAACTTTTCAAAAATAGGTGGCATTTTGCACAAATTTTCGTCTACTTTTTTGTTGATTTTTACCCATTCAAGTGATACAGTATAGACATCAAAGGAGGCAACCCTTTGAAATAATCAAATAGGAGGAAAGCAGCATGTATTTATCAGATCCTTCAGCTTCTCTCTATGAGACTATTGCATACTACGAAGAGTATGTGAAGGAAACTAGAGAAGAAGGCAAGAAACCGGTATCTTTCTTACGTTACATCACTGGAAGATACTAAAATCCGGAATTAGGGCTCGTAGCATTGATTCGCTACGAACACCAATCCCGGATTTTTTTGTTATTAATTGAATCCTCGGAAGCCTTTTCCGATAATCTCACTACTATTTGTTATCGCAATAAATGCCGTAGGCTCGTTTCTTCGAATATAATTTCTAAGCTCTACCGCCTGACTACGCTTCATAATTGTAACAATTACAGTCTTTTGATTCTGCATATATGCCCCTGTGGCATGATACAGTGTGGCACTTCGATGTAATTCCTCCGTAATATACTTGCATATCGGCTCCGGTTTATCGCAAATAATCGTAAAGCATTTGCATAGATTGATATTCTCAATCACACTGTCTACTACAAGGGACTTTGCCAGAAGACCACACAGAGAGATTAATCCTGTGGTAGCGTCGAACACAAAGCAGGAGGCAATGACGATGAAAAGGTCCACCAGAAACAGAGCACTGCCAATGTTTAGGTGGGTGTACTTCTTCAAAATCATGGCAAGGATGTCTGTTCCACCACCGGATGCTTCCATATTAAAAAATACAGCGGAGGCAAATGACGGGAGGGTAATGGCAAATATCATCTCAAGCACCGGCTCATTGGTAAGTGGCTTTTCCATAGGGAAAATATATTCCGCGGCCCAAAGCACCACAGAGGTCAATACACTTACATAGGCCGTCCTGATTCCCGTGGATTTTCCCAATACCAGAAATCCCAGAACCAACAAAATCATGTTGATGGCAAGTGTAATAAATCCGGGTGTGCTGGGTAGCAGAGCCCCAAGCACTACTGCAATACCGGTTACTCCACCAAACGAAAAGTGGTTGGGGAATTTAAACACATAGACCCCAATACATAAAATCAGAGTGGCAATGGTGAGCATCGCATACTCTTCCGCCACTCGTCTGATACTCTTTTTATTTCCTTCCATATCCGGATATCCTTTCTCTTCTGAAGTCTTTTTCTGTGTATAGTTTACCACGTTTTTTCCAAAATATTAAGATGGGATTCCCACTTCGCCATGGATTTATACCCAAAAATCCCCTGACTATGTATTGCTACATAATCAGGGGTGTGAGCTTACTGCTCATCCATGGTCTTTTCTGCTTCCCGGTATTCCCGGAAGAAAAGTTTTACCTTAAAGAGATCTCCGTCAATCTCGATATGAAGATTTCCTCCCATGAGTTTGGTGAGGCTCTGTGCAATATTCAGTCCCAGCCCATGACCCTCGGTATTTCTGGAGCTATCACCTCTTACAAATCGTTCCATCAGCTCCTGACTGGAGATGTTGAGCTGCTCCCTTGAAATATTTCGGAAGGTCATCTGTACCCAGCCGCCTTCTTTTTTCATATCAATGTACACTCTGGTATCCGTCTGGGTATATTTTGCTATGTTGCCCATCAGGTTATCCATGACTCTCCAGAGATGTCTGCCATCTGCAAGAATCATCACCGGTGGCTGTTGGGCATTTACCACAACCGATAATCCTCTTGCCTCCAGCTTCTCGCGGAATTCTCCTACCACCTGATCCAGGATGACTGCGGCATCCACAGGCTCCATATTCACAGAAAGTGCTCCTGTCGATGCTTTGGAAGCTTCAATCAAATCCTCGATCAGCTTCTTTAAGCGGTTGGACTGGCGGTCCAATACCTCTACGTATTCCTGCAGGGTTGGGTCTGTGACATTTTCTTTCTTAATCAGATCCACATAATTGATAATGGAGGTAAGTGGCGTCTTGATGTCGTGAGACACGTTGGTGATGAGCTCAGTTTTAAATCGCTCACTCTTCATCTGCTCCTCCACAGCCTTAGAGATTCCCTGACCCACATTATTGATGTTGTCACCATGCTCCTTAAAGTGCTTATGCATCCTTGAGGTGTCAATCGGATGACTGTAATCCCCGTTTGCCACCCGTTCTCCTCCTAGCTTCAACTGATTCAGCTCTGCTGTAACTCGAAGCAAAAGATAAAATTCTACAGCCTTCCATATTACAAACAGCACTCCAAACACTCCCGGTGCCTCCGCACTGACAGTCATGAGAAATACGATTAGTTCTACAGCAGTAACTACCCAGAATACTCCAAGGATAATTCGATTCAGTGGTCTGCTTTCCGTTATGTGGTCGCGCAATTTGCCAAACGGAGCAATCAAGTATCCAATTAAGGTATATCTCCAGAACTTTCTGGCCTTGATGCGGGCTCCGGTGGTCATCAGCCATAGAATTCCTGCAAGCATCCAAAGGACATAGCAAAGGATTGTTAAGATCA
>JALEPP010000095.1 GCA_022767075.1 Agathobacter sp. | reverse complement strand
ACATTCCCCTTCTGTTTCAAAGGTCTGAATACTAATGCAGGATACGAGATCAGAGCCTTCTCCAACGATACCTCCAATATAATCCATACCGCTTAAGTCTGCCATGCTGTAAGATTTTTCAATCCTACCGTTACTTCTTCCGACGATACCTCCGATATAGCTACCTGCTTTGGCCGTCACATGACCGTAACCCTCGCAATTGTATACAAGTCCAAATTCCTGAAGTCCCACAATCGATCCAAGGCAATTCTTCTTGCCGTTTACTTTTCCATAATTGATACAAGAAAGGATTGTATCGTTCACAACGGAACTGATTGCAACATTGGCGTTCTCAGACGCGCTAAAATCCACTTCCGGGTCCTCATCGTATTCAATGTTCATGGTTCCGGCAATCCCACCAACATTTAAGTCGCCATCTACAATTCCCCGATTGACACACTCCGAAATCACCCCATCCATAGTTGAGGCATTCTTAATAGAGGACACATCGGAAATGAAGTCCTTCTCTCCCCGAAGAACCGCTGTTCCCTCATAGATGTGATCCACGGTGGCGTTAGCCTGGTCTGACAAGGTTTTCACGCTACTGTTAATCGTATCCATTCCAGCGTTAAGAGAATCGATGAATCCTGTTATGTTGCTTGTATCCACCGACTCCGGATCAGACACGGAATCACTGTCAGAAGTCTCCTCCTTAGACAGTTCCTCCAGCTTCTTCGTATTTTCTTCTATGATTTTCTGTTGCCTTAGGAGTTCTTCTCTCTCCTCCTTGGAAAAGCTTCCATCTTCATTTGCCTCTAAGATCTCCTGAACCCTTTGCTGGGCATCGGAAATGTTGTCCATGTATTGCTGTTTCTCAGGGTCATCCACCGGAATTGCATTGTCCATTTGTTCCAGACGGTCTCTTAAGCTATCATTCTCTGCGGCATATTGATTGGCAAATGCATCTGCATATTGCTTTGCATCCTCCGACGTACTTTCCAGGCTATCCGTCAGACTTGTTAGGGTGCGGTTCATACGATCCAGGTCATTTTTTACCTGGTCAATCTGGTCTGACAGATACTCCGTCTCCACATATGGTTCCGCCTGACCTACAATGCCACCTACATCCTTTCGACCACATACCTTTCCCTCATTGATACAACTCAGGATAACCCCTTTTTGGCATCCTGCAATTCCTCCCACGTTATAACCGGTATGGGCGTAGCCGATTTCTCCATAATTATGGCAGTTGGAAATGATGCCGGATGATTTTCCTGCAATTCCTCCCATGTTATTTCTGGTAACTACATTCTGGGTCAGGTTCAAGGTTCCAATATCAATTCCACCTAAATCCAATACAGTTTCTAATTCTTCAATGTTTACCTTGCTTTTACTGGTACAGTCCTCAATAATGCCCTCATTGATTCCTGCGATTCCACCGGTAAAGTCCGTTGCCAGCACCAGCGCATTGGAAGCACAGCTTAGAAGCTGTCCTGTTGATTTGTTGGCACCCACAATGGCCCCTACTGCCTCGATTCCACAGACAGTTCCTTCGAAATAGCAATCTCGAACGGTTCCATAATTTACTCCTACAAGGCCCCCCACCTCAAACTGGGAACCGGAAGGGATTACAGCTCCGGACGCATTAAGGTCTGATACGCATCCTAACTCTCCCACATAACGAAACAGGCCAAGCTGTGAGCCTTTCGCCTCGATATTAATTCCGTAGACTTTATGTCCGTTCCCATGGAAGTTTCCGTTAAAGTAAGGAATTCCTGTAAATCCGCTTCCGAAAAGATTGATATCTGCTTTCAACTCAACCGTTTTTCCCACACTGAATACGTCCAGCTTACAGTTTTCTGCCAGTTCCAAGAACTCTTCCACAGTGGCAATTTCGATGATATTTTCTGTCTCATCGGCGTATATCGGATGTATCTGTGTGAGACAGAGGGTAACAAGCAGGAAAAAGGTAACGAACCTCTTTTTGTTGTTTCTGTATCTATGCTTCATCCTTCTTTTCCTCCTCTATCGGTTCCGCCGTGGCATCTCGTCCCGGAATTACGGATTTTAATGACACCTGCATATCTCCCTGGAAAACGCCCTGGATATCGGCATCAATTTCACCCTGTACATAACCTCTTACATGACCGGACACTGCCATTTTTCCGCTTAGCTCCTTGCGTTCTCTACTGAGGTTAATGTTTAGAGCGGTCTTCTCAATTATGGTATCCCCAAGTAGCAAGATCTGCGGTAACACAAACATTACCAGGAAAATCGAAATCAATGTTCCTCTTCCAAGGGCGGTACCCATGGCTGAAGTGGTAGCATCGGAAGAAATGTTACCAATCAAAAAGCCTGAACTTGCCATGATGCTTCCCGATGTAAAGATAGTTGGAAATGCCTGGTTAATGGTCTCTCCCACCGCATCCTTTAACGGCATCTTGGTCTTCAGATCCATATATCGGCTGGAAATAACGATTGCATAGTCAATGGTCGCACCCATCTGAATGGCTGAACAAATCAAGTATGCAATAAAGTAAATTCCCTGTCCCACAAGTGCAGGAATACTAAAGTTAATCCAGATACTTCCCTGAATGGTTAACACCAGAAGCACCGGAAGGCCTGCAGACTGGAAGGTACAAATCAAAATCAGAAGGACAAACAAAGCCGTCAAAATGGTGATAATCCAGTTGTCAACGGCAAAGGAAGCCGCCAAATCTTTACAGCTGGTAGAATTGCCCACTAAGATTGTAGAGCCTTCTCCGTAATATTTCTCTGCCACATTACGGATTTCCTCCATGGCACCATAGGTCTCTTCTCCCTCAGCCGGCTTGTCAATATTCAGGATAAAGCGGACATAATTCTCTCCCTTCAGCTGAGCGGTTGCATCATCCAACCTTTCTGACAATTCGTCAATCATGTCCGCCATGTCACCGCTTAAGGTTACATAGCCTTCCTCGTACTGATCCACCAAGAAAACCACCATATCCAAAAGTGGAACCTCGTATTCATCAATACCGGTTACCATAGGACCATATTGTTCTTCACTATAGGCATAGGCTGTATACAGAAATTGCACCACTTCCATGTCCAAATCTGTCAGCTCGGAAAATTCACGGGGCGTAAGCTTTCCTGTGAGTGTGATTCCGTCTGCAAGCTCCTGATTGGCAAGACCTACCGCACTTTTTACGTAATCCAGTTCTTCCAGCTCCTCTAATACCTTGGCCTCACGTTCATAATCTCCGCTAGGAACCATAACCACAAGCTGATTGCTCTTGCCGAAAGCCGCCTCTATCTTCTCTGTAGCAATTTTCGACTGGCTTTTCTTTGCACTTTCCACGTTGTTCATATCATATACATACAGACAGTTGTTGGACACAAAGAACGCCAGAATCACTACCACCAGAAAAATCGGTGGAATTATGTATTTTGTTTTATTGGCAAACTTTCCCACAAAAGACACATTTGGCACAAGGCTTTTGTGGGTTGTCTTATCAATGAGTTTATCAAATGTCATAAGAAGGCCCGGCATAAAAAAGAACACCGATGCCATACTTAGAAGAATTGCCTTGATTAATACAATACCCATATCATAACCAATTCGAAACTGCATGAAACACATGGCCAGCATACCGGAAACCGTGGTCAGGGAAGAGGAGCTAATCTCCGGTATTGCCTTAGAAAGAGCCTGCTTCAACGCATTCTCACTATCCATATGGTGTTTTTCCTCCAGAAAACGATCCAGTAAAATAATGGCATAATCAATGGCCAAAGCAAGCTGTAGAACAACTGCAATGGAATCCGTTACGGAAGAGATTTCTCCAAGCAGATAGTTGGTTCCCATATTTAAAATCGCTGCAATACCAAAAGTCATCATTAAAACCGGGACTGCCATATAGGAAGAGCTTGCCAGAATTAATACAAGGATAATAATCACTACAGCCAATACCATGATAATCGAGATATCATTCTGAATCTGCTCCAGCTGGGCTTCATTGGCACCAATTGTAGTAGAAATGTAGTAATCATATCCCGTTAATGCCTCTTTCACCCGATTCATGGTCTCGATATTTTCCGGTTCTCCGTCAATACCATCTACGTTTACCGTGAGCAGGGCATTGGTTCCATTGTAGTAATCCTTTGAATTGTCCAAAACTACAGAGGAAACACCCGGTACCGCTTCTACGATGTCAACTACCTGAAGGGCCTGCTCATAGGTCACATTTGCAATCATAACCGAGGCCATTCCAAAGGTTGTAAATTCTTCCTCCATTGTAGTAAGGCCAATTCTTGTCTCACTTTCCTCCGGAAGATATTTGGTAATATCCTGATTCACCTTGGTTAAGGTAGCACCATAGACACAATAAGCTGCCGCAAATAAAAAAAGCAGCAGTATGGCTTTTCTTTTATCAACAATAAAAGAAGCCACGGTAAGCCAGAAATTTCCTCCCGATTTTTTCTCTTTCTTCTGCTCCTGCATGTAAGCATTTCCTCCTGTTTTTACAAAGGCCAAAGCATTTTTTAGGAAAAAAAGCGAGGAAGTTATCCTCGCCTTTCCTATCAAAGTTTCTTTTCAAATTCATCCAAAGGCATTGGTTTCGCAAACAGATATCCTTGGATATCGTCGCACTGCAATTCCTGAAGATAATTTAACTGCATCTGATTCTCAACGCCTTCCGCAGTAATGTGAAGTCCCAACTGACGTCCCATATTAATGACATAGTACAAAAGTGTCTCACCATTTTTATCACCAATATGATCGATGAGACTCTTGTCCAGCTTTAGGGTATCAAAGCAACGCATATTCAGTGTTGCAAGGGATGAGAAGCCGGTTCCGAAATCGTCCATCAAAATCTGAATACCGATACTGCGGAATTCCTCCAAAAGCACCCTGATATCGGTCTTTCCCTCGATGGCACTTTCTGTCACCTCAATCTGAATGTATTTGGCCTCCAAACGGAATTCTTCCAGAATCATGCGGTAACGATCCACAATATCCGAATAGTACAAGGATGCACGACTCAGGTTGATGGAAGCCGGAAGAATCTTGCGCCCCTCCCTTAGCCATTTTGCCTGCTGTTTACATACCTGTCGGAAAACATACTCATCCAGTCTTACAATCATACCATTCTGTTCAAACAGAGGGATAAAGCTTCCTGGTGGAATGAGGCTTCCGTCCTGCTCTCTCCAACGTACCAAAGCCTCGCTTCCCACAATCTCTCCTGTGGAGGTACTGTATTTTGGCTGGAACCATATCTCAAATTCCTCAGCGTCCATAGCCTCTTCAAAGCGCTCCTCGTATCGTTGAAGCTGCTTGCGCTTCTCATGATCCATCTCGTCATAAAAGGCAAACCACTGATCCTTGGAGGTTTTGACATATTTTCTGGCTATCTGTGCCTTGCTATAGGCTTCCTCCACAGACTCTTTCTTGTCCAAATAATAGATTCCGTATCTGGCATGAATGCCCTGAATCTGAAGGGCTTTGGCGTTTGCATTGACTTCCTCAGAAATCCTTCTCAGACGCTCAACCAACAGTTCTCTTTCCGGAGCCTGTAGGAACATAATAAACAAATCCTCACCTACGTGTCCTGCGTATTCGCCACTCTGAACCTCCATGTCCAATATATCCCAAAGTCTAATCAGCGCCTGATCTCCGGCATTTTTTCCGGCTGCAATATTGATATTATTAAAATTAGTCAAATCCATGGCCACCATGTAGCCCTTCTCTATCCTGCGCTTCTGCATATCACTCAAAAACTTCGGGAAATTGGCTCCTCCGGTTAACACATCCTCATATGCAATCTTAAGCACAATATTTCTCTGCTCTTTGGACAGATAGATGACCACCCATACCCCAATGAGAATCAGAATCACTACCAGGGCTCCCATCAGATAAAGAGTGTCCAAAATCGGAGCAGTTCTCTCATCCAAAACCTTTGCAGGAACTGCGGTTACCAGATACCAAGTCTCAGCCCCCATAAGCAGTTGGATTGGAACACAGCAAAAGTAAGTCTTTTCCGGCAAATACATGGTTCCTGCACCTTGCTCACCCTCTCCGATGTGTCCCTTGATATTCTCTATTATCCGGCTGTTGTTTGGATCCCTTGCCAGAATATCATCAAACAGATTCTTGGAAAGCTCCAATCTGTCATTCCCAAAATTAGCAATAATCTGTCCATCTGTATTAATGGCACAGCTATATCCCTGTCCGTCGAAGCTTTCCACCTGCAAAGCCTCATTGAAATCCTTGGTATTATAGGTCATACCAAATACACTTTCCACATTGCCGGACTCATCATAGATTGGGATTGTCATTACGTTAATCATCCCATGGTCGTCACTTAAGGCGTCAAATAAAACCCCTGTTATGGTGCCCTTTCCTTCCATTCCTCTTTTAAAAAATTCGCGGAAGGCTAAATTCGACACCTCCTGATCCGTAGAATAGCAGGTTCCATCCGGAAAGCAAAAAGCGAATCTCTTTAATCCATATTCTCCTACAAAACCATTTAAGGTATCCAGACGTTCCTCAATATCCTCCGGTGTGGCTCCACGAAGGTTGTCCGACAATCCCTCCAGCAACAGGTAATTCCCATGAACCGTATTATGTAATGCCAGTGCATTCTGATTGGCTACGTCCTCCAGGTTCTGGTATAACTGCTTGGTCATCTCCTTTGCAATCCGATAAGAATTGCCAAGCACCGTCAAAATAATACCTAAAAATACCACCAGAACGATAAGTATTTTTTTCATTTTTACATTTATTAGCTGTTTATCCATATAACGTTTCCGTTCCTTACCATATGTCCCAGGCATAATTATGCCTTTGGTACTATTTTAACTCATTTCTCTAATTACTCAATAGAAAATGTGCAAATTTTTTGAAAATTTCTCGTAATTTTGGGTCGAATTTGCCTCTTTTAAATAACAAAAAGAGCGATATGCAAAGACACATACCGCTCTTTTATACACTTTATATTTATGGTTAGGAATTATTGGTTTTATTTCTGGAAGTATCGTTTCGCATTGTAGAAAGAAATTCCCTCTACAATTCTCTTTAATGCTTTTTCGTCCTGTGGGTATTCTCCATTCTCTACCCAGCCACCGATCAGCTCACACATAATACGGCGGAAATACTCATGTCTGGTGTAGGATAAAAAGCTTCTGGAATCTGTCAGCATTCCCACAAAATTGCCCAACAAACCAAGATTTGCAAGGGATGTCATCTGGGCAATCATGCCGGTCTTGTTGTCGTTGAACCACCAGGCAGATCCATGCTGAATCTTGCCCACTGCGGTACTATCCTGGAAGCATCCAATAACAGTGCCAATGGCAGCGTCATCTGCAGGATTCAAGGAATAGATAATGGTTTTTGGCAATTCATCTGTTACGGCTAAAGCATTTAGGTACTGGCCCATCTCTACGGAAGAGCCAACCGTATCGATAGCATCGATACCCGCATCCGGTCCCAGGGCAGCAAATACCTTTTTGTTAAGGTCACGCTGTACTCCATAGTGAAGCTGCATTACCCAGTGACGTTTTGCATATTCTCTGCCCACTGCAACCATAAATGCTGTCTTGTATTTACGCATCTCTGTTGCTGTAAGTTCTTCGCCGGCAAGTCGTCTTTTGAAGATTTCGTCCGCCTCTGCATCCGTGTAGCTTTCATACATAACGTACTCAAGACCATGGTCGGATACCACGCATCCATTTTCATCGAATACATCCATTCGCTGTCTTAAGGCATCTACCAAGGATGCAAAATCCGTGATTGCAATACCACTTGCGGCTGAAAGAGTCTGAATATAGTCACAGAAGCCTTCTTTTTCGATAGCTCTTGCCTTGTCAGGTCTAAAGGATGGCAACACCTTTACTGAGAAACCATCCTCTCTGATTTTCTTATGCCATTCCAGACTATCTGCCGGATCATCTGTGGTGCATACCATTTCTACATTGGACTGAAGAATCAGGTTTCTTGCTGACATCTCCGGAGTGGAAAGCTTCTCGTTGCAAAGGTTCCATACCTCCTCTGCGGTATCGCCGCAAAGATGTCCCTCGTAGCCAAAGTATTTCTGTAGTTCCAGATGACTCCAGTGATAAAGAGGATTGCCGATTGCCACCTCCAAAGTCTCTGCCCATTTCTGAAATTTCTCTCTGTCAGAGGCATCCCCTGTAATATACTTTTCTTCTACTCCATTGGAGCGCATCTGACGCCATTTGTAATGGTCTCCCCCAAGCCAGACCTGGGTGATATTCTCAAACTGTACATCCTCATAAATCTCCTTTGGAGACAAATGACAATGATAGTCGATAATAGGAAGCTTCTCTGCAAAATCATGGTACAGATGTTTCGCGGTTGGAGTGGTTAAAAGGAAATCCGCATCCATAAATTTTTTCATTGCAATTCCTCCTATTAGCGCTGTACTCTTGCTCCGGCACCACCCATAAGGGCCTCTACCTCATCCTTAGATGCCATTGTGGTATCACCAGGAGTTGTCATGGCAAGTGCTCCGTGAGCTGCACCGTAGTTGACAGCCACCTCTGCATCACCGGTAGTCATAAGTCCGTAAATCAGTCCTGACGCAAAGGAATCTCCTCCACCTACACGATCCATAATCTCAAGTCCCTTGTAGTCCTTTGCCTTGTAGATTTCTCCGTCTGCCCAGCAAAGTGCGCTCCAATCATTTACGGTAGCGGTCTTTACGGTACGAAGGGTGGTTGCAACAGCCTTGAAGTTTGGATATACCTTTACGGCTTCGTTGATCATCTTCTTGTAGCCTTCGATGTTCAACTCTTTTAAGTTCTCGTCGTTTCCTTCGATTTCAAAGCCAAGGCAAGCTGTGAAGTCTTCTTCATTTCCAATCATAACATCCACATATTTTGCGATTTCTTTGTTTACTTCCTGAGCTTTTTCGATTCCACCGATTGCACTCCACATGGATGGACGGTAGTTTAAGTCGTAAGATACGATGGTTCCGTATTTCTTAGCAGTTTTGATTGCTGCAAGGACGGTCTCACATGACTGCTCTGAAAGAGCTGCATAGATTCCGCCGGTGTGAAGCCAACGTACTCCTAAGGTTACGAAAATATAATCGAAATCAAAATCCTCCGGAGTTGCCTTTGAAATAGCGGTATTGGCACGGTCTGAGCATCCCTTTGCACCACGAATACCAAATCCGCGCTCGGTGAAGTTCAATCCGTTTCTGCATACACGTCCGATTCCATCGGTTTTCATCCACTTAATCAAAGAGGTATCTACTCCACCCTGAAGGATAAAATCCTCCATAAGCTTTCCAACCTCGTTGTCTGCAAATGCGGTAAGAACTGCTGTCTTCATGCCAAAGCATCTTCTAAGACCGCGAACTACATTATACTCTCCGCCACCTTCCCATGCACGAAAGCTTCTTGCAGTACGAATACGACCCTCACCCGGATCGAGACGAAGCATAACTTCTCCAAGAGACACGGCATCAAACATGCAATCTTCTTTTGCTCTCAAATTCATATCCATTATCCACGTACCTCCTTCACAATTTCAGCAGCCTCTGCTGTAAGCTTCTTAATCTGTTCAAAGTCACCAGCCTTGATGAGATCCTTTGTTACCATCCAGCTTCCGCCACAGGCAATAATTCTGTCATAGGCAAGGTAGTCTCTGACGTTCTTGGCATTGATTCCGCCGGTTGGCATAAATTTCACACCAACGTATGGAGCAGCGATTGCCTTGATAAAGTTTAATCCGCCGCTTGGCTCTGCCGGGAAGAATTTCACTACATCAAGTCCGAATTCAAGAGCTGTCTCCACATTACTTGGAGTACAGGTTCCCGGAGTAATTGGAATATTGTTTTTCACACAATAATCAACTACCTTTGGATTGGTTCCCGGGCTGACAATAAATTTTGCGCCGGCCTTTACAGCACGATCCACCTGCTCAATCGTAAGAACAGTTCCTGCTCCTACGATCATCTCAGGGAATTTCTCACTTAAAATGCGAATAGACTCTTCTGCTGCTGCGGTACGGAACGTAACCTCTGCGCATGGAAGTCCACCTTCCATAAGAGCTCTTCCTAAGCTCTCTGCATCCTTTGCATCATCTAACACAACAACCGGTACGATACCGATTTTACCAAGTTTTTCTAATACTTCGTTCATTTTCATCCTTCTTTCCGCCGGGTATGCGCCCTCCCGGACGTTTTTGTCTCCAGGGTGCTTGTGTCTCCGGCTAAATATAGCTTATTTCTGTTTAGACGTATTTTTTCAAAGTTGCACGTACAGCACCAGGTCCTGCAATCAACTCTTCAAAGTAGCTGCATACCAATTTTGCCATATCCACGTCGTAGAGATTTACTCCGAAAATCTTTTCGTTTTCTAATACCGGTTTTAAAGCAGCTTCCACATCTGCTTTTTCTCCAAGCTGAAAGCCTGCTACGTAAGGAACTACGGTGTCAAGCAATGGATCTGAGCTAACTTCCATAGCATTGCCATTGTCATCGATGCCCATAAGGTAACGAAGCCATCCGGCAAACACAAGAGGAATGAGCTTTAACTCAGAAAGATCTAAGCCCTGTTTCTTGTAGTTTTTGATGGTCTCTCCAAAACGGATTGCAAGCTTTTGAGATGTGTCAGTTGCAATACGCTGTGGAGCATCCGGCATAAATGGGTTTGGAAGTCTCACACCGATTACGGTATCGATAAAGGTCTTTGGATCCAAAACTCCAGGATTAACTACTACCGGAAGTCCTTCCTTGTAACCGATGGTCTTGATCAGCTTCACAAGCTCCTCATCCTTCATCTCCTCTGAGATTAAGGTGTATCCAAGAAGACATCCATATACGGCAAGAGCTGTGTGCAGTGGGTTTAAGCAGGTACATACCTTCATACGCTCAACCTTGTCTACAGTCTCTTTGTCTGTAAAGATTACTCCGCCTTTCTCTAATGCCGGGCGTCCGTTAGGGAACACATCCTCCACTACCAGGTACTCTGTCTCCTCCGCATTTACGAAAGGAGCTACGTAGGTGTTCTTTGAGGTGATAACCGGCTCCAAATCCTCCATGCCATCCTTCTTTAAGATTTCTTCTACAGAGGCATCCGGTCTCGGGGTAATCTTGTCAATCATGGTCCATGGGAAGGAAACCTTGGTGTTGTCACGGATGTAATCTAAGAATCCTGCGTCAGCCTTTCCATTTTCTACCCATTTCTCTGCAATTCCGTTCATGGCAGCGTAGAGCTTGTCTCCGTTGTGAGAACAGTTGTCATTGCTTACCATAGCGATTGGCTTTTTGCCGCTCTCGTATCTGGTATATAAAAGAGCTGCTACTTTTCCGATGTAGCTGCCTGGCTTTTCCGGTCCGGCTGCAAGGTCCGCTTCCACTGCCGGAAGAAGGTTGCCTTTTCCATCTACAAGGCTGTATCCCTTCTCGGTAATGGTGAAGGAAGCCATCTGAAGAGAATCTGCCGAGAAAATCTCCTTTAATCTTCCGAACTCTTTTTCATCCTCTGAATCCAGAATACAGGTCTCAGCGATGGAACCCACTACTGTCTTTTCAATCTGTCCGTCAGATTTTAAGGTTACTAAAATGGAATAGTTATCGTTTGGACGATATTTTTTCTCAATGATTTCGTAATCAAATCCTTCAACAACAGTGATACCTCTGTCAATCACACCTTCATTCAAAAGGTTCTGGGCTACGTTTGCCTGGAATGCTCTAAAAATGTTACCTGCGCCAAAATGTACCCACATTGGGTTCTCCTTGGTACGAGCAATCATTGCTTCTCTGTCATACTGTGGAAGGTGATATCCTTTTTCTTCCCACTGTGCTCTATCCTTTAATCCATTCTCATTTAAAACCATGATTTTTCCTTTCCTATGACATTGACGTCATTTATCTGCTATTCATCTGCTATCTGTCAGCCTAATGCCAACTGACTATCTTTTCTCAACACCTCTGGTGTGGCTCTTGTCGATTGCCTCCCAAAGTCCGTTTAAGTAGGTAGCTCCAAGTGCACGGTCGTAAAGTCCGTAGCCCGGCATAGCAACCTCATCCCAAATCATACGTCCGTGGTCCGGGCGAATTGGTCCGTCGAATCCGATATCGTAGAGAGCCTTCATGATTTCGTACATATCGAAGGTTCCATCGCTGGAAAGGTGTGCTGCCTCTTCGAAGTCAGTAGGAGTATTGAACTTCAGGTTGCGAACATGTGCAAAATGAATTCTTCCCTTTAAGGAACGAATCATATCCGGAAGATCATTCTCAAGGTTGGTTCCGTAAGATCCTGAACAGAAGGTCACACCGTTGTGTGGGTTGTCTACCATCTGCATCATACGAAGAATGTTCTGCTTGTTGATAATGATACGTGGAAGTCCAAATACGCTCCAAGCCGGATCATCCGGATGAATTGCCATGTTGATGTCGTATTTATCACATACCGGCATAATTCTCTCTAAGAAGTATTTCAAATTCTCGAACAGCTTCTCATCATCAATATCCTGATACATAGCAAAAAGCTCTTTTACCTTTGCCATTCTCTCCGGTTCCCAGCCCGGCATGATGGTTCCGTTCATGTCTCCTGCAATGGAGTCAAACATCTTTTCCGGATCAAGGGCATCTACTGCTTCCTGAGTGTAGGCAAGCACGGTAGATCCATCCGGACGTTTTCTTGCAAGCTCGGTTCTGGTCCAGTCAAATACCGGCATGAAGTTGTAGCATACCAGGTGGATGTCCTCCTGTCCAAGGTTCTCTAAGCACTGGATGTAATTATCAATGTAATGATCTCTGTCAGCCGCTCCAGTTTTGATTGCGTCATGAACGTTTACACTTTCGATTCCGGCAATGTGAAGGCCCGCTGCTTCTACCTCTTCTTTCATTGCACGGATGCGCTCTCTTGTCCAAACCTCTCCTGGCTCAGTGTCATATAATGTAGTGATTACTCCGGTCACACCAGGAATCTGTCTAATCTGTTTCAAAGTTACAGTATCAAATTTTGATCCATACCATCTGAGTGTCATTTCCATTGTAAGTTACCTCCGTTTCTTATTATGATTTCATTATATCTGGTTTTTTTTCTTTTTCCATTGAGTAAATTGTTGTTCATATTGCAAAAGTTGT
>JALEPP010000172.1 GCA_022767075.1 Agathobacter sp. | reverse complement strand
CAATTGCCACTTCCAGAAGAAAAGTTAGATAAAGTAAATGCCCAATCCGTAACGGATTGGGCATTTCTGATTAAAGATTATTCTGAGCAAGTTTTTGCTTTAGTTCTTGAATGATAGCATCTTTCTCTGAAATACAACTTTGTAACTTGGAGTTCGTATTTTGTAATTCTGAGTTTTGGTCTATCAAATTATTGACCTTTTTATTCAGTTCTTCTACCATGTAACGCTCTGTGTTTCTATCCATTTTTTTGAGGGCTTCTGAAAACAAAAATATCATCTCCTTTGGATTATGACGAAACTCAATTAGGTCATGATAGCAAGGAAGAAACTCTGGAAAATCGTTTACAAAATGGACAATCTCGTCTGGATCATCCTCTGTAAGAAATTTCAACCATGCATCTTGTTCTGTTCTTATATTTTGGCTTAAAGACCGAAAAGTGTCAAGAGCTATATAATAGATATTATCTAGGAGATTTAGTTGTATCCCCGTATTAAAATTGGAGACTTTTTTATGGATGTACTCTTTTGTGACATGGAAAAGTTCTGGACTATTCTCCATGAAGACGATGAGATAGACGGGTTTCATTAGTTTGTAAGTGAAGTTGCTGTTGCTATTTTTAAGATAATTGTATTGTCGCATAATCATGTCTGCGGTGTAACAGCTGCTTCTTTCACCAGGAAACATATAGCCAATTTTCTGAATTTCCACATTGACGGTAGAACCTGTCTTCAAACGTACAACGATATCTGCTATAACAAATGAGCCTTCTTCATAGAGTAGAGTACCTTCTCTGGGAAGAAGTTGTTCGATTGTCACGGATTCTCCAAGAATTGCTGATAGAAATTTTTCAAGTCGACTTGTGGTCCCGCCGGGCATCATTACGTATCGAAAAACCTCGTCGTAAGTGATTGAGAGTCCGTTTTTTCCCATTATGAACCTCAATAGCTTTTCTCGATATGCAACATCCATTTGGATAAAGCGTTGATAAGTTGTCGCGTCTGTGTTTGTGCGGACATAAGTGAGAGCTTCCTGTTTGGTGAGTGGCTCCCCGAGAATGTCTGTGAGAGTGTAACTGTTTCTGTTTGTTGCCATAGGCATTTCCCCCTTTGTTATGTAATTGTAATAATCTTCGTGAAAATGTGGCTGACTTGCCAGAATCTTAGAAGATGTTTACAGACGGAATGGTCTGTAGAATGATTAAATCCTAGCATAGTTTTCATGAGAGTGCAATAGATTATCAAGGGAGTTGTACAAGCAGTGGATTTTTAAGTATAAAAAATGTGTAAAATAAGAAAAAGTACTTGAAAGTGACGATACGTCACCTTTTATAATGCAAACATAAGTTAAAAACAAGGATTTGGCAGAGGCCAGAAAGGAGAAGCTACATGAAAGGTATTATTTTAGCAGGTGGTTCCGGCACACGTCTGTACCCACTTACCATGGTAACCTCTAAACAGTTGCTTCCTATTTACGACAAACCTATGATTTATTACCCAATGTCGGTGTTGATGAACGCAGGAATCCGTGAGATCTTAATCATATCGACTCCACAGGATACTCCAAGATTCCAGGAGCTTTTAGGAGACGGACATCAGTTTGGTGTTGAGCTGACATACGCTGTTCAGCCAAGCCCGGACGGACTTGCTCAGGCATTCATTATTGGTGAGGAATTCATCGGCAATGATACCGTTGCTATGGTACTTGGAGACAACATCTTTGCAGGACATGGACTTAAGAAACGTCTCAAAGCCGCAGTTGAGAATGCGGAGTCCGGAAAGGGTGCTACC
>JALEPP010000049.1 GCA_022767075.1 Agathobacter sp. | reverse complement strand
CTGGAGAAGTACTATCTTATGAAGAAGCAGCAGGATATGGTGTCCTCTTATACGTTGCTGGATGAGGCGGCAGAGAGCGGTATGTTAGGTAGCTCTGAGTTTGACACCACCTTTGAGCGGTTGTGCGTCAACGGGAATGTCATGACCTTGATCATTGGAGAGAACAAGCTGATTGTTCGCTCTTCCATGAACAATCCCCTGGTGTTTCAGAAAGAGCTGAATGATATCCTTTTTGAAACCGATAATCAGGAGATGACGGTGCTGGATGATACAGAGGAGTATACGCTGATACGCCGCATTGATCATAGGATGAATGAGGAGTATCTGCTGCTTTTTGGAAAGCTGTCTGACGGAAGTCTTTTGTATATGCGTACCGCCTTGGAAAGTATCAGGGAGAGTGCGCAGATTACCAATACCTTTTTTCGCTATGTGAGTGGTGCAATACTCCTTGTGAGCATCCTGTTTGTGTTGCTTTTGTCCAAACAGCTGGTAAAACCAATCGAGAGTCTGATGCATTTGTCTAAGGATATGACTAACATGAGATTTGAGGCAAAATATCAGCCGGGGAATTACACCCCAAAAGAAATTGATGAGCTTGGTCTATCCATGAATCAGATGTCTACGGCACTTGAGGGAACCATTGCGCAGCTTAAGAGTGCCAACCTGCAGCTGGAAAGCGATATCCAAAAGAAACAGCAGATTGATGAGATGCGAAAGGAATTTATTGCAAACGTATCCCATGAGCTTAAGACACCTCTTGCGTTGATTCAAGGATATGCAGAGGGATTAGAGGAAGGAGTTTCCGATGATCCGGAGAGCAGACAATTCTACTGCGAGGTCATTCGGGATGAAGCGGACAAGATGAACACCATGGTCAAAAAGCTTCTGACACTGACACAGCTGGAATTTGGTGATGAACCGGTGGATATGAAACGCTTTGACCTGAATGAATTGGTCTCCGGGGTTTTAGCATCCATTCAGGTTCTGCTGGAGCAAAACGAGATTACGGCAGTCTATCAGCAGAAAGATCCTGTGTATGTGTGGGGAGATGAATTTCTGGTGGAGGAGGTACTTACCAATTACCTCAGCAATGCCATTCACTACGCCATGGGAGAGGTAAAAGAAATACACATTGGCATTTCCCGGGAAAATGAAAAGATACGACTGGGAGTATTTAATACCGGTGAGCCTATTCCGGAGGAGGAAATAGAGAAGATCTGGACAAAGTTCTATAAGGTGGATAAGGCCCGTACAAGAGAGTATGGAGGCAATGGCATTGGCCTGTCTATTGTCAAAGCCATTATGGAGCTGATGAACCAGAAGTGTGGGGTGACAAATTATCCAAATGGTGTAGAATTTTGGTTGGAATTAGAGGTTGCGTCAAAGGTGTAAATGTGTTACATTTAATATAAATTAGGAAAAAAGTATCAAGGGGTGGAAACCATTGAAAAAAACATGGATTCCTGTAGTTGCTCTGACGGCGATTTTCCTCACTGGTTGTGGGGAACCGCTTCATGAGATGACCGATCAGGAACACGAGCTCGTGGTACAGTATGCCGCGAAAACATTATCCAAGTACAACATCTATCAGAAGGATGGAGTCTGTGCAGTTAACAAGGCACTTCTGGAAGATGAGAAGCAAAAGGACACTCCCCCAGAAGATACCGAGGATACGAAGGATACAGAGACTTCTACGGAAGGGCTGGATGCGGAAGTAACCGATACACAAGAGGGGGATGACAAGAATACGCAGAGCTTTCCGGTGGCTACCTTGGAGCAGGCGCTGGGACTTACGGGGATTCAGACATCCTTTCAGGAGCCCTATCTGGATGATATGTTCCTAAAGGAAGGGGTCTATGCAATCGATGCAGCAGAGGGTAAGACGTTCTACGTGATGAAGATTGCCCTTTCTAACAACACAGCAGAGTCGATTCCCATAGATGTGTTATCCAAGGATGGCAGATTCCGGGTGGAGATTGGCAAGAGTAAGGTGACAGCTACCACGACTCTTTTGCCGGAGGATCTGGCCAACTATCAGGGTACGATAGCAGCAGGAGAAACGGTAGAGACCGTGCTGTTGTTTGAAATAGATAAATCAGTGGCCGAGAATTTAAGTGGTGTACAGCTTTTTTATACACAGGGAGATGCCACATACTATATTCAATGCGAAAAGTAGGAGGAGTTATTGAATGGATACTAATATTTTATTAGAGTCAGGAACTAATGAACTTGAGATTCTGGAGTTTACACTGGGGGAGAATCATTATGGAATCAATGTTGCTAAGATTCGTGAGATTCTTCAGTATCAGCCGATTACTCCTGTACCTAATTCACATCCAAGTGTAGAAGGTATCTTCATGCCACGTGATACCATGATTACCGTTATCAGCTTAAGAAGCTGTCTTGGAATGGAGCCGGCAGAGGATGAGGGTCTTTTCATTATCACCAATTTCAACAAGCTTAACATTGCATTCCACGTGGATCAGGTAATTGGAATTCACCGAGTATCCTGGGAAGCAATTATCAAGCCGGATTCAACCATTAATACAAAGGGAGCAAGCACCTCCACCGGTGTAATCAAATTAGAGGACAAGCTTGTGGTAATTCTTGATTTTGAGTCCATCGTTTCAGAAATCAGTCCGGAGACGGGACTTCGTGTAAATGATGTGGATCAGATGACAGAGAGAGACCGTAACGAGTCGCCAATTCTTATCGCTGAGGATTCGCCACTTTTGAGCAAGCTGATTACAGAATGCTTGAAAAAAGCAGGATACACCAATCTGATTGTCACAGCAGATGGTCAGGAGGCATGGGACAAGCTTCAGGAACTGAATGCATCTGGCGATATTCAAAAGAATGTGCACTGCATCGTTACGGATATTGAGATGCCGAGAATGGATGGTCATCGTCTTACCAAGCTGGTTAAGTCAAACGATGATATGAAGAGCATTCCTCTTGTTATTTTCTCATCTCTCGTAAATGAGGAAATGAGAAGAAAAGGCGAGCTTCTTGGAGCAGATGCACAGCTGACCAAACCGGAGATTGGACAGCTTGTAGGCGCCATTGATAAGCTGATTGATGGAGCAACAGCTTAATGAGATGAAAGAGTATGGGATGTGGTGAGATTCATCACATCCCTTTGTACTTTACCAATGCTGGAGGGAACATGAGCAATAAGGAAGAAGACTACTTAGATAATCTTTTGAATTCTGTTTCTGGAGGACGGAGAGAAAAGGATCTGGAAATAGAAGAGGGGACGAGAGAAAACAGTTCCTTGGACTTGGAGACGGACGATGATATTTCTGAGAAGGATTTCTTGGGACTGGAAGGAGATGATTTCCTAAAAGCTATAGAAGAGGAGCTTGGGAAAGAGGATGCAGATCGCTATCTTCGTGAATTTGAGCAGGAATTACAGTTCGATGAACAGGTTCGCATGGCGAAGGATTTACAGGATAGCTATGAACCGGAGGATATCTTAGATGGGGCGTTGGCCCAGATGATGGACGAAGATCAGGATGGAGATTCCACTGAGGACCTTTTGCAAAGCTCACTGATGGATGAGGACACTTCCACAGAAGAACCTCTTGCGGATGGGGACGCTTCTACAGAAGGAGCTCTTATGGACGGGGATGTGTTTTCGGAGGAAGCCTTCGGGGGAGTTGACGCCCTGGAGGGCTTTTCTGATATGGGTGGTGAGTCCCTTGGGGAGGATATGAGTGGAGAAGAGGTGCCACTCTCCGGAAATGAGACAGAGGATCTGATGAGCCTGTTAGCCGGGGATGATGACCTGGCGGATCTGAGCTCCTTGCTTGATATGAGTGAAGGAACGGGAGATGCTCCTTTGGACGGAGGAGAGGCTTTCCAGGAGTTTGCTCAAAAAGAGATGGAGAATCAGGAGGCTCTCAGGGATGGGGAGGCTCCTTTGACGGAGGACTCTGACAAAAAGCCTAAGAAACCGGGATTTTTCAAGCGTCTGTTACAGGCTCTCTTTAAAGAGCATGTAGAAGAGGTAAAGGCACCGGCTGAGAAGGTGGATGTCTCGGCATCACAGGGACCGGATGCAAAAGAATTGTCCGATGAGAACCTGGCAATTCTTCAGGAGCTGGAAGGGGCTAACCTTCCGGGCAAGGAAGAGAAAAAAGGAAAAGAGAAGAAGAAAAAGGAGAAAAAACCAAAGGAGAAGAAGCCGAAGAAGGCGAAAGCTCCAAAGGAACAAAAGCCTAAGAAACCGAAGAAGGAAAAGAAACCATTTTTTAATGATCAATCCAAACCTCTTCCAAAGGTTCCTGTTCTTCTAATTTTTGCAATGGTATTGTCAGCAATGCTGTTGGTACTTGTTACCACAGAGCTCACGGGATACCAGACTGCTATGAAAAAGGCAGAAGAGCTTTATAATAATGGTGCCAGTGATTACCATTGCTATATTGAGGCATACAAGGCAGAGAGCGGACTTAAGGAGTCAAAGAAGGATCAGGATACCTACCAGAAGATCGTTTTAGTAGCCCAGGTTGCAGATGCCTATGCCGGCTATGAGATGGCGGTGCAGCTGGATAGAACTGTGGATGCAGTGGACAGCCTGGTATGTGTCATTGGACGATACAATCAGAATATTGAAAAAGCAGAGGAGCTAGGAGCCAAAGACCAGATGGATCAGGTGAGGGCCTTGGCTGCTGAAAAGATGGCTGAGTATGGACTTTCCGAAGAGGATGCTTCAAAGCTCTACCAGATTCGCACCAGAAGTTCATACAGCGTAGAATTGCATAAGAAATTACAGGAATTGGGGATAGAATAAGATGGTAGCGATTATTGACTACAATGCAGGTAACTTGAAAAGCGTAGAGAAAGCACTGCGCTTTATTGGAGAGGAATCTATCATTACGGGAGATTATCATGAGATCCTGTGTGCAGATAAGGTGATTCTTCCGGGAGTGGGTGCATTTGGCTCTGCCATGGAGCAGATTAAGAGATTGGAACTTCACAAGGCCATAGAAGAGGTGACGGAAAAAGGAACTCCTTTTCTTGGAATCTGCCTTGGCCTTCAGCTGCTGTTTGATGGCAGTGAAGAGAGTGAAGGTGTGGAGGGCTTACATATTTTGCCGGGAGCAATAAAAAAAATCCAGGGTGAGCCCGGAATGAAGATTCCCCACGTGGGCTGGAATTCTCTGGAAATCAAACCGGGAGCAACGTTGTTCCAGGGTATTCCCAATGGTGCATATGTCTATTATGTGCACTCCTATTATCTGGAAGCGAAGGATCCTGAAATAGTCACAGCCACTACCCAGTATGGAGTGAATATACATGGATCGGTTGAAAAGGGCAACGTGTTTGCCTGTCAGTTTCATCCGGAGAAGAGCAGTACAGTAGGGCTTTCTCTTCTGAAAAATTTTGCCGGCTTGAAGGGAGAGTGTGCTGTATGTTAACAAAGCGTATTATTCCCTGTCTCGATGTAAAGGACGGCAGGGTTGTAAAAGGGATTAATTTTGTGAACCTGCGTGATGCAGGAGATCCGGTAGAGGTGGCAAAGGCTTACGATGCCGCAGGGGCGGACGAGGTGGTATTTTTGGATATTACAGCCTCCTCCGACCAGAGAAATACCGTGGTGGACATGGTACGCAAGGTAGCGCAGCAGGTGTTTATTCCATTCACCGTAGGAGGTGGAATCCGCACGGTGGATGATTTTAAGGCGCTTTTGAGAGAGGGAGCAGACAAGATATCTGTTAACTCAGCGGCAATTGACAACCCACAGCTGATTCGAGAGGCTGCGGAGCAGTTTGGAAGCCAGTGCGTAGTGGTGGCTATCGATGCAAGAAGGAGAGAGGATGGAACTGGCTGGAATGTCTACAAGCACGGAGGTCGTCTGGATACGGGCCTCGATGCAGTAGAATGGGCGATAAAGGCCAATGAACTGGGGGCAGGAGAGATTCTTCTTACCAGTATGGACTGTGATGGCACCAAGGCCGGCTATGATATTGAATTGACCAGAACCATCGCAGAGCACGTTTCTATCCCTGTAATTGCGTCAGGAGGAGCAGGAACTAAGGAGCATTTTTACGAAGCTCTTACAGAGGGCAAGGCAGATGCGGCATTGGCAGCATCTCTTTTCCACTACAAAGAGCTTGAGATTATGGATTTAAAGAATGATTTGGCAGAGCGGGGCGTTTCAGTAAGACGATGAGTATGATAGATAATGATTGGCTTCCAGCAATGGAAGCGGAGTTTAAAAAGCCATATTATAGAGAGCTTTATCGGTTTGTGAAGGAGGAATACAGCACCCATGTGATTTATCCGCCGGCAGAGGATATTTTTAACGCCTTTCATTTTACTCCTCTCAGTGAAGTGAAGGTGCTTCTTCTTGGGCAGGATCCTTATCACAACGAGCATCAGGCTCATGGACTCAGCTTTTCCGTGTTGCCGGATCAAAGGGAGATTCCACCGTCTTTACAGAATATTTATAAGGAACTCCAGAGTGATCTGGGATGCGAAATTCCCAACAATGGATATTTGAAAAAGTGGGCGGACCAGGGTGTCCTTTGTCTGAATACAGTACTGACGGTTCGGGCTCATCAGGCTAATTCCCATCAGGGAAAGGGTTGGGAGCAATTTACCGATGCGGTAATTGAAGCGGTCAATGCCCAGGACAGACCGATTGTCTATTTCCTCTGGGGTAAACCGGCCCAGAGCAAGATCAAAATGCTAAATAACCCAAAGCATCTGGTTCTGACGGCACCACATCCAAGTCCGCTTTCCGCTTACCGGGGATTTTTCGGATGCAAGCATTTTAGCCGGGCCAACGAGTTTCTGGAGAAAAATGGAGTAGAGCCAATCGATTGGCAGATTGAGAATATCTAACCGTGAAATCAGTCATGCCTGACATCATAATATGGGATATTTCTTAAGAATTTTTAAGAGCAAGCCGATATGGAAAATAGAATACAAGGATGTGTTAGTTTTTCAGGGAAGGAGAGATGGTTTATGTCAACAATTTCAGGATATGATTCCTCTTCAATTGGGGTTTTGTTTTCAAGCTTAAATCCAAGAAGCTCAGGACTTAGTTCCGCTGGGGTATCAGATATGCTTGGCATCAGCTATTCGGATTATGCCACAATCCGAAACGGCAGTTATGGGAAATTGGTGAAAGCATATTACAAGCAGGATGGAAAGGTTCCTTTTGGAGACGCGGTCAATGACAAGGCTGAGAAGGAAGATTCAGAGAAGGAGCTAAGTAGTATCATTGGTGAGTCCAAAAATCTTCAGAGCTCATTGGAAGCACTTATGAGTAGCAAAGCTCTTTCCGGTGGTGCCTCTGACTCGGATGACAGTGAGCAAAAAGAAGTGGCATGGAAAGAAGTATCCTCTTTTGTGAAAAGCTTTAACTCCCTTATGGATAAGACGGAGGATTCCGGCACAAGCGGAGTTAAAAAGGGTGTGGAGAGCTTGATACAGCTCACTACGGAAAACAGTAAGGCATTAAAGTCGATTGGGATCACCATTGGAAAGGACAATCAGCTTACCATCAAGGAAGAGGATTTTAAAAAGGCAGATTTGTCAAAGGTGAAGAACCTGTTCTATAACAAGGGTGGATACGGCTATCGCGCTTATGTACAGGCGAAGCTCATTGAGACAAGAGCCACTACCCAAAAGGAGAAAGAAAGTACGTACGGAAAGAGGGGCACCTATACCTACAATGAGAATCAAGGAGTTTTCTACAACCAGACAACCTAATAGACCACAGACCGATGGAGTTATCCTTTCCATGGTAACTCTGGCTCTTTTTCATTTCTGTTTTCTTAGTACAGAGTATTTGTTTGATAACCGAATGGCGCTTTTTATACCAAGCGATGCAGTGGCGAATGCCCAGAATCTTATGCTGGGAATTAGTGTAATCGGTTTTGTGATGTATGGGGTTATCTATAAGAGACTTTCCATCGACCAATGGAAGGTCTTTTCCATCGTGGGTACAATCTTGTGTGTTGCCTGCGTGATTCTTCTGGAGAGACAAGAGCGTGTTACGGTTCTCTATTTGGTTGGGGGAATCTGCTTTGCGCTTATGGGAATGGCAGGAAGCGTAGCATGTTATTTGGTGTCCAGAGCGATTAAGAATTATGGAAGACTGGCAACTTATATCGGTCTGTCCTATGCGCTGGGCATTTTTCTTCAGTATTGCAATCATAATTGGATTAAGAATCAGGATGTGGAGGCAGTGATGATTTCCCTGCTCATGCTGGTTTTTGCATTTTGCGGAGTACGGCTGTCCCAATATGTAGATGAGACAGAAGGGGAAGTTCATCATCATCTGATGCCCATTCAAAATCCGAAAGTACCTCTGGCAGCCTTGTGTGCAAGTGTCTTTTTAATGACTCTGATTTTTTCCACCTTGGACAATGCTATCACAATGGTTCACTCGGAAGGAACCTTTGATATTGGCCAATGGCCGAGACTTCTGCTGGCGGTCAGCGGTGTTGTGGCGGGGCTAATCTATGATCTGAAAAATCGCATGTTTATGCCACTAATGATGTATGTGATTACCATGTTGTCGGTGATTTCTATCATTATCATTCAGTTGGGCGGAAGCTTTTTGTTTGGCCTTATGGTGTTTTATATTTCTGCGGGCTTTTTTGTGGTTTTCTTTATCGCCTCTTTCATGGATTTATCCTACTATACAAAAAATCCAAGGCTATGGGCCGGAATGGGGCGAGCCATCAATAATCTCTGTGCTCTGGTATCCACAGGGCTTACGGTTTCTCTTTTGAACAGCGGGAACCTGATGACCATATTGGTGGTGGCAATCATTCTTTTGATCGGTATTACCTGTTGTATCTGCATATATTATATTCCGTTTTTGAATGCGATGATGGATACAGAAAAGGAGGCGGTCAAACGAGTTGCAATGGAAGAAGCCGCAAGTCAAACCAGAAGTGACCACCTTAGAACATTTGTTACTGCCCATTCCTTTACGGAACGAGAGAAGGAGATCTTGTATGAGCTGACATACAACAATGGCAGTGTCAGTGATATCTCCAAGGAACTGGCTTTATCCCGTGCAAGCCTGTACAGACACATCGAAAAAATGAATGAAAAGACCGGTACCGGTTCAAGAGTAGAGCTGCTCCAGTATTATTATGAATGGAAGCAGAAATAGGTAAAAAATGAGAAAAATGACCTAAAAATCAAGATTGAGACATTTGTCACCTCCCCTGGAATTGTATGAAAGTGCTAGAATTTTCCTACAAATATTCCAAGGGAGGTATTTTTATGAAATGGAAGAAAAGAATTGCATGGGTGATTAGCTTTGCGATGATTCTTATTGCAGTGTTCGCTAATTCCCAAAATGTAAAAGCAGAGGGAGAGGAAGGTCAAGGTAGACAAAACGGACAAAGTGTTTCTGTTGATTTTTCATATGGCACAGTGTCCGAAAATACCGTAACCTATACAGTTTTGGATAAGCAGGTGTCATTGACTCTCACGAATCCGATAGACCAGAATACAAAAACTGCAACCCTTTCTGTCAATGATGTTTTTACCGTCAGTGAAAATTTTAATGCAGATACAATGGAGCTTGTGGCGTATTTTACCGATGGCTTTCGTACAAGCTTAACAGTAACAACATCTGAAGGAAATGAAAAGACTAGTTCCCTAAATAGTAGGGGTGAGGGTGGATATCCGAACAATATAAAGCTTGTTATCCGTGAAAAAGGTGGCAACCA
>JALEPP010000034.1 GCA_022767075.1 Agathobacter sp. | reverse complement strand
TACTTTATGGCCCCGGCGGCAGATTGGGGGCACCACCTTCTGCCGCCTAAGAAAATTAATGCGAAAAGGAGAATGACTATGTACACAGCATTAACAATCGCAGGAAGTGATTCCAGCGGAGGCGCCGGCATCCAGGCAGATATTAAGACAATGATTGCAAATGGCGTGTATGCCATGAGTGCAATTACGGCTTTGACTGCCCAAAATACAACCGGCGTAACAAGTATTATGGAGGTAACTCCTGAATTTCTGGCAGAGGAATTGGATTGTATTTTTACGGATATTCGGCCGGATGCCATAAAAACCGGAATGGTTTCTTCCTCTGAGCTTATCACCGTCATTGCGGATAAGCTTCAACAGTATCAGGCAAAAAATATAGTGGTTGATCCTGTGATGGTGGCCACCAGTGGCGCAAGGCTCATCAGCGAAGAAGCTATCAGTACCTTAAAAACAAAATTACTGCCTTTGGCTACGGTGATTACACCGAATATCCCGGAAGCGGTGGAATTATCCGGAATGGAGATTACCACAAAGGAGGATATGGAAAAAGCAGCAGCTTTTATCGGTGAAGCCTTTCATTGTAGTGTTTTGCTAAAAGGGGGACATCAGCTGAATGATGCCAATGATCTGCTATGGCAAAAGGATAGGGAGCCGGTATGGTTCCTTGGCAAGCGAATTGACAACCCCAACACCCATGGTACCGGGTGCACGCTGTCTTCCGCCATTGCAAGCAACCTGGCAAAAGGAAAAACTCTTGAGACCTCGGTACGCTATGCAAAAAACTACATATCCGGTGCATTGGCCGCGATGCTAGACCTTGGAAAGGGAAGCGGACCGATGAATCATGGCTTTGCCATCGAAGGGGATTACAGTGATTCTCTGCCTCATTGTAACAAGCAGCAATAACTACGTAGCTAAGGCACAGACACACGAAGGAGTTAACATGAAAGAGAATCAGACAAACAACAATGGAACCAGAAACACCTATGTAAAGAAAATGGTATTTACTGCCATTATGACAGCGATAGCAGTGGTGGGAAGTCTTTTTTCCTTCCCGGTATTTGGATCAAAATGCGCACCGGTTCAGCACCTGGTGAATGTGGTATGTGCAGTTACCGTAGGGCCATGGTGGGCCTTGGGACAGGCCTTTGCAGCATCTCTTATCCGCAATCTTCTGGCTCTTGGAAGTCCGTTGGCATTCCCGGGAAGTATGTGCGGAGCACTGCTTGCAGGACTTTTGTACAAATATGGGAAAAAGCTTCCATGGGCATACGTGGGTGAGGTAGTTGGAACAGGTATCATTGGCGGTATGCTGTCCTTCCCAATTGCCCGTCTGGTAATGGGAAATGAGGCAGCAGCCTTGTTCACCTTCGTAGTTCCATTTCTGATTAGTACCTGTGGAGGAACCTTGATTGCCATTTTGATTACGGTATCCATGAAAAAGACAGGACTTTTAGACCGGTTCTAAGCCACTGGGATTTGTGGCCTTGGGTAGGTATCACATTGATTGGGAAAGGAGAAAAGACCATGGAAGAGCTGAGAGCACAAATTCGAAAAAAGAGGCCTGTGGTACATTGCATTACCAATATTGTCACGGTAAATGATTGTGCCAATGTGCTTCTGGCGGTGGGAGCGTCCCCTGTGATGGCTCACGACCCAAGAGAAGTGGCAGAGGTCACAGAACATGCATCGGCGTTAGTGTGCAACATGGGCGCTATGGAAAGCTATGACGCAATGCTGTGTGCAGGAAACAGAGCTTTCCGGCTTGGACACCCTATTGTGCTGGACCCTGTGGGAGTAGCAGGCTCTTCTTTTCGAAGAGAGCAGTGCCTGGCCTTGATTGATGAGATTCATCCTACCTGTATTCGAGGAAATTATGCGGAGATTCAGGCTTTGATGGAGAAGCACAATACCGCTGCCGGGGTGGATTCCACAGAAAGCTCCATTGACAGAGAGGGAATCATGGCTTTTGCAAAGGAAAAGGGGACAATCGTGGTTGCCTCCGGGATAGAAGACTATATCTCAGACGGGGAAAAGCTGTTCACCTGTAAAAGAGGAGATCCATTGATGTCCAGAATTACAGGGTGTGGCTGTATGTCCTCCTCGTTACTTGGAGCCTACCTGTCCTTGGATATCTCTGTGGAAACGGTTACCACCTGTGTGATGGATTTTGGCATTGCAGGGGAGCAGGCAGCGAAGAAAACCAGGGAGCAAAAAGCCGGCTCCATGACCTTCCGCAGCTTCTTGATAGACCAGATGTATGTCAATTGAAGGCAAGATTTGATATGCGATTTGATATAAGTTTTATTTATAACGAGGTATCTTTTTTACATATTTTACAGGAACACGCCCTGATGTTAACATGAGTTCAAACAAAAGGGAGGAACAAAAATATGAAAAAGAAAGTATTCGCATTACTTGCGGCAGCAACCTTGACACTTGGAGCGCTCAGTGGCTGCGGCTCAAAAACAGAGGCAAATGACAACAACAATAACACCCCTGCTCAGGGAACCGAAGCAGAGTCAAAGACAGAGCTTGAAAAGATTGTAGTAGGAGCTAGCCCAACACCTCATGCAGAGATTTTAAATGCAGTAAAGGATGAACTTGCAAAAGAGGGATATGAGCTTGAAGTGGTAGAGTACAACGATTATGTGCTTCCTAACACCTCCACAGAGGATGGAGAGCTGGATGCCAACTTCTTCCAGCACGAGCCATATTTGAAGGACTTTAACGCAGAAAACGGAACACACCTGGTAACCGCGGCGTACATTCATTTTGAACCATTTGGAATCTATGCAGGAAAGACAAGTGATTTAAAAGAGCTAAAGGACGGGGCAAAGGTTCTTGTCCCAAATGATACCACCAACGAGGCGAGAGCACTTCTTCTTTTACAGCAGGAAGGCCTTATCAAATTAAAAGAGGGTGTAGGTCTTCAGGCAACGAAGCTTGACATTGAGGAGAATCCGTTAAATCTTGAGATTATCGAAAGTGAAGCAGCTCAGGTAGCACGTGCCGTACAGGATGTGGATATTGCCTGCGTAAACGGAAACTACGCACTTGGAGCAGGACTTTCAGATCCAATCGCAGTTGAGTCCGTAGAATCTGAAGCAGCTCAGACTTACGCAAACATTGTATGCGTAAAGGAGGGCAATGAGGATTCACCAAAGACAAAGGCCCTTGTAAAGGCCCTTACCTCAGATACTGCAAAGAAATTTATTGAAAGCAAATACGGCAACTCTGTAATTCCGGTATTTTAACAACACAAATGGAGTCATCCTACAGATATGGAATTGTCCATGTCAGTAAGATGACTCTTTTGATGTACAGGAAGGGAGGAACCGGAATTGAAAATCGCTGGTATAACGAGTATAATATAGAAAAAAGAGGGGGACGTTTCCCGTGGAAGGGGACACTTCTCGTGGAAAGGGACAGTTCCCATGGAAAGGGGAACGTCCCCGTGGAAAGAGCAACGTCCCCAAGAAAGGATACTATGGAAAAGTATAAGAGAGTATTTGTAATTGTTTTAGATTCAATGGGTGTAGGTGCTATGCCGGATTCCGAAAGGTATGGAGATGTGGGCGTAGATACCTTTGGACATATTGTAGAAACCTGTGGAGGTCTTGAAATCCCTAATCTGAGAAAGCTGGGGCTGGCGAATCTGCATCCTACGAAGGAGATTGCTCCGGTAGATGCACCCCTGGCAAAATATATGAAGATTTCTGAAGCCAGCAATGGAAAGGACACTATGACGGGTCACTGGGAGATGATGGGAATTAAGACGGAGAAGCCCTTTGTCACCTTTACGGAGACCGGGTTCCCACCGGAGCTTATTGCAGAGTTGGAAAAACGCTGTGGTAAGCGTGTCATAGGAAATAAGAGTTCAAGTGGTACGGCAATCCTAGACGAGCTTGCAGAGGAAGAGATTAACACCGGGGCTATGATTGTATACACCTCCGCTGACTCGGTGCTTCAAATCTGTGGCAATGAAGAGACCTTTGATTTGGAAAATCTCTATCGCTGTTGTGAGATTGCACGTGAGATTACCATGAGGGACGAGTGGCGAGTGGGCCGTGTAATTGCTCGACCATACGTAGGAAAGAAAAAGGGAGAGTTTAAGCGCACCAGCAACCGTCATGACTATGCAGTGCCACCAACAGGAAGAACAGCACTCAATGAATTGAAGGACAACGGATTTGATGTGATTTCCGTGGGAAAAATCCAGGACATCTTCTGTGGAGAGGGAATCACCAAGGCCTATCATTCCAACAGTTCTGTACACGGAATGGAGCAGACCATAGAAATCTGCAAGGAGGATTTCCACGGCCTATGCTTCACCAATCTGGTTGACTTTGATGCGCTTTGGGGACATCGCAGAAATCCTCAAGGCTACGGTGAGGAAATCCAAAAGTTCGACCAAAAGCTCGGGGAATTCATGGCTCAAATGCGGGAGGACGACCTGGTAATTATCACAGCCGATCATGGAAACGATCCTACCTACACAGGAACCGACCACACCAGAGAATACGTTCCATTCCTAGCCTACTCACCATCCATGAACCAGGGAGGCTCCCTGCCGGATGAAACCACCTTTGCAGTGATTGGGGCCACCATCGCTGACAACTTTGGACTCTCCATGCCTCAGGGAACCATCGGGCATTCCATCCTCAACGCCCTGTAATTCTCTACCCTCCTATTCTTTCAAGAAAATAATCCCAAGGCGGCGCGTCCGGCTCACCTACTCTGGTAGCCCCGCAGCCGTCTTTTTTTTGTGCTTTTGCGGGACTGCTTAGAATTTTGAGAGGGGAGTGCGGACTGTAATTTTATGTACGCCAACGTTTGAACCACTGTGGAAAATAGTCCGCCAGAGGAGGGCACTTGGTACTTCTCGCCTGCTCCTCTAAGGAGGCGCCTTCACGAATTTTATTGTGGGCGCTCTCGCTTTGTCGTTCTTTGAGCCGCAAAGCGAACCACGCCCACGGTATCGTTCAGGACGCCTCCAAGAGGAGCAACGGCTCGTCGTAAATCGTGCCCTTCCTCTTGGCGAACCATTTTTCACAGGGGTCCCAACTTTGGCGAACATAAATCATCAAAAAAGTCCGCACTCCCCTCTCAAAAATTCTTGCAGTCATGCAACTGGCACAAAAAAAGACGGCTGCGGGGCTACCAGAGCAGGTGAGCCGGACGCGCCGCCTTGGGATTATTTTACTTTAAAGAACAGGTTGGCCTTAATCAGTGCAGGGCGAAGAGCCAGGTAGACGATGGTGGCCACGATGACAGAGGATACTGCGTTGATGCTTGTGGCGGTGATGTTCCAGGCAAGGGTGAGCTCTGCGGCTGGCTTGCCGAGGATCAGAAGCTTGTAGAAGTAGCCAACAAGCGGATCGAAGATCACGTTGAAGAGGAGACCGCTGATAGCTGCAATAATGGTCCACTTGGTAACGTGCTTGGTGTCTGTGCTCTCAGAGATTTTTCCAAGCTTGTGGGCAACAAGACCGGTGATGAGACCGATGCAGAACTTAAGAATAAAGGTCTTAGGTGCATAGACAATGTAAATTGGGTCCAGAAGGTCTCCGATGGTCATTCCGATGGCACCACCGATTCCGCCGTAGACACCGCCAAGAAGCAGAGCGCCCAGAACGCAAACGGCATTTCCAAGATGAATGGAGGTTGCATCCCCACCCGGAAGTGTGATTTTAAACTGTAAAAATGTGAAGACTACATAGGACAAAGCTGCCATTAATGCAGTAAGTGTGATTTTGTAAACCTTTTCGTTTCTCATAAGCATAACTCCTTCAAATTTGTTTCACCTATCATAAATAAATATTTGGCATAAATAAATGACCAAAAAGAGAAAAAAATATATGGTCAGATTAAAGGTGAGGGGGACCAGAGTAAAAAAAAGGGGAGAAAACATGAATTTGAACAAAAACCGGGAAAAGTTTCTTGGAAGTGGTTGCAATATCCACAAAAATCACTTACCATGGAGTTTACAGCGTTCCAAAAAGGGAGAAGGGAATTATGTTAAATGCATTATATGTGGAACTCAATGTCTTTGCGGCATTGATTATGTTCATAATTATGGATCACGGGAAATGGCGCTACATGACACTTGAGCAGAAGCTTTTTAATGGAACCATTCTTTCCCTGATTTTTGTCTTGCTGGCAGATGCTTTCACCTGGCTTTTCAATGGGGTGCCGGGACAGTGGAGCTATTGGCTGGGCTGGGGCTTGAATTCTTTGTATTGGCTTGCCTGCGCAATTCCGGGGTATCTTGTGATGCTTTATTGCATGAAAAAGGTGGGATTTCCTTATTTCAAGCAGAGTATCCGGATTGGTGTTGTTGTAATGATTCTGTATTGGGTAAGCATCCTGCTGAATCTGAAGAGCCATCTCATTTTCTATGTGGATTCCAACAACCTCTATCACAGAGGAGAGGCGTTCCTCATTGCCGGAGGACTGCCGCTTATATTTATTACGGCCAGTGTATTGGTATGCATCTATCGTATCTTCTGTGTTGAGGTGCATCATAGAAGAGCCTATTGTATGTTTTTGTCGTTTATGCTGATTGCTTTGGTGGGTTCCATTCCTCAGGTGGTGTTTTATGGAGTGGTGACTATCTGGATTTCGCTTGCGGTGGCTCTGGTTGCCTGCTACGTCTATTTGCAGAATGGTAGTGTGTCTACGGATTCCCTCACAGGGATTAATAATCGGCGTCGCTTTGACCGCTTTACCAGATATGCCTGGGACAACATGAAAGCTCCTCAGGATAATATGTTCCTGATGATTTTAGACATCAATCGATTTAAGCAGATAAATGATGAATTTGGTCACGCAGAGGGAGATCGGGCACTTATGCTCACGGCTGATGTGCTGGAGGAGGTTCTCTGCGATGGAAAAACTTTTTACGCCCGGATTGGTGGAGATGAGTTTGCCGTGGTTTTCCGCAATACGGAGGAAGAGCTGGTAAAAGAAAAAATAAACCGCCTTCACACAGCCATGGCAGATCTCTGTCAGGAAATGGAATTGCCTTACGAGATCACATTTGCCACCGGTTATGCAAAGACGGATGGGGAGACCAAGCTGGAATTTGCCAAGCTGTTCTCCAGAGCGGACGAGAACATGTATGCCCACAAGGCTACCATGCGCTCGTTCCTGATTCAGTCACACATTCAGTCATAGATGGTAAGTTCCACCGGACAGTGATCGGAGCCCAGAATGTCGGTATGGATTTTGGCCCCTTCCATATGGTCCTTGAAATTGTCAGAGACCAGGAAGTAGTCGATACGCCAGCCGGCATTTTTTTGTCTGGCCTGGAAGCGGTAAGACCACCAGCTGTAGATGCCCTCTTGGTCCGGATAGAAATGACGGAAGCTGTCTACAAATCCGCTCTGTAAGAGCTTTGTCATTTTGTCGCGCTCTTGGTCAGTGAAGCCGGCGTTCTGGTGATTGGTTTTCGGATTCTTCAGGTCGATTTCCTGATGGGCAACGTTCATATCGCCGCATACGATGACACCCTTTTTTTCCGAGAGCTTTAAAAGATATTCCCGGAAGGCGTCCTCCCAGGTCATACGGTAATCCAGGCGCTTTAACTCATTCTGAGAGTTTGGGGTGTATACCGTAACCATATAAAAGTCAGGATATTCCAAGGTGATCACACGCCCCTCGTGGTCGTGCTCCTCTGTGCCCAATCCGTAGGCGACGGATAGGGGCTCTTTTTTGGTAAAAATGGCAGTTCCGGAATAGCCCTTCTTCTCGGCATAGTTCCAATATTGATAGTATCCCGGCAGATCCAGTTCAATCTGCCCTTCCTGAAGTTTGGTCTCTTGTAGACAGAAAATATCTGCATCTAAATTCTTAAAATCATCCATAAAATTTTTGCCAACGCAGGCTCTAAGCCCGTTGACATTCCACGAAATCAGCTTCATAGCATGTTTTCCTTTCTCCGAAATTATTAGCTAAAGAAAATGTACCATTTTTCATAGGAAAAAGCCACTGGAAAAAAATATGCCTGGCACTGGGAAAAATACAAAAAATCGAAAACGGATGTGCTATACTAGATAAAAATGTCAGAAGTGGGACGATACAGGAGGAAAACATGTCAGAAGTTACCTTAGGAAGTACCGGTATTACCGTCAATAAAAATGGATTTGGAGCCCTTCCGGTTCAAAGAGTAGGAAAGGAAGGCGCAATCAGGCTTATAAGAAAGGCCTATGAGGGGGGCATTCGCTTCTTTGATACGGCGAGAAGCTACTCAGACAGTGAGGAGAAGCTGGGGGAGGCACTGGTAGGAATTCGCCAGAACGTCTACATTGCAACCAAGACTCCGGCTCAAAACGGGGAGGATTTCTGGAAGAACCTTCACACAAGTTTACAAACTCTTAAGACTGATTACATTGACCTTTATCAGTTTCATAACCCTGCATTTTGTCCAAAGCCTGGAGATGGTACAGGACTTTACGAGGCGATGCTGGAAGCAAAACAAAAAGGCTTGGTTCACCATATTGGAATCACCAACCACCGGTTAGCTGTGGCAAAGGAAGCCATTGAATCAGGACTTTATGAAACCCTGCAGTTTCCATTTTGCTATCTGGCAACGGAGAAGGATACCGAGCTTGTAACCATGTGTAAGGAACACAACATGGGATTTATTGCCATGAAGGCACTTTCCGGTGGACTGATTACAGACAGCCGCGCTGCCTATGCCTTTGAGGCACAATATGACAACGTACTCCCTATCTGGGGTGTGCAAAGAGAGGAAGAGCTGGAGGAGTTCCTTTCCTATATGACAGAGGAACCAACCATGACTCCGGAGATCGAAGCCATTATCCAAAGAGATAAGGAGATGTTAAGCGGTGAATTCTGTAGAGGCTGTGGCTATTGCATGCCATGTCCTGCGGGAATTGAGATTAACAACTGCGCAAGAATGTCCTTGATGCTTCGCCGTGCGCCAAGTGATGCGTGGCTTACAGAAGAATGGCAGGAGAAAATGGGCAAAATTGAGAACTGTCTTCACTGCAACCGATGTATGAGTAAATGTCCGTATGGACTGGATACTCCAAAGCTCCTTGCGAAAAACTATGAGGATTACAAAAAGGTATTAGCAGGAGAGGTTTCTGTGAAATAGATTCGTTTGAGACTAGTAGAAAGGAGTGGAACTCTATGGAACTGGAAGCGCAGATTCAAACATTGATTTCCTATCTGGAGGAGAGCCGTTGTACGGTGTTTTTTGGTGGCGCAGGGGTCTCTACGGAGTCCGGGATTCCGGATTTCAGAAGTAAGGATGGTCTGTACAATCAGCATGATGTACAGTTTGAAGCATACTCGCCGGAGTATCTGTTAAGTCATGACTGTCTGGTTACCCATCCTAAGGTGTTCTATGAGTTCTACCGCCAGAAGCTTGACACCAGAACCATTGAACCAAATATCACCCACTATGCCCTGGCCCATCTGGAGGAAAAAGGAAAGCTGGCAGGGATTATCACACAGAATATCGACAGCCTTCATCAAAAGGCCGGAAGTAAGATGGTGTATGAGATTCACGGAACCACAGAGAAAAATTATTGTGGGGTGTGTCACACCAGGTATCCATCCGATTATATCTTTTCTTCCGAAGAGGAAATACCAAGGTGCCCCAAGTGTGGAGGGGCTGTGAGACCTGAGGTGGTACTTTATCAGGAAGGACTTCCGGAGAGGGTCGTAGAGGAATCCATCTCCCTTATCCAAAAGGCGGAGCTTTTGATTGTGGGAGGCACCTCTCTGACCGTGTATCCTGCGGCCAGCTATATTGACTTTTTCCAGGGAAAACATCTGGTAGTCATCAACAAAGGGACTCTTGGAAGAAACCTGGGAAGGAAGGCAGACCTTGTAATGACCTGTGGTCTTGGAGAGGTGTTCTCTGAGGTGGACAGGTATTTTATGAAAGAGACAAACAACTTAGAAAACTGCAGATAGTAAACTATAGAAAAAAGGCTACACATAGGAACCTACAGATAGAAAACTGCAGATAAACAAGTACAGATAGAAGGTTAGGAAAAAATATGATGAATCCAACAACCATGATGAAAATCATGCAGGCACAAAAAACATTTACCACAAACCATCCCAAATTTATGGCTTTTTTAAAGTATGTGTTCTCACAGAAAATGGAGCCGGGTACGGTGATTGAGATTACGGTGAAGCGCCCCAATGAGGATGCGGTAACCAGCAACCTTTCCATTATGCAGTCCGACTTGGACCTGGTGGAAAGCCTTAAGGATCTGCAGGCATGAGTATCAGTCCGGTAGCAGAGATTAGGGAAAAACAGGATATTACCAGAGAACAGCTGGAATTATTACTTACCACTGAGGACGAGAAGCTACAAGAGGAGCTGCGTAGGGTGGCCAGAGAGGTGGCGGATGAGATTTATGGGAAACAGGTCTTTATCCGTGGACTCATTGAGTTTACCAATTATTGCAGGAATGATTGCCTGTACTGTGGCATCCGCCGTAGTAATGCTCATGCATCCAGATATCGCCTTTCTAAGGATGATATTTTATCCTGTTGCAAAACAGGGTACGAGCTTGGATTTCGGACCTTTGTGCTTCAGGGAGGAGAGGATAGGTTCTTTACGGATGAGCGAATCTGTGACATTGTGTCCTCCATAAAGGAGCGCTATCCGGATTGTGCCATTACGCTCTCTCTCGGAGAAAAGGAAAAAAGCAGCTATGAGGCATATAAGGTGGCAGGGGCAGACCGATATTTGCTGCGCCACGAGACGGCGGATTGTGCCCACTACGAATCCCTTCATCCCACTGAAATGAGCTTTTCTCATCGAATTCAGTGCCTTTGGGATTTGAAGGATATCGGATATCAGGTGGGTTGCGGCTTTATGGTGGGGTCTCCGGGACAGACCATGGACAGTCTCTACAAGGATTTGCAGTTTATCAAGGAATTACAGCCGCAGATGTGTGGAATTGGACCTTTTATTCCACAGAAGGATACGCCTTTTGGGGAAGAACCTGCAGGAACCATGGAACAGACCTTAAGACTTCTGTCTGTGATTCGTCTGATTCATCCCCATGTGCTTTTGCCTGCCACTACAGCCCTTGGAACCATTCATCCAAGGGGGAGAGAGAAGGGAATCCTGGCCGGTGCCAATGTGGTGATGCCGAATTTATCCCCGGTGGAGGTAAGAGATAAATATAAGCTTTATGACAATAAAATCTGTACGGGAGACGAAGCCGCTGAATGTCGGGCTTGTCTGGAAAAACGTATGGAATCAATCGGATATCAGGTGGTGGTCCATCGAGGAGATTACAGACCATAATCGACAAAGAAAAAGGAGTGAAGAAACATGTACGACGTAAAATCGCGAAAAGCAGAGGAATTTATTTCAGATGAGGAAATTCGTAATACCTTAGCGTATGCAGATGCCAACAAGGATAATCTGGAGCTTATTGATGAGATTATCGCCAAGGCGAAATTGCAGAAGGGACTTACCCATAGAGAGGCTTCGGTTCTTTTGGCATGTGACAACAAGGAAAAGCTGGAAGAGGTTTATGCTCTTGCCAGAAAAATCAAGGAAGACTATTACGGCAATCGTATTGTACTGTTTGCACCGCTTTATCTCTCCAATTACTGTGTCAATGGCTGTGTCTATTGCCCATATCATGCTAAGAACAAACACATCGCCAGAAAGAAATTGACCCAAGAGGAGATTATTGCGGAGGTAAATGCTCTTCAGGACATGGGACACAAGCGCCTTGCCATTGAGGCCGGGGAGGACCCAATTAACAATCCATTGGATTATATTTTGGAGAGCATCAAGACCATCTACAGCATCAAGCACAAAAATGGAGCCATCCGCAGAGTCAATGTGAACATTGCGGCTACCACCGTAGAAGATTACAAGAAATTAAAGGATGCCGGAATCGGCACCTACATTCTTTTCCAGGAAACCTACAACAAGGAGAGCTACGAGACCTTACATCCAACGGGACCAAAGCACAACTATGCATGGCATACAGAGGCCATGGACCGTGCCATGGATGCAGGGATTGATGATGTGGGACTTGGAGTATTGTTTGGGCTTGAAATGTACCGTTACGAGTTCGCAGGAATCCTGATGCATGCGGAACATTTGGAGGCGGTGCATGGAGTGGGACCTCATACTATCAGCGTGCCGCGTGTTCGCGCAGCGGACGATATTGATCCGGATGAGTTCGACAATGGCATCTCTGATGAGATTTTCGAGAAAATTGTGGCGCTGATTCGCATCTCTGTTCCTTACACAGGAATGATTATCTCTACCAGAGAGTCCAAGGAAGTGCGAGAGCGCGTATTGGAGCTTGGTGTCTCTCAGATCAGCGGCGGCTCCAAAACCTCAGTAGGCGGATACGCAGATGAGACAGCTAAGGAGGATGTTACCACAGAGCAGTTCGATGTCAGCGACAACAGAACCTTAGACGAGATTGTAAAGTGGCTTATGGATATGGACTATATTCCATCCTTCTGTACGGCATGTTACAGGGAGGGAAGAACCGGTGACCGTTTCATGGCTCTATGCAAGAGCATGCAGATATTAAACTGCTGTCACCCAAATGCGCTGATGACCTTAAAGGAGTACTTGGAGGACTATGCATCAGAGGAGACCAGGGAAGTGGGTATGAAGCTCATAGAAAAGGAGCTGGAAAAGATTACCAATCCAAAGGTAAAAGAGACCTGCTACAATCATATTCATGATATTACAGAGGGAAAAAGAGACTTCCGATTCTAGTAGTAGTGGGAATACATAATAAGGGAGACATACTATGGCAACATTACAGGATACCCCAAGCGCAAACAGACTTCATATAGGAGTCTTTGGAAAGACAAACAGCGGCAAATCTACGCTGGTAAATGGACTTACCGGACAGCAGATGTCCATTGTATCGGATATACCGGGAACAACCACGGATCCCGTCCAGAAAGCCATGGAAATTCATCCTTTGGGACCTTGTGTGGTTTTAGACACACCGGGCTTTAATGATACCACGGAGCTTGGAGAAGCCCGTGTGGAGCGGACCCGACTGGTTGCGGAGAAAACGGATATCGCTGTGGTGGTTTTTTCGGCGGGAGAGCTGGTTGGAAGGAGCGCATCCAAAGAGGAGATGGATGGCATTTTTCAACAGGAAAAGCACTGGATAGAGACATTTATCAACAGAAAAAAACCGGTTCTTGGAATCTTGAACAAGATTGACCTTGCCAACGATCGGGAGCTTGAGGCATTTGAGGCATGGTATCAGGACAACTGGAAGGAAGCTCCTTTACCTACCAGTATGGAGCAACCGCAGATTATGGATACCATCAAGGAGGCTCTGGCAAGAAAAATGCCGGAGGACTTTGGTCAGAGACTGATTACAGGAGATCTGGTTGGAAAAGAGGATGTGGTACTTCTTGTTATGCCCCAGGATATCCAGGCTCCAAAGGGAAGACTGATTCTGCCACAGGTACAGACCCTTCGGGAGCTTTTGGATAAAAAGTGCATCGTTCTGTCGGTAACCACCGACCAATTGGAACATGCCCTTGTAGCTCTGAAAAATCCACCGAAGCTGATTATCACCGATTCCCAGGTGTTTGGCTTTGTATATGAGCATAAGCCGGCAGAATCTATGCTGACCTCCTTTTCGGTGCTCTTTGCTGCCTACAAGGGAGATCTCCCTTATTACCTGGAGGGGGCAAAGGCCATTGATTCACTGACTCCAAATTCCAGAGTGTTGATTGCAGAATGTTGCACCCATGCACCTTTGCAGGAGGATATTGGAAGAGTCAAAATTCCAAGAATGCTGCAAAAGCGTTATGGAGCTTCACTTACAATCGATCACGTCAGCGGGACAGATTTTCCAAAAGACCTCTCAGACTATGATTTGATTATTCAGTGTGGAGCATGTATGTTCAACAGAACCTATGTTATGGCACGGGTTGACCGGGCCAAAAGGCAGCAGGTTCCCATGACCAATTATGGTGTGACCATCGCTCACCTGACCGGGATATTGGACAAGGTGGTGGCACCGTCTTAAGAAAGGACCAAAAAAATACCGGTGGTTGAAAAATTATTAAGACTTTCTTAGGATGCTTGACAGAAGGTCGTAGAAAAATATAATGGATAAAGTAGATACTCTGGTATAGGTTTTTTATGCCAGAGTATTTGTTTCATAAACAATTATCCGATGTGATAATGGAAAGGGAAAAGAATATGTTAAAAATCGTTAACTACAGCAAGAGCTTTGGAGAGAAAAAAGCAGTAGACAATTTGTCGCTTCAGATTGCGCCGGGTGAAATCTACGGATTTATTGGCCATAACGGAGCAGGAAAGACTACAACCTTAAAGGCGGTTGTGGGCATTATGCAGTTTGATCAAGGGGAAATCTATATTGATGGAGTATCCATTAAGGAGGATCCATTGAGCTGCAAAAAGAAATTTGCCTACATTCCGGATAACCCGGATTTGTATGATTACATGACCGGTATTCAGTATTTGAATTTCGTCTCAGACATTTTCCAGGTGCCGGCGGCACAGAGACAGGAGCGCATTTACAAGTATGCAGATATGTTTGAGATAACTCAGGATCTGGCACAGCCGGTGGCTACCTATTCCCACGGTATGAAGCAGAAGCTTGCAATCATTGCCGCATGGGTTCACAAACCACAGCTTGTGATTATGGATGAGCCATTCGTTGGCTTGGATCCAAAGGCAGCTCATTGCTTAAAGGGTATGATGAGAGAGCTCTGCGATGAGGGTGGAGCAATTTTCTTCTCAACTCATGTACTGGAGGTGGCTGAGAAGCTTTGCGATAAGGTTGCCATCATCAAGGCAGGTAAGCTGATTCGCTCAGGTACTATGGAAGAAGTAAAAGGAGACGACTCCTTAGAGGAGGTATTCCTGGAATTGGAGGAAGACCATGACTAGACTATTGATCAAAAAGCAGTTGTGGGAAATCTTTCGGGCGTATTTCTATGATGCTAAGAAAAACAAGAAGCGCTCGACGGTTTCCACTGTTTTGTTTTTCGTGCTGTTTGCAGCAATCATGCTCGTTCTGCTTGGAGGAATCTTTGCAGGAATGGGCATTGGAATGTGCTTTGTATTGGTGGCGGCAAATCTGGACTGGATGTATTTTGCGATGTTTGTCCTGGTAGCAGTGCTTCTTGGCTGCTTTGGCAGTGTGTTTAATACCTTTAGCTGCCTGTACCTGTCCAAGGACAATGATCTTCTTTTGTCTATGCCGATTCCAATTAAGACCATTATGGTATCGAGACTTATGACGGTATACCTGATGGGACTTATGTATAGTGGCATTGTGATGCTCCCGGGAGTGATTGTCTATTGGATTTTGGGAAGATTTACAGTAGGCTCTGTGCTTGGAGGACTGCTTTTGACCTTCCTGGTATCGGTGTTTGTACTGGTTCTTTCCTGTGCATTAGGCTGGGTTGTAGCAAAGGTCAGCACGAAGCTGAAAAACAAGAGCTTTATCACGGTAATTATCGCGTTAGTTGGCTTTGGACTTTACTATATGGTATGCTTCAGGGCCCAGGAGATTTTAGAGGCCTTTCTGAACAATGCAGTGGCCTGGGGAGAATCCATTCAGGGAAAGGTCTACCCTCTCTATCTGATTGGTAGTGTTGGATGTGGAGATATCAAGGGCTGTATCCTTGTTACGGTAGTGGTTGCCTTGCTCTTTGTTCTCACATGGACATTAATCGAGAAGAGCTTCCTTAGCATTACCACTGCAACAGGAAAAGTATCTCGTGTAAAGTTCCAGAAACAGGCTTTAAAGCAGAAGTCACCAAAACAGGCCTTGTTCTTCAAGGAGCTGAAACGCTTTACCGACAGTGCAACCTATATGCTCAACTGTGGACTTGGGGGGATATGTATTGTGGTGCTGGGTGGCTTCTTCCTGATTAAGGGAGCAGATTTGCTTGGGGCGATTCGCCAGGAGATGCCATTCCTTGCAGGGGCAGTTGCTCCAATCTATGCAGGTGCTTTGATTATGGCTATCACTATGAACGAGATGACTGTGCCATCTATTTCCCTGGAAGGAAAGAATATGTGGATTCTTCGTTCCCTTCCGATTGACACCAAGGAAATCATTACCCAGAAGCTGAACCTTCAGTTTGTGCTTACAGGTATTCCGACTCTGCTTGCAGGAATCTGTGGAATCATTGTCATGAGGGATACGCCGGTGGAGGCGATTCTTGCCATGGCATTGGCACTTGCCTATGGGTTCTTTTACGCGGTTATCGGAATGTTCCTTGGAATCAAGATGGTGAATCTCAACTGGACCAATGAGGGCTCTGTGATTAAGCAAAGTCTCAACGTGGCCATCGGTATTTTTGGAGGCTTTTTCTATGGACTTGCGGTTATTTTGGCGGCAATTCCATTGACAGCATTTATGGGAGCCGTCCCATACCTGATTCTTGCAACCGTGGTAACACTGGCACTTGGCGGGGTTACTACCTGGTGGCTTTACACAGGTGGTGTAAAGGAAATCAATTCTATGGCCATTTAAATGAAATATGGTACAATTTAGGGGCGTTCCCTTCGGATACGACAGTCCGGGGGACGCCCCTAAAATACGTCTGTAGAAAAATTCGGGAGTAGTTATGTTAAGTTTACAAGTGACACTTTTCCTTTTGATAATCGTAGGTGCCCTGATGAAGCACCTTCATATTGTAAATGCCGAAGGTCAGAAATGTCTGAATGATCTGGTAATCTATCTGGTTTTGCCCTGTAATATTGTGAAATCCTTTCTGATTTCTTCCGACGGCGATATCCTAAGACAATTCGGACTGGTTTTGGTTCTTTCCATCGGTGTCCAGATTGTCAGTGTGATTCTGGGAAAAATCCTGTATCGAAACCAGGAACCGACAGAGGCTATGAACTTAAAATACGGGTTAATCTGCTCCAATGCGGGATTTCTGGGAAATCCGGTGGCAGAGGGATTATATGGTTCTGTGGGGCTTGCAATGGCAAGTGTTTATCTGATTCCTATGAGGATTATGATGTGGTCCTCCGGTATTGCTGTCTATACGAAAAGCACCAACTGGAAATCCATCTGCAGAAAGGTTCTTACCCATCCGTGCATTATTGCCTGTGTACTGGGTATCCTGCTTATGGGGACCGGATATCAGCTGCCGGAGGTGATAGAAAAGCCATTGACCTACATCGGAAACTGCAACACGGCCCTTTCCATGATGGTGATTGGAATGATCCTATATGGGAACAATCTGCTTAAGATGGTAGATGGAAAGGTTCTGTGCTATTGTCTGATGCGTCTGGTCATCATGCCGCTGTTGTTATTGTTCGTATGTCAGCTTTTGAAGATGCCGCCTTTGGTGACGGGGGTATGCGTGACACTAACGGCCATGCCGGCGGGGGCCACCACCAGTATTCTGGCAAGCAAGTATCAGGCAAATGAGTTTTTTGCAACAAAATTGGTTCTGGTATCCACGATTCTTTCCATGGTGACCATACCGGCCTGGCAGATGGTTCTGGGGATGCTTTGAATATTTTTTTAGAAAACTTTAGAAAAAGTATGTATTTTTATCTGAAATAAGGTATACTATGCACGGACCAAAGGTCGTTTGTGAGGATCATGGGAATGTCCCAGGAGGCAAATATGGCTTTATTTGATATTATCGGACCGGTGATGGTTGGACCAAGCAGCTCTCACACTGCCGGGGCAGTGAGGCTTGGACTTATGTCAAGAATACTGTTGAAGGAAGAACCTGTGAATGGGGAAATTATGCTTCATGGCTCCTTTGCCACTACAGGAAAAGGCCATGGAACAGACCGTGCCCTGGTGGCGGGAATCCTTGGTATGGAGCCTGAGGATATGCGTATTCCGGACAGCTTTCAGATTGCAGAGGAAAGAGGCTTTTTCTTTACCATAGATACTGCAAATCTGAAGGATTGCCATCCAAACTCGGTGCTGATTCACCTGAAGGGAAAATCAGGCAGAGAGGTGAGTGTATTAGGCTCTTCCGTGGGAGGCGGCTCCATTCGAGTGAACAAGCTGGATGGAGTGGATGTTGATTTCTCCGGACAGAACCCTACACTGATTGTCCACAATGAGGACAAGCCCGGACATGTGGCTACCATTACATTTATGCTGTCCAGCAATGGAATCAATATCGGCACCATGAACGTCTATCGTGACCGAAAAGGAGAGAATGCGGTGATGGTAGTGGAGCTGGATCAGAGTGTTCCCCAGGAACTGGTACATCAGATGGAGACCATTGATGGAATTCATAAGGTAATCTATTTTGACGGAATGAAAGAAGATGGAGGTAGCAGTCATGGCTCTGACCTTTCGTGAAATCCTTTCCTGGTGTGAGGAAAATCACAAGGAATTTTGGGAGTATATGCTCTATGATGATATGCACATCCGTGAAGTGAGTGCAGAGGAATCCATGCACAAAATGGATGCAGCCTTTCAGGTGATGTGTGATACCATTGCAACCTATTCCAAAGACCGTCTCTCCAGAAGTGGATTGGTAGGCGCAGAGGGAAGTCGGTTGGAGGATTACAGAGGACTTGAACTTTCAAAATTAAATGCTTTGGGTATCAAACCGCCAATGTGCGGAGACTATATGGGGGATGCAATGATTGTAGCGCTGAAGATGGCGGAATCCAACGCCTGTATGCGTAGAATCGTTGCAGCACCTACTGCCGGAGCCTGTGGGGTAGTGCCTGCAGTTTTGATTCCGTATTATGAGAGAAACATGGGAAGCAGAGAGGAAATCGTAAAGGCCTTGTATGTAGCGGGTGCCATTGGACAGGTGATTTCTGAGAGAGCTTCCATCAGTGGGGCCAAGGGAGGCTGTCAGGCCGAGATTGGTTCAGCAGCGGCAATGGCCGCCGGTGCGCTAGCCTACCTTCAAGGTGGTGATGCGCAGACGATCTGCCACAGCGTGGCATTGACAATCAAGGGGATTCTTGGGCTGGTTTGCGATCCGGTAGCCGGTCTCGTGGAGGTACCCTGCGTTAAGCGCAATGTAATGGGCGCTGTTCATGCCATCTCCTGTGCGGATATGGCAATGGCCGGAATCCGAAGTGTGATTCCGCCGGATGAGGTCATCGATGCGATGGCCGAGGTGGGAGAAAAGATGGACCCATCTCTCAAGGAGACAGCCTTAGGCGGACTTGCTGCTACAGACACAGCGAGAAAGCTGGAGGAGTCTTTATTATAGTAATGGAAGTAAGCTTCCGGGAAATGCAGTTGAGGGACTAGGTATTTCCCGGGGGTGTCAGAGGGAGGACAAAATGTTTTTGTTTGCTAACTGCGAGTACAATGTTGTACCCGAAGTGGGCGTATTGTTGTTAGCTGTTATTTTCTTTATTTTGATGACCAAGACACAACCACGACGCACACAGGTTTTTAATGTGAATTATTGGGGAATGGGGTTGTCGATCATTACAATTCTATGTAATCTTGCAATCTATTTTATCGCGTGTCATACACAGTTTTATGAGGAAAAGCCATTTCAGATTTTGATATTGACCTATTTCTTGGCCTTTGTACTGGTGTTATATACACTGTTTCATTATCTATTGCTGCTTTCTCCACAGAATCGTGAAGAGAACGGACAGGTAATGTGGTGGGAGCCCATACTGGCAATTGGTTTTCTGGCCTTTTTGGCTTATTATCTGTTTACCGGGAAAATGTATGAGGTGCGTCCGGAGGGAATCCACTTCTTTAAGTACTATTATGGATACTTATACTACGGTATTTTGAATGCACTATTCTGCAGTGTCTCTGTGATTTACATGAGAAAATATATTACCCGTATTGTACGTGTGGGAATTACCATTGCAATTCCGCTAGAGCTGCTGCTTCTCATAACCCAGCTTATGGATTCCTCCACCGTCTTTATCGGCGCGGTGTATGTGATTCCGTTTTTGATTTTCTATATGCTGTTTCACAGCAATCCATACAATGAACAAATCGGTTGTCAGAACTGGGAATCCTTTGAGAGCTGCTATGAGGAAGCATATGGAAGAGATGAGAAATTTGCATTGCTCTATGTGAAATTCTCAAGAATGAAGGTCAATGGAATCTACGAAAGAGACACCCAGCTGGAGTACATCACCATTGACAAATGTCGAAAGACAGAGCTTTTAGGACATCGTATTCGGATCTATCATCTCAACGATAGAAACTATGTATTATTTTTCAAATATCGGAACCAGTCCATACTTCCGGACATTGTAGAAAAAATCGAACATATTCTGGAGGAGCCGTTGTACTACAAGAGCTCCAAGATTATGCTGAATTACAAGCTTCTTGTCATGACGGACGAGGCAGACATCGACAACGTCAATGTGCTGAACCGTTTCCTAAAGAAGATGATCAAGCGTATGTCAGCCACCCAGGGAAATGAGACCTATTGGTGTACCCCGGAGGATTATGAAGAAAACCGGGAAGAGCAAAAAATCAGCGCTCTGCTTTTGGACATTCGAAACCAGAACAATCTCAATGATCCCAGAGTATTGGCCTACGCTCAGCCAATCTACACCATTGAGACCGGAATGTTCCGCTCGGCAGAAGCTCTGGTTCGCTTAGATATGGACGGGGTCATCCTTGGACCGGACAAATTCATTCCTCTTGCGGAACAGCTGGACTGCATCCACACCTTCACCTGCATTATGCTAAACAAGGTATGTAAACAAATCCTGGAAATGGGAGATGACTATTGCTTTGATGCCATTACCATCAACTGTTCCACCCTGGAAATGAAGGATGACAGACTGCACAAGGAGCTGATGAATATCATCAGAAGCAACGGGATCGACAGCTCCAAGATCCGCCTTGAGCTCACAGAAAGTGCCACCGTGAACAATCTGGATACCGTGGTGGACAACATGGAGGCATTAAACCGCCGAGGAGTGCGCTTCTATCTGGACGATTTTGGAACCGGATACTCCAACCTGGAGCGAATCGTGTCCATGCCGTTTATGACCATCAAATTCGACAAGAGCATCCTCTACAAGGCCATGAAGGATGACAACCTAAAAGAGCTGGTAACCAGCATGGTCCAGATCTTCAAAAAGAAGGGCATGAACATGCTCATCGAAGGCGTCGAAAACGAAGAACAGACAAGATTCAGCATTGATACCGG
>JALEPP010000031.1 GCA_022767075.1 Agathobacter sp. | reverse complement strand
CACGAGTAGGATAATAAGTGCTCCTGCTTGTCCCAAGGAATTAATCATGGAGGCTCCTTTCGGTTCTTTGTAGAGAAAAACTATTAACTTCATTATTTGCTTGACTTCGAAAAATATCTCAATAATACTTACTATAAAGTCTAAAAATATCAGCAAATGTACATTTAATTACTGCAGAGTAGAAATTGTCTTTATATTATGAAATACAAAAAATCTGAAAGCACACTCTCTGTTTATAATAAAGTCACGTTAATTTTTTTATTTTGTATTTTGTATTTAACTGTCTTTTAGCAATTCAAATTACCACAAATATGTTGATTGCTCTCTTCACCAACACATTTGTCTGCAAGCTCAGTTCTTTTCAAAGTACCATATCACTCGTGATTGAGGAACTGGACGACTCCATCTACACAAAAAGGCTTTCTCTCTTATTTGACGGTAAGAATAAGTACCTTATTGTTTCCCCGTTTGCATATTCTACATAAGCTCTTTTTGTTTCAGCATCATATTTTGCAACAGGTTTTTTACATATTCTCGCCTTATCAAGGGCTGAACGGACCGCTTCTGTTGCCCTATAGTCCATCTCTGCATCATTTTCATTTATTAATCTATTTTCAAGTAATGCATTTCCATCTGATATAACATTGATAGAAAGATTTCCGATTTTCTTTACTTTCGCTGTCACCATTGCTCTCCTTCCAATTTATGATATATTCTATTCCTTCTTCTACTAATTTCCCACCATAATACATCCATAAATCAAGTCTTTTTTGATATTTATAGATTTATTGTGAAGACACAACCTCACCCGACATATATTATAATAATCCCTACCCGGTTGGTTTTCTATGAACAACTGTACAAACCTATACTTTCTATCCACCCTTGCATGTAGACTCGCAGAATGCATGAGTGAAGAGGAGCTTGGAATCTTATCCGCGGATTTAGTCACCCTGGGAGATTTACTTGCTTCTATTCTGGTAAGGAAAGCTGCATGCGAAGAAACCAAATGTTGTTTTCAACAAGAGAAAGAAGGAACTCAAAGTCCTTGAGTTCCTTCCACTTCTTATCCCTATTTTCTTATCGTAATTTTCTTATCCGTGTCTATTTTGAGCCTTGTCTGGTGATTACCACCTTGATGGTCTTAAACAACAGCTTGATGTCTAATCCAAGATTCCATTCCTTGATATACTGGGTATCCATGGCTACTACCTCTTCAAAGTCTGTGATCTCACTTCGACCGCTAGTCTGCCAGAGTCCGGTGATTCCTGGCTTCATTCCCAGACGGATTTTATGCTTTAAGTCGTATTGCTCATACTCGTCCACGGTTGGTGGGCGCACGCCTACGAGACTCATTTCGCCCTTCAGTACATTCCAAAATTGTGGAAATTCATCTATGCTAGTCTTTCGAAGGAAATTTCCTAGACCTTTCCCTTCTCCTTTTTCCGAACCAATGATACGAGGATCATTGTCCACCTTGAACATCAGTCCCTGCATGGTGTTCTGGTCCTCCAGCTCTTTTTTATGCTTCTCTGCGTCTACATACATGGAACGGAATTTATAGATTTTGAAAATTCGGCCATTTTTCCCTACACGGTCCTGGGCAAAAAAGATTGGTCCCGGATCGGCTATTTCAATTGCAATTGCTACGAAAGGGAACATGATTCCTGTGAGAATGAGTCCTACAATACCTCCTATGATATCTGCAATTCTCTTGATGCGTAGTTCAACATTTCCTGCTGTTTTGATGGAGGTGGTGATAACCTCCTCCTCTCCCAATTTGCCCATGGTTCGGTTTGGCAAATCATATGGCAGGAAGCCCGTTCCTACATGTACCGTGACACCCATCTCTAGGAAAATTGGTACCCATTCATCTACCACCTGTTTTCCGGTGAAGGAGTCGATATAGACCTCATCCACTACCGCATTTCGGATGTATTCCTTCAAACTCTCCGGCCCGTAGATAATGGGTATATTGGCATCTATCTGACTTTCCTCTCCGTTGGATTCCGGGATGGAAATGCAGGAAATCTTATACTCTCTGTACGGCTTATTATTGAGCTTATTGGCCACTTCTGTGATGCGATTCTCCGTGGAGATCATCAAGAGCCTATCCTGATTTTTCTCCTTGGAGATATGGATACGGATAATTCGTTTTAGAATAATTCGCCCTGCGAAGCAAAAGCATATGCCAAGTCCCCAGCTTAAGAGGAATACCGTTCGCGAGAAGTACATGGCCTCTTTGATCATGTACTCGTACACCAGCAAAGTGCCCTCTACCAGAGTAACATGCTTGATGGTCTCAAACAGTTCCTCCCAGCGCCAGCGCTGTACGATGTTGCGATAGCTTTGAAGCACTGCTACCATAATCACATCAAATATGGCCATGGTGATTCCGATTCTCAGATAGATATCCGAGAAGTCGATTGCGTCATGCTTGTTTCGCAAAAAGTAGGCGATAAAATATGCAATTTCCAGCATGATTAAGTCTACGATTTCAAAATCCAGATGCTTAATCCATTCATTTGATTTCTTTTTATACATGATATTTCCTAGTTCTTTTCTTTTTGTTCCTATGATGAGTCTGTTGATTAGGCTGTCTACCGGTTGAATCCATAAGGTGTCTTGGTTCCAAGCTTAAACCGAAGATTTTCCATAAACAAATCCAAATGCTTGATGGTTTCCACTGCTTTTGTTATAAGATTACCTCTTCGAAACGCATCCTTATAGCGAATCATTCGAAGCAAAAGTTCGATATCCTTTTCCGGCAGGGCCTTTGCTTCCTGCAGAAATGTTACAAATTCGTAGACGGACGCATCGGTTTTTGTGGTGTCTGCCGATAGGTTCTCTGCGGTATATCTGTGTATATACAGCGGTTCATCCAGATACCGGAAGCTTACCCCCTGCTGCAGCAAAAGTAACCACAGATAGTAATCATCGGACCCGTTGACCGTACAGCACTTTTCCTTCCAGATATCCGGAATCAAGTTCCTTGGAATCAGACACTGTCCCGGTGAGATAATCTGGGTTCCTATGGTGAGATAGGTCCGATAATCTCCCACTCGCTCCTTGTGATAATCCGTACGATACCAAAGTTCACTGGAGTTCTTCTGTTCCAACAGGGCATTGGCTACCACCACAGCTTCTGGATGGCTCTTTGCTTCCTTTAGCAGGCTGGTGATGGCCTGCTCCGCTAAGACATCATCCTGATCCAAAAACATCACGTAGTCCCCTTTGGACTCTTCCAGCCCTCGAATGCGACTTTTGTGAATGCCCTGATTGGTTTCATTCTGGAGGATACGCAGACTCTTTACCGTTGGCGCTCCTTGTGGAATAATGATTTCCACGTCTGGACTGTCATTGACCAGAACAACCTCCAGTTCGTCCTCTGTATTGTTGTATGCCAAGTGCTGTTCTACGCGCTGAATCATCTCTGCGTATTGGCGCATATAGGCATTTCCCTTGTAAAAGGGCGTGATGATCGATACCTTCATACTCGTTCTTCCTGTTTGGATTGCTTCCCGGGTGGGCTTTATAGAAAATTATCGTTTTTGTTTCAATTTTACAAACAGTCCACCAAAATGTCGTTTTACGAATCCTACTATTCTGCACAGAAACAGGGCTTTTTTGAATTCCCGTTCTGCCAATGGCTTGTACAATATTTTGGCTACCCTTGATTCGGCTTTGAGATTTCTCGCCATGTTCTGGAACATTTCTGTCTGTGCTTCCTGCTCCATCATTTTGATTATCTCTTTTCTTGGTGTGCCATGCTCCAGCTCTCTTACCCCGTAGGATTGGAGTGAGCGGAAGTACACGTTTGCCATGATCTCCATGCTCTTTGCTGACACGGCTTCCCCTTGTATATCCCATTGGAATTTCAAAAGCTCTACCACTCGCCTTCGCTGGAGTTTGAAGTAGTCCGGGATGTATTTGCCGGTGAGTCGTTCCTGTCCTGAATTTCTATAATGGTAGAGCATATCCGGTATCACACGAATTTCCTCTACCGCTGTCATCAAATTCAGCATAAATAGAACATCCTCAATATGGGTAATCGTCTCAAATTTTGCTTCGTTGTCTCTTACAAATTCTCTGCGAAATGCCTTGTTCCATGCATATCCAAACATGGTTTCTTTTTCCAGAGTCATTATCAGCTCTGCCAAGGCTTCCTTCTTTCTGGTGGCCTGAGCGACGCCTTGCACCGATTGAATCTGATTTAATATCTGTATTCTTTCTGATCCGCTTCCCGGAAGCTGGCCTAATACGTTCTCTGGACTTTTTGCGACCTGATAGCTGATTTGTCCTTTTGCATTGTAATAATCCTCTGTGTATCCGAAAATGAGTACATCAGTGGCTGGGTTTTCCCCCAGTGCGTTGGCTATGGTCTGCAGTGCCGTTAGCTCTACATGGTCATCCGCATCCCACAACAATAGATAGTCTCCGGTTGCTAATTCCATTCCATGATTTCTGGTCTGGCTTAGCCCGCGGTTCTCTTCCTGATGAACCACATGATACCGGATTCCTTTTTCTTCCATTGGTTTCTCATAGCTTTTTAGAATCTCTATGGAGTTATCTGTAGAGCAATCATCGATTGCAAGTACTTCGTATGGTAAATAGCTCTGTTTTAGGATGCCTTCCAGCATCTGACCTATATATTGTTCCACATTATAGCATGGTAATACAATTGAAAATCTGATTTTCATAGTTCCCCCGCATAGTTATAGATACTTTATTATACACTTCTTGTATGGAGGATGTAAACCCATACCGGTGAGGACCAGAGTTGTTTTGCTTGCATTGTGTGTGTGGGTATCTTAAAATCTAGATAGTAATGGATGTTACGAGAGTGATTTGATTTTGATGAGGTTCTTATGAAAATAAAAGTGCTGATTGCTATGCATAAACCATATTCCATCCCTAAGGATAGCTGTTATCTTCCGGTGCACGTTGG
>JALEPP010000021.1 GCA_022767075.1 Agathobacter sp. | reverse complement strand
AATACAAGGAGCAGGTGGAAGAGTTGGAAAAAATGCCAATTCGTCTTATGCAGGGGTATTATTATGGCAAACCAATGCCTAAGGAAGAATTTGAGAAAAGATTCTTGTAATGGAATCGGTATTGAGGAAATGAAATCAAAGGTATGAGGAAGTAGTTATGTTTCAGGAAGTGTTAAAAACCATGGATGATCTGGTTTGGGGATTGCCACTGATTATTATGATTCTGGCAGTGGGAATCTTCTTTACCATCCAACTGAAGGGGGTACAGATCACACAGCTGCCCCGGGCAATCAGACTGATGCTAAAAAGTGAGGCAGACGGGGAAAAGGGGGAGGTATCAAGCTTTGGGGCGCTATGTACCGCCTTATCTGCTACCATTGGAACCGGTAATATCGTAGGTGTAGCTACCGCTCTGGTTGCCGGTGGTCCGGGAGCCTTGTTCTGGATGTGGATAGCCGCCTTGTTTGGAACTGCAACCAAGTATGCAGAGTGTCTTCTGGCAGTGAAGTTTCGCAAGGAGGCAAAGGATGGCCATATCGTGGGTGGCCCCTTCTATTACATAGAAAATGGAATGGGACAAGGCTGGAAATGGCTTGGTAAGCTTTTTGCGTTCTTTGGAGTGGGGGTAGGACTTCTTGGTATTGGAACCTTTACCCAGATTAACGGAATTACGGGAGCAGTCAATAACTTTTTTGATCCGGACAATACCTGGACTGTGGAGCTGTTTGGAAAGAGCTATTCCTGGACGGTATTGATAGCGGGGATTGTTCTCACCTTTTGTGTAGCCCTTGTAATCATAGGGGGAATCAAACGAATCTCCTCTGTAGCCCAGGTGGTTGTTCCGTTTATGGCTCTTCTATATGTAGGAACGGCTCTTCTGATTTTGCTGACTCATATTACGGCAATCCCGGCAGCAATCGTTGAGATTGTACAGTGTGCATTCGGTATGCGTGCGGCAGCAGGTGGTGCTCTTGGAACTGTAATGATAGCAGCACAAAAGGGAATTGCAAGGGGCATCTTCTCCAACGAGGCAGGTCTTGGAAGTGCTCCGATTGCAGCAGCAGCGGCAAAAACCACAGACCCGGCAGCGCAGGGGCTGGTGTCCATGCTTGGAACGGTTATTGATACTATTATCATCTGTACCATGACGGGTCTTACCATTGTAATCACCGGAGCGTGGGACATGGGACTGGAGGGGGTGAGTGTCACCACAAAAGCATTTCAGCTGGGACTTCCTTTCCCGGAGAAGGTTGCATCCTTCATTTTGATGGTATGCCTGGTGTTCTTTGCCTTTACAACCATTTTGGGATGGAATTATTATAGTGAGAGGTGTCTGGAATATCTGGTAGGGGAAAAACAAAAGGTCCTTGGGGCATACAAATGGTTATACATCCTGGCAGTATTTATCGGACCTTTTATGACCGTATCAGAGGTGTGGACCATTGCAGATATCTTTAACGGATTGATGGCTTTGCCGAACCTTATCGCTTTGATTGCATTAAGCGGAGTTGTGGTATCGGAGACTCAGCGGTACCTGGATAAGATGAGAGGAGAACCTTGAAATCTCCATGGGTAAGTCCGGTTTTTCGGAGCCATGGAGAAATCAAGGTTTTTTATGGAGGTATCTATGTTAAATCAGTTTTCAAGAACGGCCTTACTTTTGGGAGATGAGAAGGTGGAGGCGCTTAAGAATAAAAGAGTGGCGGTGTTTGGAATCGGCGGTGTTGGCGGCTATGTCTGTGAAGCACTGGTTCGTACCGGAGTAGGTCATTTTGATTTGATCGACAATGATACCGTAAGCCTGACTAATCTAAACAGACAGATTATTGCTACCAGAGATACCATAGGCAGATATAAGACTCAGGTGATGAAGGAACGAATGGAGTCCATTAACCCGGAGGTGGAGGTGCGTCTCCATGAGTGCTTTTTTCTGCCGGAAAACGCAGATGAGTTTCATTTTGAGGAATATGATTACGTAGTAGATGCGGTGGACACAGTAACGGCAAAGCTGGAGATCATTCAAAGGGCAAAGGAGCATCATGTACCGGTAATCAGCGCCATGGGGGCCGGCAACAAATTAGATCCTGCTGGTTTTATGGTTTCGGATATTTTTAAAACTTCTATGGATCCATTGGCAAAGGTCATGCGAAGAGAGTTGAAAAAACGAGGTATCAAGCATTTAAAGGTGGTATATTCCAAGGAGGAGCCCCGTAAGACGGTAAATGACAGCGGCGAAGAGACCAAAGGAGGAAGAGCGGTTCCGGGTAGTATTGCCTTTGTGCCGGCTGTGGCAGGGCTTGTGATAGCAGGAGAAGTTGTTAAGGATTTGTGCGAGAAATAGAGAAGATGAATCTAAGGGGGAGAAGATGGAACTGAAGCAGGAGGGAAAACACAATTGGAGGAGCCATCTCTTTTTTGGCGGGATGAGTGTGGTGATGATTCTGGTGGTCATCGGAATCTACACCTCTATTGGCCAGACAATGATAGAGACCAATATTAATTTCATGAAGGAAATGGCAGTTCATGATCAGAAAATCCTTATGAGTTCTCTGGAGAACCAGTGGAGTATTCTCCACCATGTGCCGGTGGCAATGGAGCAGCTGAATCCCCAGGCGGATCAGGAAATCTTATCGGCATTAAGTATTGCGGGGGATGACAATGCCGGAATTATTGTGGAGGTGATTTCCGATAAGGGGATTGCTTTCCGAAGTGATGGAACTGCAGAATCGGACAGCCCGGATTATGAAGCAATAAAAAACCAAAGTGGCGATTTCGCTTTGGTTCGTGGGGAAGAGCAGAACTATCTTTTAGTGGGAACGGAAATTGAACCGTTGAAGCTTGGAGACCATGTTTTTACCTATGTAGTAAGCAGAACCCCTGTGGAGGAGATGAGCTCTAGATTACGAATTGATAGTTTCGATGGAGAAGGAATCTGTAGTGTGATTGATGAAAAAGGAGAGTTCCTTGTGGATGTCAGTCAATCGAAGGAGCATGTCAAGAGAGGGAACTTCTTTCGGATTTTGGAAAGGGCTGTGGTAAAGGAATACAACTCTGTAGATGAAATAAAGGAAGAATTAGTAGATAATCCAGAGGGCGTGAATTTTCGAGCTTACTTAGATAACCAACTTTTCATTTTTCATATGATAGAGGTGGAGCATGCAGACTGGTATCTGATTTCATGGGTCCCAATGTCTGTATTATCACAGGAGACAAAACATGTATTTGTCATCGTAACCTTTCTGTTTGTGGTAATTGCTGCGGGGACGGTTGGAATGGTAAGGACCAGAATCAGCCATGTGCAAAAGGAAGCAAAGAGCAAAGAGGAGAGCAAGGAACTCCTTCAGGAGGCTTTGAGTATGGCTCAGCAGGCCAATCGTGCGAAAACAGTTTTTTTAAATAATATGTCTCACGATATCAGGACGCCTATGAACGCCATTGTGGGCTTTGTGGATTTGGCGGATAAGAGAGTAAATGATCCAAAAGCAGTTAAGGAATATTTAGGACGAATCAAAGAGGCGTCTGAGCATTTGCTTAGTTTGATCGATGATATATTGGATATGAGTCGAATTGAAAGCGGTAAGATGGTGATTCAGGAATCCAGAGAAAATCTTCAGGAGATTTTGGGGAGTGTCTATGGAATTATTGCTCCAAGTGCGGAGAAAAAGAAGATCAGGTTCCTTATGGATTACAGTGAAGTACAGGATTATGCTGTGATCTGTGATGGAAGAAAGCTATCACAGATTCTGATTAACCTGCTTTCCAATGCGGTCAAATATACGGAGGATAATGGCAGGGTTTTGTTTGTGGTAAATCAGATTGAGAATATCGGGAAAGAGGGCTTCTATCATAAAGGCACGGTATACCATTTTGTGGTGGAGGATAATGGAATCGGCATGAGTGAGGAGTTTTTGGGACAAATATTTGATCCCTTTGCCAGAGAGGAAAATAAAAATACTGCGGAAATAAAGGGCTCGGGACTTGGAATGCCCATTGCCAAAAATCTGATTAATATGATGGGAGGCTCCATTCAGTGTCAGAGTGAAAAGGGCAGGGGAACGCGTATAGAAGTAATTCTTCCGTTGAGTCCCGCTGGAGCTTAATGAATAATATATGAGAAAATGGATGAGAAAGAGGTTGACAACAGCCTCTTTTTTTGTATAATGAAAATAAACATATGAACAAATGCTCATATGTAAAAGATTATAAATGTATCAAACAATATGATTTGGAGGAACATAATATGAGAAAGACCTATGAAATTGAAGTAGATTGTGCCAATTGCGCTGCAAAAATGGAGGAAGCTGCAAAAAACACTGCCGGGGTAGCGGATGCTGTAGTGAATTTTATGACTCTGAAGATGCAGGTGGAATTTGAGGAAGGAGCACAGGAGAAAGCTGTTATGAAGGAAGTGCTTGCCAACTGCAAAAAAGTTGAGGACGACTGTGAAATCTTCTTTTCCTAGTATTGAGTTACGGACTGACATTTTTTTAGGAAGAGTATCTGATGAAAAGGAGTATTTGTTATGAATAAAAAGCAAAGGAAAATGTTGTACCGTATTCTGGCTGCCACAGCTCTTATGATTTTATTCGTTCTTCTTCCGGTGGAAGGATACCTTAGATTTGCTTGCTTTATGATTCCCTATGTGATTATCGGGTATGACATTCTAAGGAAGGCCTGGAAGGGAATCAAGAACAGACAGCCATTTGACGAGAACTTTTTGATGGCATTTGCCACTGTTGGAGCAATTCTTTTGGGAGAATATGTGGAAGGCTGTGCGGTAATGCTTTTTTACCAGGTTGGGGAGCTGTTTCAGAGCTATGCAGTTGGAAAAAGCCGTAAGAATATCAGTGCGTTGATGGACATCCGGCCGGATTACGCCAATGTGGAGCGAGACGGGGCTTTGATTCAGGTGGACCCTGACCAGGTGGCTATTGGAACGATTATCGTGGTACAGCCGGGAGAGAGAGTTCCGTTGGATGGTGTGGTGGAGGATGGTTTTTCAACTCTAAACACCAGTGCTTTGACTGGAGAATCAGTACCACGTGAGGTGAAAGCAGGTGACGAGGTCATTAGCGGATGTATTAATCTGAATGGAGTCCTTCGGGTGCGAACAACCACCGACTATGCCCAGTCTACGGTTTCCAAGATTTTGGAGCTGGTAGAAAACGCAAGCTCAAGAAAATCAAAATCAGAGCAGTTTATTACAAAGTTCGCTCGCTATTATACACCGGCGGTGGTCTACTCGGCGTTGGCCCTGGCGATTGTGCCATCCCTTGTACAGCTCATTGTCACAGGAAGCGCCCAGTGGGGCACCTGGATATTTCGAGGACTTACATTCCTTGTAATCAGCTGTCCATGTGCCTTGGTTATCAGCATTCCACTCAGCTTTTTCGCAGGAATTGGTGGAGCCGGCAAAGCCGGAGTATTAATCAAGGGCTCTAACTATATGGAGACCTTGTCAAAGGTGAAAACAGTTGTATTTGATAAGACCGGGACCATGACCCAGGGTGTGTTCCAGGTGACAGGAATCCATCACAATACCATAGAGGAGGAGGCGCTATTAGAGTACGCGGCTCTTGCGGAAAGTGCCAGCTCTCATCCAATCAGTAAGAGTCTGCAGAAGGCCTATGGAAAAGAAATTGACCGCAGTCGTGTTTCGGATATTGAGGAAATCAGTGGACATGGGGTGGTGGCAACGGTTGATGGCAGACAGATCGCAGCAGGTAATCGGAAGCTTATGGAGAAGCTGTCCGTCACCTGTGAAGACTGTGGTGCGGTGGGTACCATTGTCCACGTGGCTATGGATGGTGAATACTGTGGTCATATTGTAATCTCTGATGTACTTAAGGAGAATGCCAAGGAGACGATTACGGCTCTTCACAGGGCAGGAATCAAGCATACGGTAATGCTCACCGGAGATGCAAAGAGAGTGGCAGATTCTGTGGCAGAGACACTGGGAATTGATGAGGTTCACAGTGAGCTTCTCCCGGGAGACAAGGTGGAACTGGTTGAGCAGCTGTTGGAGAAAAAGAGTGACAAAGAGATGGTTGCCTTTGTGGGAGATGGTATTAATGATGCCCCGGTTCTTACCAGAGCGGATATTGGAATCGCCATGGGTGCCATGGGCTCAGATGCGGCAATCGAGGCTGCCGACGTTGTCCTTATGGACGATGATCCAAGCAAGATTGCACTGGCAATGGCTATCTCAAGAAAATGTATTCGTATCGTATATGAGAATATTTATTTTGCCATCGGTGTAAAGATTTTGTGCTTAATCTTAGGCGCTGTGGGAATCGCCAATATGTGGGTTGCAATTTTTGCAGACGTGGGAGTTATGGTTATTGCCGTAATGAATGCCATTCGTACCTTGAGAGTCCCAAAGCTGTAAAGACCTTGTGAGCCAGTTACAAAGAGGATAACACCCAAAAAGGAAGGTATGCATGAAAGAGAAACAGAAAAAGCTAGACAGTGAATTTGTATGCGAGTGCCACAGCATCCATGCGGATAAGCTTCAATTGGTGGAGGACACCCTTCCACCGGAGGATGATATCTATGAGGTGGCAGAGCTATTTAAAGTATTTGGTGATTCCACCAGGATTCGTATCCTATTTGTGCTTTTTGAAGCAGAGGTGTGTGTATGTGATTTGGCGGAAACCCTGAATATGACCCAGTCTGCAATATCTCATCAGCTTCGCATTTTAAAACAGAGTAAGCTGGTTAAGTGTAGGCGAGAAGGAAAATCCATGTTTTATTCACTGGCGGATGACCATGTGAAGACCATAATCGCTCAGGGATTAGAGCATATAGAAGAATCCTAGTTGATAGAAAAGCTGGGTAAATGATTAGAAGCAGAGTGTCTATGGAAGATAGGCACTCTGCTTTTGTAGTGCGCCTTGTGGCGCATGTTTTTGGTACATGTGTCACTGATTTTCGTAGGAAGAGGGTGAGAATTTTTTCATCCACTAGGAAAGGGTTAAGTCTCCCTCCTTTACCCAGCCAAGCTTGGTAAACAGCAGATTGAGAAGCGGGCACAGGATTGCCGGAAGCACGAAGGAGATTGCAAAAAGCCCAACCCAATCCAATGGGGTGACGGCGGTCTTCGTTCCGGCGGCGATGTCGTTCATCCAGCCGGTGTACACCCCAATCTGTCCCACAAGTCCGCAGGTTCCCATTCCGGAGGAAACCGGGGTGCCATTCATCTGTAAATGGAACACACAGGTGGCCAGAGGTCCTGTGATCGCAGAGGTTATGATTGGAGCTAGCCAGATTCTTGGGTTCTTTACAATGTTGCCCATCTGGAGCATAGAGGTTCCAATTCCTTGAGATACGAGACCGCCCCACTTGTTTTCCTTAAAGGACATTACAGCAAAGCCAACCATCTGTGCACAACAGCCTGCCACTGCGGCACCACCGGCCAAACCGGTAAGTCCCAGGGCCGCACAGATTGCGGCAGAAGAGATTGGCAGGGTCAAAGCAATTCCTGTAAATACGGACACCAGAATTCCCATAAAGAATGGCTGCAATTCGGTAGCCCACATAATCAGTTGGCCCACACTCATAGCAATTTTTCCAAGCCCCGGTGCCCACCAGTAAGCAAGTGCCACACCTACTCCGATGGTAACCAAAGGAGTTACCAGAATATCCACCTTTGTCTCTTTGGAAATGGCTTTTCCAACTTCCGAGGCAAGGATGGACACAATCAAAACCGCAAGAGGTCCACCGGCGCCGCCCAGTCCGTTGCTGGCAAAACCAACCGTAATCAGTGAGAACAGAACCAGTGGAGGACAGTGAAGGGCGTATCCGATGGCAACGGCCATACCAGGACCGCTCATGGCAGAACACAAACCGCCAACGGTGTATGGAGTTTCACCAATGGTCACTACAGGATTTGCCAAAAATGGGATATGGAACTGTGTTCCCAATGTGTTTAGGATGGTTCCGATTAACAGGGTACAGAAAAGTCCCTGAGCCATAGCACCCAGTGCTTCGATTCCGTATCTTTTTGCGGAGATCTCGATATCTTTTTTCTTTAAAAATTTCTTTATGCTTTCCATAAAACGATTCATAGCATGCTCCTTTGATTTCTCTGACAAGACACTTGTCTATTCATTGCTCTATACTAGCAAAATCGCGTTCCCACGTCAATGTAAAAAAGTGTGAAAAACTGTTGCAAAATCCATGGAAAAGAAGTTAAATGTATATAGTAATTTTTGTAGGTAAGGAGAGTTATATGTCCGGCATTAATATTCCAAAGGATTATCATTCTGAGTTGAATCTTTATGAGACCCAGATTGCAATTAAAACAGTAAAAGATTTCTTTCAGCAGAAGCTTGCAGAACGATTAAGTCTGCTTCGTGTATCTGCCCCACTTTTTGTAGATCCGGCATCTGGTCTCAATGACAACTTAAATGGTGTTGAGCGTCCGGTTTCCTTTGATATCAAATATCAGAACGGCCGAGAGGGAGAGATTGTACATTCCCTTGCAAAATGGAAACGTTATGCGTTGAAGAAATATGGATTTTCTGAGGGGGAAGGCCTTTATACAGATATGAGTGCCATTCGCCGCGATGAGGAAGTGGATAATATCCATTCTATCTACGTGGATCAGTGGGATTGGGAGAAGATTATCTCAAGAAAAGACCGTACCATGGAGACCTTAAAGGATACGGTAAACGATGTGTATCAGGTGCTTCGCAAGACAGAGAAATACATGTCTATTCAATATGATTATATCGAAGAGATTCTTCCACACGATATCTTTTTTGTGACCACCTCAGAGCTGGAGGAGATGTTCCCGGACAATACGCCAAAGGAGCGTGAGCTTTACATTGCAAAAGCAAAGGGAGCTGTCTGCATTATGCAGATTGGAGATAAATTAGAAAATGGAGAGCCTCATGATGGCCGTGCACCGGACTACGATGACTGGTCATTAAACGCAGACATCATTGTATACTACCCGGTTTTAGATATTGCATTAGAGCTTTCCAGCATGGGTATCCGAGTAGATAAGGAATCTCTTCTATCACAGCTTGAGAAGGCTGACTGCATGGACCGCGCAGAGCTTCCATTCCACAAAGCAATTATTGCAGATGAACTTCCGCTCACCATCGGCGGCGGAATCGGACAGTCACGTATCTGTATGTTCTTCCTTCGTAAGGCTCACATCGGAGAAGTACAGAGCTCCCTCTGGCCGGACGAAGTAATGAATGAGGCAAAGGACCACGGTATCGAACTTCTTTAATGGGGACGTTCCTTTTTCCACGCACATCGCCCTTTGGTCTAAGGAGCGCCCTTTGGCTTGACCTCTTGTCGGGAAATTATTTCCGGCTAGGGGTCTTTTTTGTATTCTCTCCAGACCCAGAGAGCGGTCATCCAAGCACTTCCGGTGGAGGGGACGGAGGAGGAAGTTTTTTTGCTTTTATGAGGTTGCTTAGGAATTTTCAGTGGTATGATTTTGCCTCAATTTTCGTGTACGGCAAGGTTTGAACAATGGGGCAAGAGTATCCGCCAGAGAAGGACACGAAGCACTCCGCGCCTGCTCCTCTAAGGAGGCGCCTTCACGAATTTTATTTCGGGGGCTCTCGGTTTGTCGTTCTTCGAGCCGCAAACCGAACCGCCCCCGATCTATCGTTCAGGACGCCTCCAAGAGGAGCAACGGCTTGTCGCGAAAACGTGTTCCTTCTTCTGGCGAATACTCTTGCCCCATTGTCCCAACTTTGCCGAACTCGAATTATCGAAGGAGGCAAAATCATACCACGAAAATTCTTGCGTCCGAATAACTGGCAAAAAGAAATCCCCCACAGAGTTTCCGGAAATGCCATCATGATGTTCCTATATAAAAAGGACCACTTGCCAGGGGAAAATCCCCCGCAAGCGGTCCGGGTAATAGGGTTCGGTATAGGTGGACGGGAAGATAAGGGGTTCCCATCACAGGTTATTTTCCCTGGAGAATGATGGTGGTTCTTGCCGGGATGCGCAAGGTATAGGTGTCGAAGAACTGAGTCTCGTCCCCAAAGTTTTTGCCGTCCTCGTAGTAACAGTAGGTATTGGCCACCACTTCCCACTTCATGCCGTTTTCCAGATGTGGAAGCACTACGGTGAGTGGCTCCCAGTAGGAGTTCATGGCATAGAAGATTACATCGTCTCCGGTGTCTGTTAGGTTTCTGCCGGCGTACATGATTCCAATCATATGGGTGTCATAGTTGGCGTCAATTTTGCCCGGGTATCCATTATGGATACTTATCTCCGGCAGCTGGCAGGCTGCGGGTTTTGTGGTCTTGGACAAGATTGGGTGCTCCTTGCGGAAGCGAATCATGAAGCGCACAAAATCGTGGATTTCCTGATATTGCTCCAATCGGGTCCAGTCCAGCCAGGAGATAATATTGTCCTGGCAGTAGGCATTGTTGTTGCCAAACTGGGTGTTGCAGAATTCGTCACCTGCCAGGAACATAGCCGGTCCCCTGCTGCACAGAAGGGCTGCAAAGGCATTCTTCACAAGACGCATGCGCAGTCCCTTTACATCCTCATTGTCGGTCTCTCCCTCTATTCCGCAGTTCCAGCTTCTTCCATTGTTATCTCCGTCGGTGTTGTTCCATCCGTTTTTCTCGTTGTGCTTTTCGTTGTAGGAATACAGATCATATAGGGTAAATCCATCGTGGCAGGTGATGAAGTTTACAGAAGCGGATTGACCACGATACTGCGGATCGTACAAATCTCTGGAACCTGTGATTCTGGTGATTGCAGTCCCTGCCATTCCATTATCGCCCTTTAAAAAGCTTCGCATGTCATCCCGATATTTTCCGTTCCACTCGGCCCATCGGCTCCAGGACGGGAATCCTCCTACCTGGTAGAGACCTCCTGCATCCCACGCCTCTGCTATGAGCTTTACCTTTCCAAGCACTGCGTCAAAGGCAAGCTCTTCCAGAATAGGCGGCTTCTCCATTGGAACTCCATTCTGATCTCGGCTGAGAATAGATGCCAGATCGAATCGGAAGCCATCTACACGGTAATTGACTACCCAATAGCGAAGGCAATCAATGATAAACCGGCGTACGATTGGGTGGTTACAGTTCATTACATTTCCACAACCACTGAAATTGTAGTAATAGCCATCCGGAGTCAGCATATAATACACATCATTGTCAATTCCTTTAAAGGAGAATACCGGACCGTTTTCATTTCCCTCTGCGGTATGATTGAACACCACGTCTAAAATGACCTCGATGTCATTTTCGTGAAGCTCCTGAATCAGACGTTTTAGCTCTTCTCCTTCATGGTGATGTTTGTCTGCATAGGCATAACTGGTATTTGGTGCAAAAAAACCCACGGTATTATAGCCCCAATAGTTATAGAGCTGGACTCCGTCTACCACTCTGGCACTTTCCATCTCATCGAATTCAAAGATTGGCATAAGCTCTACCGCATTG
>JALEPP010000168.1 GCA_022767075.1 Agathobacter sp. | reverse complement strand
TTTCATGAATCGCCTTACATACCAGGTACATACCAATACTCGCTCGTATGGTGGTAATATCGTAGGTTCCAAGAATGGAAATCACCTCCGGAAGTGCCGCAAGAATCTCTTCCTTGGTTATGATTACCTCTGTGTGGAAGCTTCCGATATAATCGGACACCTCCCTTGCATACTTAAGGTCAATGGCATCCCCCTCCATTCCAATGGCAAAGGTGCGAATTGGTCTGTGAAGAATATTGGCAGCTACCGCACACACCAGAGAGCTGTCCAAACCACCGGATAACAGAAAACCAACAGGTGCATCTGCATCCAATCGTTTCTCAATTCCTGCCACCAGCTTATCATGGATGTTTTTGCAAATCACTTCAAGTTCATCCGAAACCACTTCATCCACTTTGGTCATGTCTCGATATTGATAGAATTTTCCATCCACGTAATAATGTCCCGGTGGAAAAGGAAATACTTCTGGCACAATTCCAACCAGATTCTTTGCTTCCGATGCAAAAACGATCTCTCCCTCAGCCGGATATCCGTAAAATAACGGTCGAATTCCAATGGGGTCCCTTGCTGCAATCAGACTGTTTTTTTTATGATCGTATATGACACAGGCGTACTCTGCATCCAGCATTGCAAACATATCCACGCCATACTTCTCATAGAGAGGAAGAAGGATTTCACAATCGGAATCAGATACAAAGGAATATCCCTCTTTTTCCAGCTCCCGTTTTATGTCTCGAAATCCGTATATCTCCCCGTTACATATCACATAATCGTCATTATTTGAGAATGGTTGCATACCACTCTCATCAAGTCCCATAATTGCCAATCTTTCGAATCCAAGGATGCCCCCCGGAATTGGAAGAATACGCTGCATGTCAGGTCCTCTGGAGATGGTCTTATCAAAACATTCTTTCAATCTGTCTTCTGAAAGACTACTGCCCATATATCCCATAATTGAACACATTAGGCTACCTCCTTTTTCTTTTTTTCGTCGTATAAACACAAAAAAAGACAAAGAGGTCGTGATTCCGACCTCTTTGCCGTTTGGTATATCTTAAACTTTGTTGGTTATCCTGTCAACCTTATCTTACAAATTTCACTATAATAAATGTTTATCGCTTCTATAACGTGAAACAGACAGAGGATTTCCTCTGCCTGTTTCGAATTCAAAAAAGATTATTTATATGGAAGACTACTCGACGTCCTGAAGTGCGTCGTAGTTCTCTTCACCGGTTCTGATTTTTACGACCTTCTCTACCGGGTATACGAAAATCTTTCCGTCACCGATATGTCCGGTGTAAAGTGCTCTCTTAGCAACCTGGATTACCGATTCTACCGGAATCTTGCTTACCACTACTTCTACTTTAATCTTAGGTAAGAGAGTTGCATCCATCTCAACTCCACGATATTTCTCTCCTGCACCCTTTTGAATTCCACATCCCATAACCTGAGTTACAGTCATACCGGTTACACCGAGTTTGTTTAATTCCTTCTTCAGTGCATCGTATCTTGAAAGTTTTGCGATAATGACAACCTTGCTGATTCCGGTTGCCGGCATCATGGTGGTTGCATCCACTACGTTTACTGCTGCATCAACCTTAGCCTCAGATGCCTTGCTGTACTCACTCTCTCCAAGATCTGTGTTTTCGTTTACATCCATTGTCATGGTGTTAGAGATATCCATAATTGAGAAGCCTGCATATGCAGATGGAAGACCATGCTCTACTGCATCAAGACCTGTAATCTCCTCTTCCTCTGATACACGAAGTCCTACCGTTGCTCTAATCAATGCAAATACAATAATCATGGTAACAGTGGTCCATGCAGCTACTGCTACAAATCCCAGGAACTGTACTCCAAGAAGTCTAAAGCCTCCGCCATAGAAAAGTCCTACAAGCTCATCATTTCCAGGAGCACTTGGTGTTGCAAAGAGACCAACTGCAAGGGTACCCCAGATACCGTTTAAGCAGTGAACTGCAACTGCTCCTACTGGATCATCAACGCGAAGCTTGTAATCTAAGAACCATACTCCAAAGCATACCAAAAGTCCTGCAACTGCACCAATTACGATTGCTCCAAGTGCGTCTGTTACATCACAAGGTGCTGTGATTGCTACAAGACCTGCAAGGGAAGCGTTTAAGGACATTGATACATCCGGTTTTCCGTATTTGATCCAGGTAAATGTCATGGTTACTACTGTAGCAACAGCAGGAGCAATGGTGGTTGTTACAAATACAGATCCAAGCTGTTCTAAGGAAGTACAAGCTGCTCCGTTGAATCCATACCAGCCAAGCCAGAGGATGAATACACCAAGGGCACCCATTGGAAGGTTATGTCCAGGGAATGCGTTTACTTTTGTAATCTCACCTTTTTCATTCTTTACAAATTTGCCGATTCGTGCTCCAAGGAATTTCGCACCGATTAATGCGGAAATACCACCTACCATATGAATCGCACAAGATCCTGCAAAATCGTGGAAGCCCATCTGTGCAAGCCAGCCACCGCCCCAGATCCAGTGTGCCTCAAGCGGATAAATCAATCCTGAAATTACTGCAGAGTAAATGCAGTAAGAAAGGAATTTGGTTCTCTCTGCCATTGCACCGGATACGATGGTTGCTGTGGTAGCGCAGAACACTAAGTTAAAGATAAAGTTTGACCAGTCAAAGCTTCCGTATGCGGTAAAGATATCAAATCCCGGTTTACCGATTAAACCAATCATATCCTCACCTAAGAGTAGACTAAAACCGATTAAGATGAAGGTACAGGTTCCAATACAAAAATCCATCAGGTTCTTCATAATGATGTTTCCTGTATTTTTTGCTCTGGTAAAGCCTGCCTCTACCATTGCAAAGCCTGCCTGCATCCAGAATACCAATGCGGCGCCGATTAAAAACCAGACACCAAAGACTTGCCCGTTCACAAATTCCATAATTTCTTCCGTCATAACATTTCCTCCTTTTTATCACCAATAAACCTTTGCGGTTTTTGGTTTTAATACAAAAGCGCGTCGGCTGAGATAGTACTCAGCGAACGCGCCCTTGCGTATTACCTATTATACGTAAAATAACATCTGCTCGTAGGTTGGATATGGGAGAACATCATCAGGGATTAATTCCTCTGCCTTGTCTGCCACACTTCTAAGAGCATCCATATCTGCCATTACCACATCGTGGTAGTACATAGCCTGTTCTTCAATGGTCTCAATGGCTTCTGCCTTTTGGGTATCCTCATCCAGCTTATCAACGCCCTCTGAGATTTCCTCATAGTAAGCTGACAATTTCTCCAAAAGCTTCTCGGTTGCACCGGTTGGCAAGCTTGTGCTGATTGCCCTCTTAGCTGAAATGGATTCACATACCGAATCCGCATATCTCATAACGGATGGCAGGAACTCTTTACGAACCATATCCTGAAGAGTAAGAGTCTCAATATGTAAGGTTTTCACATAGTTCTCAAACAGGATTTCTGTTCTGGAGGTAATCTCTGCTTCAGAGAATACTCCGTGTTTGATGAAGAGCTCCATATTCTTTGGTGCCTTAAATGCCGGCAAAGCCTCCGGTGTAGATTTCAGATTGTAAAGGCCTCTTGCCTTTGCCTCTTCCACCCACTCTGCAGCATATCCGTTGCCATTGAAAATGACTCTCTTATGAGCAACGATAGTCTCACGAACCAAAGTCATCACAGCCTCATCCAGCTTCTCAGGTGCAACACCCTCAAGTTTTGCGGAGAACTGACTCAACGCCTCTGCCACTGCAGTGTTCAGTACAATATTTGGTGTAGAAACAGATGCAGAAGAACCGAGAGAACGGAACTCAAATTTGTTACCTGTAAAGGCAAATGGAGAGGTTCTGTTTCGATCTGTGGTATCCTTTACAAAATGTGGAAGCACGGTTGCTCCAATGGACATCATTTCCTTTGTGGAATCAAAGGAAGATCCATTGATGATAGAATCCAGCACTGCGGTAAGCTCATCTCCAAGGAAGATGGAAATAATCGCCGGTGGTGCCTCATTGGCTCCAAGTCTGTGGTCGTTACCTGCACTGGCAACTGACACTCTCATAAGATCTGCATACTCGTCAACAGCTTTGATTACCGCTGCAAGGAATAACAAGAATCTCTTGTTCTCTGCAGGCTTCTTACCAGGATCAAGAAGGTTCACTCCGGTGTTTGTGCTTACAGACCAGTTATTGTGTTTTCCGGAACCATTGATTCCTGCAAATGGCTTCTCATGAAGGAGACATACATAACCATGCTTATCTGCCACCTTCTTCATAATCTCCATGGTAATCTGGTTGTGATCCACTGCCACGTTGGTAGTGTCAAACACCGGTGCAAGCTCATGCTGGCAAGGAGCCACCTCGTTGTGCTTGGTCTTAGCCGGGATTCCCAGTTTCCAAAGCTCCTCATCCAAATCGTGCATGTAAGCAGCAACTCTTGGCTTAAGGATTCCGAAGTAATGATCCTCCATCTCCTGTCCTTTTGGAGGCATCGCACCAAGAAGGGTACGTCCGGTGAAAATCAAATCCTTTCTCTTTTTAAAGTCTTCCTTGTCAATGAGGAAGTACTCCTGCTCCGGTCCTACGGTGGTAGATACGCTTGTTACGTCTGTCTCTCCAAGGATATGTAAAATCTTAACAGCTTCTTTGTTCAGCGCCTCCATAGAGCGAAGAAGCGGGGTCTTCTTATCCAGCGCCTCCCCGGTGTATGAACAGAACGCTGTTGGAATGCAAAGGGTTCCATCCTTGATAAATGCAGGAGAAGTAGGATCCCACGCTGTATATCCTCTTGCTTCAAAGGTAGCTCTAAGTCCTCCTGATGGGAAAGAGGATGCATCAGGCTCACCCTTTACTAACTCTTTTCCGGAGAACTCCATGATTACCTTTCCGCCTTCTACCGGAGAAATGAAGCTGTCATGTTTCTCTGCCGTAACCCCTGTCATTGGCTGGAACCAGTGAGTAAAATGTGTGGCACCAAGCTCTACTGCCCACTCTTTCATTGCTGTGGCAACTGCGTTTGCTACATCAAGCTCCAAATGTGTATGATTATCAATTGTTTTCCTTAATGCTTTGTAAATGTCTTTTGGAAGCTTGTCACGCATCACTGTGTCGTTGAACACTAAGCTTCCGTACAATTCTGGGATCAATTTGCTCATAATCTTTTTCTCCTTCTTTTTTGTTTTTAGGGATCGCGTCCGATTCCAAAAGAAAAAGGCGCCTTGGACTCTTCGTCCAAAGCGCCTTTGCTTTTTATGGTTTGTAATATATACGTTCTCTTTTTCAATGTCAACACATTTTTTAAAAAAATTTTTATACCGGATACTTGTTATCAAAGCAAGCCTTACAAAGTGGCAGATTTCCCACCATCTTGTCCAGGTCCTGCACCTCCATGTATTCTAAGGAATCTGCACCAATAAATCTGCAGATTTCATCCTTGGACAGTTTGTTGGCAATGAGTTCACTGTTATCCGGAACATCCGTTCCATAGTAGCAAGGATACAAAAATGGCGGTGAACTGATGCGCACGTGTACCTCCTTTGCCCCAGCCTTTCTCATGGTATTAATCAGGCTTGAGATGGTGGTTCCCCGGACAATGGAGTCGTCAATCAACACAACCCTCTTATCCTTTACCACATCCTCAATGAGGCTGAGCTTCATGTGTACCGCAGATTGACGTTCCTTCTGGGTAGGCTTGATAAAGGTCCTTCCAATGTAGCTGTTTTTGTGAAAAGCCAGCTTAAACGGAATCTTAGACTCCTCTGCGTAACCTACTGCCGCCGCAATTCCGGAATCCGGCACTCCGGTCACCACGTCTGCCTCTACCGGGAAGCGCTTTGCCAGTGCTGCTCCACCCTTTAGTCTTGCATCATGGACACTGATTCCGTCCATGACAGAATCTTCTCTTGCAAAATAGATATATTCAAAGATACAGTGAGCATGCTTCTCCTGTTTCAAAGAGAAATCCGACACCACACCCTTTTCCGTTATGGTCACCATCTCACCCGGTTCAATGTCACGGATATACTCCCCATCTGCCGACACAATGGCGGCACTCTCCGATGCCAGAATATAAGCACCATCTCTTTTGCCAAGACAAAGGGGCTTAAGTCCCAATGGGTCTCTGACGCCAATCAGCTTTTGCGGACTGACCATCAAAAGTGCATAGCCTCCCTTCAGAGTCTTTGACACCTTAATGGCGGCCTCCTCAATCGATCCCGCATTCATCCGTTCCATGGCAATTTTGTATGCGATTACTTCTGAGTCTGTGGTCCCATGAAAAGTGGCGCCCTGTTCAATGAGCTCTTTTCGAATCTCATCTGCGTTGGTAATGTTGCCATTGTGTGCAAGGGCAAGGGTGCCCTTCAGGTAATTCAAGAATACCGGCTGTGCATTTTCAATCATGCTTCCACCGGTTGTGGAATAGCGCACGTGACCAATTCCAATATTTCCTCTCAGACCTGCCATCACATTCTTGTCAAAGATTTCGCTTACAAGTCCCATCCCCTTATGGATGCACACATTGCCAAGGGGTCCCTTGGTATCACATACAACAATACCGGCTGACTCTTGTCCCCTATGCTGCAATGCCATCAGACCGTAGTAAATATCCGGCGCAACATCCCTGTTTTCATCGCTCCAGATTCCAAACACTCCGCATTCTTCATGAAGACTACTCATTCGACTCTCCCTTCTCTTATCGGGCAGCTTACATCCGCCACGAAAAAAGACACTTTGGACCCTTGGTCCAAAGCGCCTTTGCTTTGCGTAAATAAATATTAACGTTTTGAGAACTGTGGTGCTCTACGAGCAGCTTTGAGACCGTATTTCTTACGCTCTTTCATACGTGGATCACGTGTTAAGAATCCGTTAGCTTTTAATACTGGTCTGTACTCAGCATCTACCTGAAGTAATGCACGAGCGATTCCGTGACGGATTGCTCCGGCCTGTCCG
>JALEPP010000143.1 GCA_022767075.1 Agathobacter sp. | reverse complement strand
ACGTATATTGAGCCACTAAACGTTAAGCGTTTGGAACAGATTATCGCAAAGGAGCGTCCAGACGCATTACTTCCTAACCTGGGAGGACAGTCCGGATTAAATCTCTGTTCAGAGTTATATAAAGAGGGGGTCCTTGACAAGTATCATGTAGAAGTAATTGGTGTCCAGGTGGATGCCATCGAGCGTGGTGAGGACCGTATTGAATTCAAGGAGACCATGAACAAGCTTGGTGTGGAGATGGCACGAAGCGAGGTTGCCTACTCGGTAGAGGAAGCATTAAAAATTGCCGATGACCTTGGATATCCGGTAGTACTTCGTCCGGCATACACCATGGGAGGAGCCGGCGGCGGACTGGTTTACAACAAGGAAGAGCTAAAGACCGTCTGTGCAAGAGGTCTTCAGGCAAGCTTAATTGGACAGGTATTAGTAGAGGAGTCCATTCTTGGTTGGGAGGAATTAGAGGTTGAGGTTGTCCGTGATAAGGATAACAACATGATCACTGTCTGCTTCATCGAGAATGTGGACCCTGTTGGAATGCATACAGGAGACTCCTTCTGTACAGCACCATTCCTTACCATTTCAGATGAACTTGCGAAAAAGCTTCAGGAGCAGGCATATAAAATTGTTGAGCATATCGGTGTCATTGGTGGAACCAATGTACAGTTTGCTCATGATCCGGTATCCGATCGTGTGGTTGTAATTGAGATCAATCCACGAACCTCCCGTTCATCAGCGCTTGCTTCCAAGGCTACAGGATTCCCGATTGCATTAGTATCTGCAAAGCTTGCAACGGGACTTACTCTGGCAGAGATGCCATGCGGCAAATACGGAACCCTTGACAAATACGTTCCGGACGGAGACTACGTAGTAGTAAAATTCGCCCGCTGGGCATTTGAGAAATTCAAAGGCGTAGAAGATCACCTTGGTACTCAGATGAGAGCCGTAGGTGAGGTAATGAGTATCGGAAAGAACTACAAGGAAGCGTTCCAGAAAGCAATCCGTTCTCTGGAGAAGGATCGCTTTGGTCTGGGCTTTGTGAAAAATTTCCATGAGATGACCAAGGAGCAGCTGTTAAAGGCTTTAATTACTCCTTCCAGCGAGAGACATTTCCAGATGTATGAGGCACTTCGAAAGGGTGCCACGGTAGATGAAATCTTTGAGATTACCAAGGTTAAGAGATACTTTATCGAGCAGATGAAGGAGCTTGTGGAAGAGGAGGAAGCTCTTCTTTTGAACAAGGGAGCAGTACCTTCTGATGAGGCTCTTATTCAGGCGAAAAAGGATGGATTCTCGGATAAATACCTGGCACAGATTCTCGAGGTATCTGAGGATGAGATCAGAAATAAAAGAGAAGCCCTAGGAGTCACAGAGTGCTGGGATAATGTACATGTATCTGGCACCCCGGACAGCTCATACTACTACTCAACCTACAATGCCGAGGATAACGATGTGGTCAATACAGATAAACCAAAGGTCATGATCCTCGGTGGTGGTCCAAACAGAATTGGACAGGGTATCGAATTTGACTACTGCTGCGTACACGCTGCACAGTCCCTAAAGAAGCTTGGTTTTGAAACCATTATCGTAAACTGTAACCCAGAGACCGTATCAACTGACTATGATACCTCTGATAAGTTATACTTTGAGCCACTGACTCTTGAGGATGTACTTAGCATCTACAAGAAGGAAAATCCGGTTGGTGTCATTGCTCAGTTTGGAGGACAGACTCCATTGAACCTGGCCGAGAGCCTGAAAGCAAACGGAGTTAAGATTCTTGGAACCACTCCGGAGGTGATTGCTCTTGCAGAAGACCGTGATCTTTTCCGAGCTATGATGGATAAGCTTGAGATTCCAATGCCGGAAGCAGGAATGGCTACTACCGTTGAGGAAGCCTTAGAGGTGGCTCATAGCATTGGATATCCGGTAATGGTTCGTCCTTCCTTCGTTCTTGGAGGACGTGGAATGGAAGTGGTATACGATGATGAGAGCTTAGAAGGATACATGGCAGCTGCTATCGGTGTTACACCAGACCGCCCAATCCTGATTGATCGATTCTTGAATCAGGCTATGGAGTGTGAAGCAGATGCAATTTGTGATGGAACTACTGCTTATGTTCCTGCTGTCATGGAGCATATCGAACTAGCAGGTATCCACTCAGGAGACTCTGCTTGTATTCTTCCTTCCAAGCATATTTCAGAAGAGAATCTTAAGACAATTAAAGAGTACACAAGAAGAATTGCAGAAGAGATGCATGTAGTGGGTCTTATGAATATGCAGTACGCCATCGAAAATGGAAAAGTGTTTGTAATTGAAGCAAACCCAAGAGCATCCCGTACGGTGCCACTTGTATCAAAGGTATGTGGAATTGGAATGGTGCCACTTGCAGTGGATATTGTGACTGCTGAGCTTACAGGAAGACCATCCCCGGTTAAGGATATCAAGGAAAGAGAAATTCCATACTACGGCGTAAAGGAAGCGGTATTCCCGTTCAATATGTTCCCAGAGGTAGACCCGATCCTTGGACCTGAGATGAGATCTACTGGAGAGGTACTTGGTCTTTCCACAACAAATGGAGAAGCATTTTTTAAGGCTCAGGAAGCCGCAAAAGCAGAGCTTCCACTTGGAGGAACAGCACTTATCTCTGTAAACAAGAAAGACAAACCGGAAGCACCGGAGGTGGCTAGGCTTCTTCATGAGGCAGGATTCAAGATTATTGCCACAGGAACCACCTATGAGAAGATTACGGAAGCAGGTATCCCGGCAGAGAAGGTTAATAAGATCTATGAGGGAAGACCAAACATTGTGGATATGATGACAAACGGAGATATTGACTTAATCATCAATACACCAAGCGGTAAGGAAAGTATCCATGATGACAGTTACTTAAGAAAGAATGCCATCAAGAATCATATTGCTTACATCACTACTATGACTGGTGCAAAGGCGGCTGCTTCAGGAATTAGGTATGTAATCAAACACGGAGATGACGATATCAAATCTCTCCAGGAATGGCATGCTGAGATTAGAGAAAAATAAAAGGGCACTATAAGCCACTATAAGTGAAAAAGACAAGGGCAGTCAGCTCTTGTCTTTTTGCACCCTCTGGAACTATTTAGATACCGCAACTTTCGGTAGATGGTTGCGTTTCAGCTACACATTCAAGAAAAAATATATGTTACAATAAATTGTAAATATCTATATGAATATATCGGGAGATTTGAAGGAAAATGGGAAAAAAGTGGAAGATTATTTCTAATATGTTGAAAAATGAGTTTCATTGCAGTCGAGAAGGCTTAACCATTGGAGGGACGGAGTACCGTCCGGAAGGAGACAACCTTCCAATTGCTATTGTAAGTCACGGATTTATGGCAAATCAAAAATCGGTCCGTCACTATGCCAAGCTTCTTGCAAGTATGGGATACGCTTCCTACTGCTTTGATTTTAATGGCGGAAGCGCTGTGAAATCCAAAAGTTCCGGTAAGACTGTGGATATGTCCGTACTGACAGAAGTGAAGGATTTGGAAGCAGTGATTTCTTATGCCAAAGAACGCTCCTATACCAATTCGGAGCAGATTGTACTTATGGGCTGTAGTCAGGGCGGTTTCGTATCGGCTCTTGAGGCAGCAAAGGGACAAGAAAACATTCAGAAGCTGATTCTGTTTTATCCGGCACTTTGTATTCCGGATGATGCCCGGGCTGGAAGTATGATGTTCGCACGGTTTGACCCGAAGAATCCTCCGGAAGTTATTAACTGCGGCCCTATGAAATTGGGAAAGTGCTATCCTTTGGCGGTGATGGATATGAACCCATTTGAGGAGATAAAAAAGTATCAAGGGAATGTGCTTATCGTCCATGGAACAGCGGATAAAATTGTAAATGTGGACTATGCAAAACGAGCAAAGGAAGCTTACTTAGAGGAGAATTCGAACCGAGAGGTCCGGTTGGAGCTCATTGAAAATGGAGCACATGGTTTCGCAAGGAAGAATGATAAGATGGCGATGGAGATGGTAAAGGAGTTTTTGACTTGTTTTATAAAAAAACGGGGCAAAATTCTTGAATTAAAACTTGAAAAACGGGGCAAAATATATTAAAAATAATTGCAAAAACGGGGCAAAATGATGTATGATGTGTTTGGAGGTGAAGTCTTGTGTTTAGAAAAGATTCAATCGCAGTAAAAGAATGGTTAGAAACTTCGAATAAAGCGCTTTTAGTTACAGGTGCAAGACAGATAGGGAAGACTTGGTTGATTAGAGATGAAATTGATAAAAGTG
>JALEPP010000173.1 GCA_022767075.1 Agathobacter sp. | reverse complement strand
TGCCAAAAGAAAACTTACAGCAAGAGAAACAATCCGTTGATCCGTAACCATTAACAATAGCTGATAGCTTGTAAACGTCAAAACACCCATGATCAAGGAACACAGTCCCGGCACCAGGAAGGTGCGAACAATCTCCTGCTTGTAATCTACAAAGCGATATAGATCAATTCCATTGAGAATACAAACAAAGAGAGAAAACAACGCATTGGCAATGACCACTGCATGAATATCTAAATGAAATACCATCATAAGCACAATGAGAATAATCACATGAAGCACCAAGGAAATAGCGGCATTTTTTACCGGAGCCTGCATACGGTCAATTCCCTGAAGCATACCATTGGTCAAGGTGGAGATGGAATAAAAAATCACCGCAATTGCTCCGGTGGCCATCATAAATGCACCTAAATCAGCGGTAGACGTTGTGCTCGGAAACAGCATCAAAAGAATAGGCTTTCCAAGAACAGCTAAGCCCACCGTACAAGGAAAGGCAATAATCATAACAAATCGTAACGCAGAATCAATCTGACTGCGGACCTGGTTCAAATCCCCCTTCTGGAAGGAATTGGTCAGTGCCGGCACGCTGGAAGCGGCAAGAGCAGAGGAAATAGCAATGGGAACATTAATCAACAGACGGTATTTACCGGAGTATACGCCCCAGTTAATTCCAAACTCATAGGTTCCCATCCCCTGAAGCTTTGCAATGTTGGTATATAACATGTGATCCAGGAAATCTGAAATATTGTAAATGGTAGTACTCAAGAGAACCGGGATAATGGTAATCAGTAAGATATGCATCACATATCCAAACGACTCTACTTTGGTATTGCCCTCTTTATTCATCTGCTTCTTAAATACCTTTAAGTAGATGGAAAGAATAAAAAACAGAAACAATAAAGCGAAAATTGCTCCCATGCTTGTTCCCAAGGTTCCGCCGGCGGCACCATAAGCGGCCGCATAGTTATCCTTGTCACCAAGAACCGTTCCGATTTTTGCTCCGTATGAAAACAGAACATACGATGCCCAGACAGATACAACCGCATTGACCAATTGCTCCAGGATCTGAGATATGGCACTTGGCATCATG
>JALEPP010000091.1 GCA_022767075.1 Agathobacter sp. | reverse complement strand
CTTATGGGCTCCAATGTGATGGCGAGAGGTATGTATACCTTAATGACCGACATCGTGAAGTATTTCCCAAGTCCGGACAAGAGAGAATGCAATGGTATTGATACCAAGACCAATGAAGTGTTCCAGGCGAACTATGATTTCTCAAAAGCCAAATCCGTCTATGTATTCAAGACCATTGTGGATCCGTTTATCGGAAAGTATTCTTTGGTAAAAGTGAATTCCGGTGTCATTAAGACAGAGGATACCTTATTTAACTATCATCAGGATACAGAAGAGAAAATTGGGCATATCTATGTTATCAGAGGCAATAAGGTGGAGGAAGTTCCGGAACTTCATGCGGGTGATATTGGTGCCTTTGCCAAATTGCAGAAGACCTTTACCACAGATACCTTATCTACCAAGAATCGCCCAATTGCTTATATTCGCACCAGCTTCTCAAAGCCATATGTGGATTTGAGATATAAAGCAGTCAACAAAGGGGATGAAGATAAGATTTCTCAGGCTTTACAGAAGCTTTTGACTGAGGATTTGACCTTAAACCATGTGAATGACAAAGAGAATTCCCAGACCCTGCTTTATGGTATCAGTGAGCAGCACCTGGATGTTGTGAAATCTATGCTGATGGAGAAATACAAGGTTGGCATCGATTTAATGAAACCAAAGGTTGCCTTCCGAGAGACCATCTTAAAGAAATCGGATGTGGAATACAAATACAAAAAGCAGTCAGGTGGTCATGGACAGTACGGACATGTAAAGATGACCTTTGAACCTTCCGGGGATATTGAGAACGCCTATGTATTTGAGCAGACCGTTGTAGGTGGCGCTGTTCCTAAGAACTTCTTCCCGGCTGTTGAGAAGGGTATCGCGGAATCCGTTACCAAAGGACCTTTGGCGGCATATCCGGTTACCGGTGTGAAGGCGGTTCTCTATGATGGATCGTACCATCCGGTGGACTCTTCGGAGATGGCATTTAAGGTTGCCTCTATGCAGGCGTTTAGAAAAGGCTTTATGGAAGCCAAACCGGTATTGCTTGAGCCAATCGCTACCATTACCATCACGGTTGAGGATTCCTATACCGGTGATGTGATGGGAGATTTGAATAAGAGAAGAGGTCGTGTCCTTGGAATGAACCCGGTAACTGCCGGTGTCACTGAGATCACCGCGGATATTCCTTATTTGGAGTTGTACGGTTATCATACCAAGCTTCGTTCGATTACCAGTGGTACCGGACGATACTCTTATGAATTTGCTCGCTATGAGCAGGCTCCGGATGATGTGGCACAAAAACAAATTGCAGAGAGAGCAGAAAAGATTACAAAAATTGATGAGTAGTAGAAGTCGTTTTATTCAGTTGATTCATTTTTTCAGTTTCATAGGGATGATACTTCTTATTAGTGTCAATATCAGATCCGTAGAGGCATATGCCTCTACGGATACTTTTGCTATGAATAGGGAGGGAACCTATGTGATCTATTCCCTTCGAGGAGGGAGAAATCACTGGCTGAATCCGGAAATCATCACGGAATGGAGCCAGTTGAAGCAATTACACGCACCTTATCGTTATGGATATGAATTTGAGGGATGGTATTTGGATCCGGATTTTACCGTACGGGCAGACCGCTTTCAGTCTGGTTATACGGATGTGATTATGCTTTATGCAAAATGGAATGATGATATTGATAATGTATTTAATGTAGAAAATTATTCTTATATGGCGTCTATGGAACCGGAGAAGAATACCAGACGTCTGAAGGATTTGCAATATGATTTTGTGGACGAGGTGAAGATTCCCGGTATGCCTTCCACCCAAAATGATGAGTGGCTGAATCAGTTTATTTATAGTCAGTCCCAGGTCCCACAGGGGATTTTCATAACGGATGATTATTATCTCATAACCTCTTACTCCGAGGAAGATACCTGTATGGGGGAGCTTCTTGTGTTTAATAAGCAGACAGGAAAGCTTTTGGTTACCCTGGGAATGGATGCCAAAAGCCATCTGGGCGGCATTGCTTTTGACGGTGAGAATGTATGGGTTTGTAATTCCAATAATAAGACCATTGAGAGGTTGTCCTATGACTTTATAAAGCTTATGGCAGAGAGCAACACGGGAGATGTGGTGGACTGTACCGGGGTTGTGGATGCTTTTTCGGTATCCAATACTCCCAGCTGCATTACCTATTACGGAGGCAGACTGTGGATTGCAACCCATAACCTGCTTTTAAATTCCCAGGTTGTTGCCTATTACTATAACGAATCGGAGAATAAGCTCCATGCGTTAAGCTCATACGCAATTCCGCCACAGGTTCAGGGAATTGCCTTTGATCAGGATGGCAGGGTGTATCTGAGCACGTCCTACGGTAGGACGAAATCCTCTTATCTTAAGGTTTATGATTCTGCCATTGTCATGTCCAACAAACCGGATCGCCCTTCCCTCAACATTGAGATGCCTCCTAACTCAGAAGAAATCGATATTGTAGAGGATCGTCTCTATGTCTTGTTTGAATCCGCAGGCGAAAAGTATTATCTTGGAACGGACGGAAAAGGGCGAAGCAGCTGTCCTTTGGATAAAGTATTGTCTATCGATTTACATTCCATGAAATAGGAGATTGCGTATTTTTTGATATTTTCTTGCTTCCTCCGGGGTTGCGTTTTGTGATAGCAGTGTAAAGATTTCCAATACTTCTTCTTGAGAAAAAGAGATATTTTGCTGTTTGGATTGTTTGGCAAAGGACATTAGAAATGTCATGGCTCCCTGCCTGCCCGTTGGCAGAGGAATATCAAATACACCTCTTAGAAATTCTTTTTTCTCCGGACTCATTGATTGGTACACAGGTGTGCCTTCCAGCTTATGAAATAATTGATTCAGTGTTTTGCTCC
>JALEPP010000078.1 GCA_022767075.1 Agathobacter sp. | reverse complement strand
CGTGAAAAAGGTGGCAACCAGGGAGGTGGCAACCAGGGAGGAGGCAATCCGTTCACCAGAACTGTTTACTTCGTATGGAAGGGTGCCGATGATAAGCTTTGCTGTCATAAAGTGACGGGGCTTGTCCCTATTACAGGGGGCGTTGAGTACGTGAACTACATCAAGGAAGAGGATGTAAAGGATGATACCACACAGGAGCCTCTTCGCATAGCTGATATTGGAGCTGACTACTATTGGATGTGGGATTCGGCCACAGCTATTTTGGGGAATTATTCTTCCTTTAGCTCCCTACAGCAGGCTCTTGAAAATAGGGAAGATGAAAGCCTGAAGAGAACATATGCGATTAATCCACTGGGGGCAGAAAATGGAAACAGCACCATTTGTACAAACGGTGACGGAGGATTCCATGCAACCATCTATTCCGCAGGGTTTGTAGGAGTAGATTTTGATGTTGTCCCTGAGCATTATGACTATCTTCCGAATTATTGGGATCCTTCCGTTTATTCAAGTACAATTGACGTTTCGGGCACAACCCAGGAGGCTCCTGCCGTATTTGAAATGTTTGTGCTAAATGAGAAAATCCATTTTTCCGGACATGAGGGCATTGGAGCTGCCATTACAAATGTTCAGGCATTGGAGGTTCCAAATGGTGCAGTTACCATTACAGAAGCAGGTGGAGGCTATGATGTTACCTTCCACTCCAACTTCTTTGATCGTGTTGTATTAAAGCTTACAACGGCTTCCGGAGAATGTTATCTTAAGATTATCAGAACGGCAATTCAGGTTAGGGATAACTTTGGACCGAATATGACAGAGACACCAAAGGCTATAGCAAAAATATACTACCCGGAAGGGGAAAGCTATGAGAAGTATGAGGTATACGCAACCATCTTCTATTCGGATGATACATCCGTCATGAAGAAGGCCGGTGTTTCAGAAATAAAAGTAGATAATCAGGGAACTCCGGTAGCTCCTGGAACCTATATGTTCGGGGGTGGCAAGGGTCTTAAGTATTCCAACTATGAGGTGGAAATCTCCGAGGATGTGGTTGGGGTGGCCTTCAATGTTGTGAAAGCAGGCGCCCTTACCGGAGAAACCTACAGTGGAAGTTATATCGGCTCAGGAGATGGAGTCTACTATGATCCTGAGAAACGTGAGATGATTTACTAGAGGAGGAAAAAGGCATGAAACGATTTTTTAGACAAATACTACCTGTTCTTGCATTGGCTTTTGTTCTCCTTGTGCCAGGTATGAGAGTTGAAGCAGGAACAATTGCTTCTATTGACGCGACCGTTGCCGAAAAAACCATTACCGTAAAAGGTGTAGCAGATAGAGGCGTCCTTTCAGTATCGGTTTTACTATACGATGAAGCGGAAGAAAATCTGCTTCAAATGCAATCCGTGGCAGTGGACAACGAGAAGAAATTTTCGGTAGAGTTTGAGGTTGAATATGGCAAATATCTTGTAAAGGCAGCGGACTATGAAGGTGGAGCTTTTGCCAAGAAAACAGTAACGGTAGAAGAGACCAAGCCGGAGACGAAGCCAGAGACCAAGCCGGAGACGAAGCCGGAGACCAAGCCTTTGGTTACCACTGATGAAGCAGGCAAAAAGGTGGTGACCTACGATGAGAGCAGTATGACAAATGCCATTGCAGAATGCAAAGCAGGTGATGTGGTAAAGGTTGTTGTTCCTGCCGGAAAAACAATTAAAAGCGAAGTCTTTGCAAAAGCAAAGGAGGTAGGTACCAGCGTTGAGCTGGTGGCTTCTGATGGAAAAGTGGTGTGGAACTTTAAGAAAATTACCGGAGAGATGAAGGATTTCTATGCAGATGCTAAGATTGGAGCAACACTTGAGGATGTGTCAAAGGCAATGACCAATGCATCTGTTCCGGAAACGTTAAAGTACACGACAGTTGACTTTACCTACTCCGGTCAGCTGGCAGGAGAGGTTGAGGTAAGCCTGAATCTTTCAGACAAGGGATATACTGAGGGACAAACGGTATACTTCTATTACTTCAATCCAAACACTGAGCGATTTGAACTTATGGATAAGTCGGCATATAAATCCGGTGTTGCAATCTTCAAGATTACCCATTGTTCAGAATATATTGTAACCAATGAGGAGCTTCCAACTGCGTTGACAGCACCAAAAACCGGTGATCAGACGAACATTTTGTTGTTTGCGCTTATCCTTATTATCGGAATCTCATTCATTGGAACAGTGATGGTTTCTAATTGCGTTACAAAGAAACAAAAATAACGAAAGAGGACCTGAGTCCCGGACTTTGAGTTTTCGGTAGAGTATTGTAAGAGCTTCCATTAACTTATGTAAAAATGAGATGTGTATGTGGGATGTCTTTTCATCCCCATACACATCTTTTTTAAAAGATAGTGCAATAGTACTGGGGATGTGTTATAATTAGTTCTGTTATAGAAATTAAGTAACATATCAGACAAAGGAGAACCGAAAATGGAAGAGAACAATAAATATTATAGATATGCGGACAAAACCGAACAGATAAAAAGAGCCAACAAATTTTTGGTATCAGGGTATACGATATATTATCTGGCAATCCTTGTGATTATCTGGGTTTCCTGCCTAAGAGGGATAAGATCGGTAGATTTTTCCGTAATGCTCAGTGTGGTAACCGTGATTTCTGCGATTGTTCCTTTACTGGTGGGAAAGAAGAAGTCTGCGGTGAACCGATTGCGTTATGTGTCGATTCCGGGGCTTTTGCTGGTATCCTTTTTTGTGACCTTTGCATTTGATGAAAGCTATGTTTTATTCCTTGGGGCATTTCCGTTAGTTGGTTGTGTTCTTTTCTTTGATAAAAAATTTATCGCCGTAGGCTCCGGATGCTATGGCGGGTTGCTGCTTGTGGTAACAGTTATGCGTGCAATGAACGGTAAGTTCACAGATCCAAGGGCGCTTGGAGACTGGTGCTTTGCTGTGGGCTGTGTCTATCTGCTTCTGGTACTTATTTTTCTTACAACAAGCGTATTAAATCAGTTTAACCACGATACCCGGCATAACTCCATGCAGGAGCAGAGAAAACAAAAAGCAATTTTGGACGATGTGATTCTTGTGGCAGATGAGGTTCGCAAGGGAACGGAAAATGTCATGAATATCGTAAATGAATTAAATGAATCCTCTGAAGTGGTGAACGGTGCCATGAAGGATATCTCAGATAGTACCTTAAGCACTGCAGAAAACATCCAGATGCAGACCTCCATGACGAAGAATATTCAGGATTCCATTGAGCAGACCATCGAAAGCTCTGAGAATATGGTGCGTGTGGCAAAACGCTCCAGCGAGCTCAACGATCAGAGTCTTTCCATAATGAAACAGGTTCGAAATCAGTCCAATGTGATTTCCAGCACAAACTCTGCTGTTGCCAACGCTATGAGTGAATTAAGAGAGCGTACAGAGGCAGTTAAGAGTATTGCAGATACGATATTTGCCATCTCCAGCCAGACCAATCTTCTTGCGTTAAATGCTTCTATTGAAAGTGCCAGAGCTGGTGAGGCAGGTCGAGGCTTTGCTGTGGTTGCAGATGAAATCAGAGAGCTTGCAGAAAAGACCAGATTAGAGACAGAAAGCATTTCCGCCATTTCCACAGAGCTTTCCAATACCGCGGAGATTGCTGCAAACGCAGTAAAGGATTCCGTAAATGCCACTACAGAGCAGGAACAGATGATAGAGAAGGCTTCAGAGAGCTTTAACGAGATGAACGAGAATGTCAATCAACTGATTGCGGAAATCGAAAGCATTGATGTAATGCTGAATCAGCTGTCAGATGCCAATAATCAGATTGTAGATAACATTACAAATCTTTCTGCTACCACAGAAGAGGTTACAGCCTCATCTTCCCAGGCGGCAGATATGACCATTGAAAATCTCGATCATGCTGAAAGCGCGAAAGAGCAGTTGAACAATGTCCTGGATGTCTCTCATCAGTTGGACAAATATATGTAAGAAGGAAACAGAACCGAAGGGTTACAGTAAAACAGGGACGGAAGTTATGCAGCATAGAAATGCTCATGAACTCCGTCCCTGTTGTGTTTTCTATATTTTTATTTTTAGTCGTCTGCTTCCTCGTCAACACTGGTGTTGTATACCTGACGTTTACGAGCCATGGCATCGCTCTCCAGATAGTCATCGTAGGTAGAGACTTTATCGATGAAGCTTCCGTCCGGAAGGAACTCGATAATGCGGTTTGCGGTAGTCTGTACGACCTGATGATCACGGCAGGAGAAGAGGATGACTCCAGGGAACTTCATCATACCATTGTTCAAGGCGGTGATGGATTCCATATCCAGGTGGTCAGTAGGCTCGTCAAACATAAGAACGTTTGAACCCTCAATCATCATGCGGGAAAGAAGGACACGAACCTTTTCTCCTCCGGAAAGAACACGCATTTTCTTGACACCGTCTTCTCCGGCAAAAAGCATACGTCCAAGGAATCCACGAACGTAGGTTGCATCCTTGATTTCAGAGAAGGTGGTAAGCCAATCTACAATCAGATCATCCGTATCGAAGATCTGGGTATTGTCCTTAGGAAAGTATGACTGGCTGGTGGTGACACCCCATTTGTAGCTTCCTTCATCCGGTTCCAGCTCACCTGCGAGAATCTTAAACAGGGTAGTCTTTGCAAGCTCGTTGCCACCAACAAAAGCGATTTTGTCATCATGGTTTACGGTGAAGGATACGTTGTCAAGTACCTTTACTCCGTCGATGGTCTTGGAAATTCCTTCTACGAACAGCACGTCATTTCCGATTTCACGGGATGGACGGAAGTCAATGTAAGGATATTTGCGGCTGGAAGGACGAATCTCATCCAGCTGGATTTTCTCAAGGGCACGCTTACGGGAAGTAGCCTGCTTTGATTTGGAAGCGTTGGCAGAGAATCTCTGAATGAAATCCTGAAGCTCTTTGATCTTTTCTTCCTTTTTCTTGTTGGCTTCCTTCATCTGGCGAACAATCAACTGGCTTGATTCATACCAGAAGTCGTAGTTGCCGGCATAAAGCTGAATTTTGCCGTAGTCCATATCAGCGATATTGGTACATACCTTATTCAGGAAGTAACGGTCGTGGGATACGACGATAACGGTGTTCTCAAAGTTGATTAAGAACTCTTCTAACCAGGCAATGGCATCCAAGTCTAAGTGGTTGGTAGGCTCATCCAAAAGAAGGATGTCCGGATTACCAAACAGGGCCTGAGCAAGGAGGATTTTTACCTTGTCGGCACCGGGCATGTCACTCATAAGGTTGTAGTGGAACTCAGGTGCAATTCCAAGCCCGTTCAGGAGAGTGGCTGCGTCAGATTCCGCATTCCAACCGTCCATATCTGCGAACTCTGCCTCCAGTTCACTGGCACGGATGCCATCCTCGTCTGTGAAGTCTTCCTTCATATAGATAGCATCCTTTTCTTTCATAATATCGTAAAGGCGTTTGTTTCCCATGATAACGGTATCAAGAACGGTAAATGCATCGTACTTGAAATGGTCCTGCTGAAGGAATGACAAACGCTGACCAGGTGTGATAACGATGTCACCACTGGTTGGCTCCAATTGTCCGGAAAGAATCTTTAGGAAGGTCGATTTTCCGGCACCATTTGCACCGATGAGACCATAGCAGTTTCCCTCGGTAAATTTAATGTTTACGTCCTCGAACAAGGCTTTTTTGCCGAGACGAAGGGTAATATTATTTGCACTAATCATGTGAATACACCTTTCTTTCTCATTTTACACAATCCCCTTCATTTTATCCTAAAATGATAAATTTTCAAGAGATTTTCATAAAAAAGTAAAATGCTGGGATTGTTTTCATTTTTAAACAGTCCGAAAGGTTTACATAAATCAGCCTTAATGATAAAATATACCATGTATGACACGAAAGTACCTAACTAGGTGCATTCTATATATTAATCTAAGGAGGAATCAAAATGCCTAGAGCAAAACAGTCTATGGATGGAAACACCGCTGCCGCTCATGTAGCCTATGCCTACACCGAAGTTGCCGGAATCTATCCTATCACACCTTCTAGCCCAATGGCTGACTCTGTTGATCAGTGGTCTGCTGCAGGACAGAAAAACATTTTTGGAAACACAGTTAAAGTAGTAGAGATGGAATCAGAAGCAGGTGCTGCTGGTACCGTACACGGCTCATTAGCAGCTGGTGCCCTTACCACTACCTTTACAGCTTCTCAGGGACTTTTACTTATGATTCCTAACATGTACAAGATTGCTGGTGAGCAGCTTCCATGCGTATTTGACGTATCTGCTCGTACCGTATCTTCACATGCTCTGAATATTTTTGGTGATCACAGTGACGTATATGCTTGTCGTCAGACAGGTTTCGCTATGTTATGTGAGACCAACCCACAGGAGGTTATGGATCTTTCTCCGGTAGCTCACTTAGCTGCTCTTGAAGGAAAAGTTCCATTTATCAACTTCTTCGATGGATTCCGTACTTCACACGAGATCCAGAAAATCGAGAAATGGGATTACGAAGATTTGAAAGAGATGTGCCCAATGGACGCAGTTGCTGAGTTCCGTGCACACGCTTTGAATCCAAACCACCCGGCATCACGTGGATCACACGAGAACGGTGACGTATTCTTCCAGCACAGAGAGGCTTGTAACTCAGTTTACGATGCACTTCCAGCTGTTGTTGAGAAATACATGAACAAAATCAACGAGAAGCTTGGTACCAACTACGGCTTATTCAACTACTACGGAGCAGAGGATGCAGAGCGCGTAATCATCGCTATGGGTTCTATCAACGACGTAGCAGAAGAAGTTATCGATTACTTAACTGCAAAAGGAGAGAAAGTCGGACTTGTTAAAGTACGTCTTTACCGTCCATGGTCATCAGAAGCACTTCTTAAGGTTCTTCCAAAGACCGTTAAGAAAATCGCAGTATTAGACAGAACCAAAGAGCCGGGATCTCTTGGTGAGCCATTATACTTAGACGTTGCTACTACTCTTCGCGTGGCAGGAATCAACGACGTTACAGTAGTAGGCGGACGTTACGGTTTAGGATCAAAGGATACTCCTCCTTCATCTGTATTCGCTGTATTTACCGAGCTTGAGAAAGATGCTCCAAAGAACCGTTTCACACTTGGTATCGTGGACGACGTTACCTTCTTAAGCTTACCAGAGGTAAAACCAGCTCCAATTACTTCTGCACCTGGAACAAAAGAGTGCAAGTTCTGGGGACTTGGTGGAGATGGTACTGTAGGTGCTAACAAGAACTCTACAAAGATCATCGGTGACCACACTGACAAATACATCCAGGCATACTTCCAGTATGACTCTAAGAAAACCGGTGGTGTTACCATTTCTCACTTACGTTTTGGTGACAACCCAATCAGAAGTCCATACTACATCAACCAGGCTGACTTCGTAGCTTGCCATAACCCTGCATACGTTATCCAGGGAATGAAGATGGTTCAGGACGTTAAGCCGGGCGGAGTATTCCTGATCAACTGCCAGTGGTCTGATGAGGAATTAGGACATCACTTAAACGCTGAGGCGAAAAAATACATCGCTGACAACAACATCCAGCTTTACACCATCAACGCTATTGATAAAGCGATTGAAATCGGAATGGGCAAGAGAACCAACACCATTCTTCAGTCTGCATTCTTCAAATTAGCAGACGTTATGCCAATCGACGAGGCAGTTGAGTTTATGAAACAGGCTGCTAAGAAGTCATACAGCAAGAAGGGTGACGCTGTTGTAGAGATGAACTACAAAGCAATCGACGCTGGTGTTGACGCTGTACATAAGGTTGAGGTTCCTGCATCATGGGCTAACCCAGAGGCAGACGCACCTAAGGCAGCCAGAACAGGACGCCCAGAAGTTGTTAAGATGGTAAATGACCTTCTTGAGCCAATTTCTAAGATGGATGGAGACAGCCTTCCGGTTTCTGCATTCAAAGATATCGCAGATGGTCAGTTTGAGACCGGTGCTTCTGCATATGAGAAACGTGGTACCGCTGTTAACGTTCCTGAGTGGGATGCAGCAAAATGTATCCAGTGTAACAACTGTGCATTTGTATGTTCACATGCTACCATTCGTCCATTCTTACTTTCAGAGGACGAGGTGAAAGCAGCACCTGCAAACATCAAACTTGCTGATACAAAGCCAAAGGCTGGCGAGTTCAAATACACAATGTCAGTATCTCCACTTGACTGTATGGGATGTGGTGAGTGTATCACTGTATGTCCTACTGCAGCCATCGCTATGGTTCCACAGGAATCACAGGCAGCAGAGCAGCCGGTATTTGATTACTTGGTAGCAAACGTTGGTAAGAAGGATAGCGGATTATCTGATCTTACTCCTAAGGGATCACAGTTCAACCAGCCATTACTTGAGTTCTCAGGTTCTTGTGCAGGATGTGCTGAGACCTCATACGCTAGATTGATTACACAGCTCTTCGGTGAGCAGATGTACATCTCTAACGCAACAGGATGTTCTTCAATCTGGGGTAACCCAGCTGCTACATCACCATACACCGTAAACAAGGACACCAAGAAAGGTCCGGCATGGTCTAACTCATTGTTCGAGGACAATGCTGAGCACGGTTTAGGTATGTATGTAGGACAGAAATACATCCGTGATATGGCTATTGAATCTGCAAAAGCTTGCGCTACCAGTGACAAAGCATCTGCAGAGTTAAAGGCAGCATTCGAGAAATTCGAAGAGACCGTTAATGATACCAAGGCAAACACACCTGCAGCAGAAGCTCTTATCGTTGAGTTAGAGAAGGCAGCAGCAGCTGGATGTCCGGATGCAAAAGCAGCTCTTGACAAGAAAGATTACCTTGCTAAGAAATCTGTATGGATCTTCGGTGGTGACGGATGGGCATACGATATCGGATTCGGTGGACTTGACCATGTACTTGCTTCCGGCGAGAACGTTAACGTTATGGTATTCGATACAGAGATGTACTCAAATACCGGTGGCCAGGCTTCTAAAGCTTCTAACATCGGTGAGGTATGTCAGTTCGCTGCAGCTGGTAAAGAGGTTGGAAAGAAATCACTTTCTGAGATTGCTATGAGCTACGGATACGTATATGTTGCACAGATTGCTCTTGGAGCAAACCCAGCACAGGCTGTAAAAGCAATTGCTGAGGCTGAGGCATACAACGGACCATCCCTGATTATCGGATACGCTCCATGTGAGTTACACGGTATCGCTAAGGGTGGTATGAACCATTGCCAGGTTGAGATGAAGAAGGCAGTAGCTGCTGGTTACTGGAACTTATTCTCATTCAACCCAGCACTCAAGGCAGAAGGAAAGAATCCATTCACCCTTACTTCAAAAGCCGGTGATGGAACTTACCAGGATTTCCTTAATAACGAGGCTCGTTACACTCGTCTTATTAAGCCATTCCCAGAGCGTGCTGAGAGACTCTTCAAGGAGTCTGAAGAAGCTGCTAAGGCTCGCTATGAGCACTTAGAGAGACTCGTTGAGTTATACAAATAATTTGTAAAACCATAATCCCCATGGCTCTGCCATGGGGATTTTTGTGTCAAAAAGATTCCTTAAAGCAAAGGCTTCTCTTTATCCTTTACAAAAAAATAGGGAAATGGTAAAATCGTTTCATAAATGTAAAGGTGTACCTGTACGGAGGATGGAAGTATGTCGGGGGTTTTAGACAGGTTGAAAAAATACTTCACAAAAGAAAACCGTAGACCTACACAGCCCCAAAGGGTGTGCGAGGAAAATGTTTATCGGGAGAGGTCGGAAAGAAAAGTGGAAAACAAGGATTTTTTATTGGATCAGATTGATGAATTTCGTGAGAAAGCACAACAACTACATACCTTATTGATGACAAAGGAATCAAAGGTTAATGAATTGCAGGAGATTGTTGCAGAGAGAGAAGATGAGGCTGAGAAGCTTGCGGGCATTTTGAAGGAACGCCAGGAAAAAGCGGATCAGATTACAGAAACCGTCGGCAATGAGATTAATGCCATGGCAGACCGCGTAAATCGTAAACTGGAAGAGATTGGTGATACACTTGCCAAGCAGTACGAGGACGGAAGAAAAGCCAATCAGGAAGAGATAGAAGCTGTTAGGGAAGCTATTGCTACCGTGACAGATGAGATTGCGGATTTAAAGGACGCTATCGGCGAGAAGATTCATAGTGAGAATGTTAAGAGCTATCGCAATATCCAGGAGCTTTTAAAGGAGCAGGACGAAAAGCTGGACAAGCTTCAGGATTTGGATGTATTACAGCAGAATGTGAAGGGACTTCAGGGGTATAACAAGTTCCTTACCGGTTTAGGAATTGGGGAATTCCTGGTATTGATTGTCTATATTTTGTATAGCTTAGGCGTATTTCAAATGTTTATGTAAAGAGAAGGGTACATAGAAAAGATGCAATTCCCAAGGGAGTTGCATTTTTTACCTATGTATCCGTTTTTTGATAGGAAAAGATTCATCACAAGCAAGGAGATTTTATGGCAAAGAAAACGGTATGGGTGGTAGGACACAAGCATCCGGATACAGATTCTATCTGCGCGGCAATTGCATATGCAGATTATAAAAATCAGTTAGAGGAAAAAGAACAGGGAAGTAATCGCTATGTCCCAAAGAGAGCAGGAAGCATTAACCCGGAGACCTCTTATGTGCTGGAACGTTTTGAGATGGAGGTACCGGAGCTTGAGACAGATGCGGGAACTCAGATACGTGATATCTCTATTCGCAAAACCGAGGGGGTTAGCAGTCATATTTCCATGAAAAAAGCATGGGAGATGATGAAGATTCTCAATGTGGTGACACTTCCTGTGGTAAACGCAAAGAATAAGCTGGAAGGCCTGATTGTAACGGGAGATATCGCCAAGTCATACATGGATATCTACGATACATCGATTTTATCCACCGCCAGAACCCAGTATAAGAATATGATAGAAACCCTGGGGGGAGCCTTAGTAACCGGCAACGAGCACGGGTATTTCATCAAGGGAAAGGTTGTGGTTGGCAGCGGCTCCCTTGAGGTCTTACAGGAAGCGGTAGAGAGCGATGACCTGGTAATCGTAGGAGACAGAGAAGAGTCTCAGTTGCTTGCAATTTCTGAGAACTGTAGCTGTATGATTGTGACAAACGGTCATGAGGTGAGTCAGGAAGTAATCGAAGCGGCTGAGAAAAGAGAGGTTGTCATCATCAGCACGCCGTATGATACCTTTACGACAGCCCGTCTCATTAACCAGAGCATGCCTATCAAGTTCTTTATGACAAGAGAGGATATTATTTCCTTTGATGAAGATGACTACCTTACAGATGTGAGAGAGGCCATGTCAAAGATTCGCCACAGAGATTTTCCGGTGTTAAATGAAAATCAGGATTATATTGGAATGGTTTCCAGACGAAATCTCATGAGCACGCAGAAAAAGAGAATTATCTTAGTGGATCATAATGAGAAGTCTCAGGCCCTTTCTAATATTGATGAGGCAGAGGTCCTTGAGATTATTGATCATCACAGACTTGGAAGTTTGGAGACTATGAGCCCTGTGTTCTTCCGAAATCAGCCTTTAGGCTGTACCTCTACCATTATCTATCAGATGTATCAGGAAAAAGGCCTTACCATTTCGAAAAAGATTGCAGGATTATTGTTGTCAGCAATTTTATCGGATACCCTGATGTTCCGTTCCCCAACCTGTACGTCTATTGATAAAGCAGCGGCAGAGAACCTGGCTCAGATAGCGGAAGTAGATATGGAAGAGCTTGCGCTGAAGATGTTTGAGGCGGGAAGCAACTTTGAATCCAAGACAGATGAGGAAATCCTAAATCAGGATTTCAAAATCTTTAAGGCCGGTACGGTAAACTTTGGTGTAGCTCAGGTAAGTGCCATGAGCCAGCAGGAGCTTGATAAGGTGGGAGAGCGTCTTCATAACATCCTTCTTCAGAGTATGGGAGAAAAGAAAATCGATATGATTTTTGTGATGCTTACCAATATTCTGACAGAATCGACCACCTTGATATATGAGGGAGATGATGCTCCGGTTATAGCGGCCAGAGCATACCAGTGTGCGGTAAATCCCCATTGGCTGGAGCTAAAAGGGGTAGTGTCCCGCAAGAAGCAGCTGATTCCGGCTTTGATTCGCGCTATCACAGAGAATTAAAGGAGCGAGGTATTCCCCGGCGATACGCCAAAGGCCTTCTTGTAGGCTCTGGAAAAGGTAGAGTAATTGTGAAATCCGCAGGTGAAACAAGCCTCTGTTATATTCATTCCGGAGGTTATGAGCTCCTTGGCCAGCAGTAATCGTTTGGTGGATAGGTAATTCCCGATGGTATATCCGGTTTCTTCCTTGAAGGTATGCATCAGATAGTAACGGCTGATGAAAAACCTGGATGCCAGGGAATCAATTGATATTTCCTCGGTTAGGTGCTGATTCAGGTAATCGATGATTTCCACCACCTTCTCATTGGAGGAGGAATCCGTCAGATAGAGGATGTCATTGTGGATGGCAGCCCGATTCAGATGAATCATAAATTCCAAAAACAAAATATTGCGGTAGAATTCATTGGCGTATTCATCTGCCTCAAAGGATTCTTCCAGTTCTTTCATAATCCCATGTATTTTTCCACTGCCCAGAGCAGGTATGCGAAGTACGTGGGATTGTTTTTCGTGGGCCTGCTTGAGACAATAGCCAAGATGATAGTCCTCTCCCTGATAGCTGTTGAGATAATCCTTGGAAATATAGACTATGATTCGGTCATAGATGTGATCTCCGGCAATGATTGGACGATGTACTTCTCCTGCCGGAATGAAAACAATGTCATTTTTGCAGAGCTGATAGGTACGTCCTTCCACACAATAGCTCAGATTTCCATCCAGACAAATGAGAATCTTATGGAAGTCATGGTAATGGAAAGGGATATCAATACTTTTCTGATCTCGGATGTGAAAGATTTTGAAGTTTTCATGCAGATATCCAGTCTGTTCATATTCCGGTTTCATGAACGGTCCTCCTTGACGTAACGTGCTCTTAGTTTCATAAATGGCTACTATAATTTTATTCGGATAGAACACCTTTTGCAACTAGAGGTTAAAAATAAGATTAAGATGTGCAAAAAGTGGGAAAAGGAAGTGGCACTTTTTACATGAAATAGAGCACTAAGGATATTTACGGAAAAAACCGGATTGCATATAATAGGATTGAGAGTGCGAGAGGCAGAAAAACCTCGCAAAAAAGATTGGTTTGACTTAGAAGAAACGAGGGAATAAATATGAAATTTACGAAGATGCATGGCTGTGGCAATGATTATGTGTATGTGAATCTGTTTGAAGAAACCATTGAGAATCCCAGTGCGTTGTCAGTGGAGGTAAGCGATAGACATTTTGGCATTGGATCAGATGGACTGATTACCATAGGACCTTCCCAAAAGGCAGATTTTACCATGCATATTTATAATGCAGACGGATCGGAGGCGGAGATGTGTGGAAATGGAATCCGCTGTGTCGGAAAGTATGTATACGATCACGGTCTGACGGACAAGACAGAGATTCTGGTGGAGTCCGGGGCAGGAATTAAGGTGCTTCAGTTAAAGGTTGAGGACCAAAAGGTGTCTCAGGTTACAGTAGACATGGGAGAACCGAGTATGGAACCGGATAAGATTCCTGTAATTGCCCAAAAGAATCCCGTAGTAGATGAAGAAATTGAGGTAGACGGTAAAGTATGGAATATGACCTGTGTCTCTATGGGCAATCCCCATGCAGTGGTTTTTGTGGAGAATGTAGCAGACTTTAATCTGGAATATTGGGGACCGAAGTTTGAAAATCATGAGCGCTTCCCTAAGCGCACAAATACCGAGTTTGTAGAGCTTATCTCAGATACGGAAGTGTCCATGCGTGTATGGGAAAGGGGCTCCGCTGAGACCTGGGCATGTGGAACCGGCACCTGCGCTACGGTTATGGCTTGTATCTTAAATGGAAAAACCAAAGACGAGGTTCTGGTTCACTTAAGAGGTGGAGACCTGACCATCCGTTATGACAGAGAAACTAACCATGTATTTATGACAGGCCCTGCAACTGAGGTGTTCCGGGGAGAGTATTAACAGATTATTCATTTGAAGGATTTGGAAAAGAGGAACAAAGAATGAAATTATCGAGATTAGTGGAAAAGCTGCAGTATCAGCTGATGGCAGGAGATGTGGATGTTGAGATTAGCACCCTGGTGTACGACTCCAGAAAGGTAGAGAAGAACTGTGTATTTGTCTGTATCTTAGGAGCTGTGAGAGATGCCCATGATTATGTATCAGAAGTGGTGGAAAAAGGTGCCACAGCGGTGATTGTCCAAAAGGATGTAAAGGTGCCGGAGGGCATTACGGTAATCAAAGTGGAGAATACCAGAGAGGCGTTGGCCTATATGTCAGCTGCCTATTTTGATTATCCGGCAGAGAAATTGAAAACCATCGGTATCACCGGAACAAAGGGTAAGACTACAACCACCTACATGGTGAAATCCATTCTGGAATCTGCAGGACTTAAGACAGGACTCATTGGAACTATTGAGGCCATTATCGGGGAGGAGCATATCCATGCGGTGAATACTACTCCGGAATCTTATGTGGTACAGGAATATTTTAGACGCATGGTTGATCTGGGAATGGATGCCGTGGTGATGGAAGTGTCATCTCAGGCTATGATGCTTCACCGGGTATCCGGTTTTACTTTTGATGTTGGAGTATTTACCAACCTGGAACCGGATCATATTGGAGAGAATGAGCACAAGGATTTTGCGGATTACATGCATTGTAAGAGCTTATTGTTCCGCCAGTGCAGGCTTGGAATTTTCAACGGGGATAGTGAGCATGTAGAAGGTGTCATGGAAGGGCACACCTGTGAGTGTTGGACCTTTGGATGTAGAGATGGAATGGACTTCACCGCTACAGATATTTCCTTGAAAAAGGAACACGGCGCTCTGGGAGTGGCATATCATGTAAAAGGTATGATGGATTTTGACGTGGAAGTCAATGTTCCGGGAAGCTTTAGTGTGTACAACTCCCTCACGGCAATTGCTATTTGCCATAGATTTGGGGTAGAGCCTAAGGTGATTCAAAAGGCTCTGTTGGATGTCCATGTGAAAGGTAGAATTGAGCTTGTACCGGTAAGCGACAGATATACCCTGATGATTGATTATGCGCACAATGCAATGGCCCTTGAAAGCCTTCTCACAACCTTAAAGGAATATGAACCGGGCCGCTTGGTATGTCTCTTTGGATGCGGTGGTAACCGGGCAAAATCCAGAAGGTACGAGATGGGAGAGGTGTCCTCTAAGCTTGCGGATCTTACCGTGGTTACTTCAGATAACCCTCGTTTTGAGGAGCCGATGGATATTATCAATGATATCCTGATCGGGGTGAAGAAGGCGGACGGAGAATATGTAACGATTCCGGACCGCAAGGAGGCAATTCGCTATTGTATGGAAAATGCAAAGGATGGGGACATCGTTGTGCTTGCCGGAAAAGGACATGAGGATTACCAGGAGATTAAGGGCGTGAAGTATCCAATGGATGAGCGCGTATTGATCCAGGAGATTCTGGAAGGAAAATAGATTTTGTGAAAAGGAGGAAACAGCATGGCTGTTTTTACCGGAGCAGGAGTTGCCCTTGTAACTCCGTTTCATTCAGATAAAAGTGTGAATTATGAGGCACTGGAGAAATTGGTAGAGTTTCAGATTGCAAATGGCACGGATGCCATTATCGTATGCGGAACCACCGGAGAGCCTGCCACTATGACCATGGAGGAGAAGGTGTCTGTCATCTCCTTTGTGGTAGAAAAGGTTCGTCACAGAATTCCGGTTATTGCAGGAACCGGTGCCAACAATACAGAGGCTGTGATAGAGATGTCAAAAAAGGCACAGGAGCTTGGAGTAGATGCTCTTTTGATCGTGACACCTTATTACAATAAATGCACCCAGAACGGTCTGTATGAGCATTACAAAGCGGTTGCCAAGGCCGTTTCACTTCCGATCATTATGTATAATGTGCCATCCCGTACAGGCTGCAATATCAAGCCGGAGACAGCAATGAGGCTTGGTAAGGATGTGTCCAATATTGTGGGAATCAAGGAAGCCAGCGGAGATTTCTCTCAGATTGCCGACTTGGCGGCCATGGCCGGAGATTACCTTGATATCTATTCCGGCAATGACGATCAGGTAGTTCCGATTCTCTCCCTGGGAGGAATAGGTGTCATCTCTGTCTTGTCCAATGTGGCACCAAGAGAAACCCATGATATGGTAGCCTCCTATCTGGCAGGAGATACAAAGAAAGCCACAGAGCTCCAGCTTCAGTATTTACCGTTGGTTCGGGAGCTTTTTAAGGAGGTCAACCCAATTCCAGCAAAATGGGCGCTGAACCTTATGGGGATGGAAGCCGGTGGCCTTCGTCTTCCGCTTACGGAGCTTGAGGAGGCTCACAAGGAGAGCATGAAAAAAGTGATGACAGAGTTAGGACTCCTTTCCGAAGGGTAGCATCTTGTTCATCGTGAGTTCGGATAGAAGAATACGAGGAGAGTTATTATGGGAAAACAGACCTGGAAGGCTGGAAATATGTTAAATCCGGTGCCTGCAGTTATGGTAAGCTGTCAGGATAAAAAGGGAAATACGAATATTATCACTGTGGCATGGGCAGGAACCATCTGCACCAATCCGCCGATGTTGTCCATTTCCGTGAGACCTGAGAGACACAGCTATCACATGATTGAGGAAACCGGGGAATTTGTGGTGAACCTCACCACAAAGGATTTGGTGTATGCCTGTGATTATTGTGGTGTTACCAGCGGAAGAGAGGTAGATAAATTCGAGCAGCTTCATCTGACGAAAGTACCTATGGATTGTGTAAGTTGTCCGGGAATTGGAGAAAGTCCTGTGAATATCCAATGCAGAGTGGTGGAGAAAAAGGAGTTGGGCAGTCATCATATGTTTATAGCGGAAATCTTAGGGGTGACCGTAGAGGATTCCCATATGGATGAGACCGGAAGATTCCATTTAAATGACACGGGGCTTGTGATGTATTCTCACGGAGAGTATTATGCTCTTGGAGAATACCTTGGCAAATTTGGATACAGTATTAAGAAATAAAAGAGTGCTTGCGCACTCTTTTTATTTTAATAAAATGTCCATCAGATAGGCATATACATCCTCGTTCTGATTTTTCCAGTTGGAGCAGATGGCCTCCGCCTGGTCTTTTGATTTTACGGTGATGGTTAAATCGATGATATTGTGGCTGTCCTGTCTGACCTGACAGTGTACCGCATAATCCTGCTGAGGAGTCTTGTAGTAGTCCGCGAGAGTGGAATTCTCTGCCCGAAGCTCAAGCTTGTTCTCCTCAAAGTACTTGTATATGTCAGTTTCGATGGCATCGGTGATTTTGTCCTTGAAAAAACCAAGGGTTTCTTTTCCTGCGGCAGTAATATGATACTGGGTATTGGAATGAGTAGATTCCGCCCGAATCAAATCCGCGTCCACCAAATCTCCGATAACCTGTTGTACACGGAAATAATCGGTATATTCCAGGTCTAAGAAAAAGCGGGTAAGCTGAGTGTTGGTAAGAGGAAAACCTGCCTTGTCTAACATATTTAGGATGGTGAGTTTGTATATGGTAAATGGCTCTGCCATGGAAATCTCCTTTCAAAATAACTAGTAACTTCAATAAACCTATTGGGGCTGATACAATCTTCCCTGATAGGTCTTTCGTTCTTTCATTCTTCTGTGAATGGTATTTAAAATTCTCTTTTTATCGGTGCTCCAGCCTGGGGCAATCAACAGCTTTCTCGGTCCATCACCGGTGATACGATGGATGACCTGGTCCGGTGAGAGAAGCTCCAGACAGTCAATAATAAGTTCACAGTATTCCTCCATAGTAAATACAGGAAAAGGCTCCTTTTGATAAATAGCCCCAAGGGCAGTTCCTTCCAATACGTGAAGCATTTGCAGCTTGACACCCCATATGGGAAGAGAGGCAATGTGCTTCACCGATTGCAGCATCATCTCAGTGGTTTCCCCCGGTAGACCTAGAATGAGATGAGCAACCACAGGGATGTTTCTTTCCTGCAAAGCATGAACAGCTGCATGAAAGGTCGCAAGGTTACTCATGGTGTTTAATCTCCTATGAGTCTCATCGTGCATGGTCTGAAAACCAAGCTCCACCCATACAGGCTTTTGCAGGGATAATTCCTGAAGCAGGTCTAATACCTCAGGCGGTAAGCAGTCGCTTCTTGTACCGATAGAAAGAGCCACTACATCAGGGGGATCAATGGCTTCCTGAAAAAGGCCTCGAAGATACGACACAGGGGCATAGGTGTTGGTGAAGGACTGAAAATAGGCAATGTACTTTTTACACGCAGTCTTTTGGGCAATGCGTTTTTTTGCTTCCTCCAACTGCTTTGTCACAGAACCATTGGGAAGTGCGGCAAAATCACCGGAACCATTTTGGCTACAAAAAGCACAACCTCCGGTGGAAAGCGTGCCATCTCGGTTTGGACAGGTCATTCCACCATCCAGAGATAACCGATAGACTTTCTCACCGAAGGTCTCTTTACAGTAATCGGATAAACTATGCATTAGGGATGTTCCTTTTTACCGCGTCTGCTACCACATCTGCAACGCGAGGATCAAATGCTTCCGGCATAATGAATTCGTCGTTCAATTCTTCGTCAGAAACAAGGTGAGCCAGTGCCTCTGCAGCTGCAAGCTTCATTTCCTCCGTGATCTGGGTGGCGCGACCTTCTAATGCTCCCCGGAAGATTCCAGGGAAGGCGATGACGTTGTTCACCTGATTTGGGAAATCACTTCTTCCGGTTCCTACGATACGTGCACCGGCAGCTTTGGCAACATCAGGCATAATTTCCGGAACCGGGTTAGCCATTGCAAAGAGGATAGAGTCCTTGTTCATAGACTGAACCATTTCCGGAGTAACAATATTTGGAGCAGATACGCCAACGAAAATGTCAGCACCACAGAGGGCATCAGCCAGTGTACCTGTTTTACCTTCCAGGTTGGTGACCTCCGTCATCCTCTGCTGCATCCAGTTTAAGCCAGGATAGTCCTTTCCGATGATACCCAGGCGATCACACATGGTTACGTTTTTGAAACCGTATGTGAGGAGAAGCTTGGTGATAGCCACGCCCGCAGAACCTGCACCGTTAACCACTACCTTACATTCTTCTTTCTTTTTGCCGGTAACTCGAAGTCCGTTGATAATTCCGGCTAAAACCACGATAGCCGTTCCGTGCTGATCGTCGTGGAATACAGGAATGTCCAGGATATCCTTTAAACGTTCCTCGATTTCGAAGCAGCGTGGAGCTGATATGTCTTCCAGATTAATTCCGCCGAATCCCGGGGCGATATTTTTGACGGCCCGGATAATCTCCTCGGTGTCCTGTGTATCTAAGCAGATTGGTACGGCGTTTACGTTTCCGAATTCCTTGAATAATACGCATTTGCCCTCCATAACAGGCATGGCTGCGTATGGGCCGATATTTCCAAGACCCAGTACGGCACTTCCGTCTGAAACCACAGCTACGGTGTTGGATTTCCAGGTGTAGGTGTAAGCTGCTTCCTTGTCTTCGGCAATTACCTTACATGGCTCAGCAACACCCGGGGTGTATGCGATGGCCAAATCCTCTCTAGAGTTCACTTTTGATTTTGCGATGGTCTCCAGTTTTCCATTCCATTTTGCATGACACTGAAGTGCGATTTCTTTTTGGTCCATGACAATTCTCCTTTGTTTGAAATTTGCAAAAACATGATAACATTTAGGGGTTCCTATTTCAAGGGAAATGATGTACAATATCCTTATTCCAAAATCAATGCCGTCTCGGCGAAGATCCCCAAGAGGTTTTAATTACAGATTGTATTATATGGAGAGTATATGAGAGAGAAGTATGAAAGCTTATCGGTAGTAGTATTGCGTGACCTTGCAAAGGCAAGGGGATTGAAGGGCGTATCTGCTGCCAAGAAAGAAGAGTTAGTTGAAATGATGCTTGCAGAGGACGAAAAAGAAAAAGCCTCTGAGAAGAGTCGTGACATGAACCCGGACAAGGCTCAGGGAAAGGCATCCGAGCGAGTGAGAAGGCCACGTGTCGCCAGAACCGAGGGCTCTTCAGAAGCCGTAACCAAAGAGGCCGGCATGAAAGAAGCCGGAACCAAAGAAGCCGGTTCAAAAGAAGTAATGTATGGAAAGAACAAGGATACGGAGGAGACTGTCACCGTAAAGGAGGATGTTCAGAATCTGGACAGCGGAGTGACGGCAAATGGTATCTTGGAGGTTATGCCGGACGGATTTGGCTTCATTCGTTGCGAAAACTATTTGCCGGGTGAGAATGATGTCTATGTGGCTCCTTCCCAGATTCGTAAATTCAATCTGAAGACCGGAGATATTGTCACCGGAAATACCAGAACGAAAAGCCAGAATGAAAAGTTCTCAGCACTTTTATACGTGAGCTCAGTTAATGGATATGCTCCTTCTGATGCACAGAATCGCAAGAATTTTGAGGATTTAACTCCGATTTTTCCAAATGAGAGAATTCACTTAGAGCGCGCAGGTGGCAGTCTTGCCATGCGTGTGACCGATTTGATTTCACCGGTGGGAAAGGGTCAGCGTGGTATGATTGTGGCACAGCCTAAGGCAGGTAAAACCACTCTGTTAAAGGAGATTGCAAAATCTGTTACCAAGAACAATCCGGAGATGAGACTTTTGATTCTTTTGATTGATGAGCGTCCGGAGGAAGTGACCGATATTAAGGAGTCGATTCAGGGGGACAATGTAGAAGTAATCTACTCTACCTTTGACGAGCTTCCGGAGCACCACAAGCGTGTATCTGAAATGGTGATAGAGCGTGCAAAACGCCTGGTAGAACACAAGGAGGATGTTATGATCCTTTTGGATAGTATTACCAGACTTGCCCGAGCATACAACCTTACCTGTACACCAAGTGGACGTACGTTGTCCGGTGGTTTGGACCCGGCAGCACTTCATATGCCAAAACGCTTCTTTGGTGCAGCCCGCAATATGAGAGAGGGTGGAAGCTTAACCATTCTTTCTACTGCACTTGTGGAGACCGGAAGCCGTATGGATGACGTGGTATTTGAGGAGTTCAAGGGAACCGGCAACATGGAGCTTGTATTAGACCGCAAGCTCTCAGAGAAGCGTATTTTCCCGGCTATTGATATTGCAAAATCAGGAACCAGACGAGATGATCTTCTTTTAGATAAGGACGAGCAGATTGCCATGGACAATATGCGAAAAGCTCTCAATGGTATGAGACAGGATGAGGCGGTAGAAAATATCTTAAATATGTTTGCTCATTCCAAGAACAATAAAGAGCTGGTACAGATGCTCCAGAAGAATCGTATCCTCTAGGATTTGTAACTAAATTCGTAATTTGTTCGTAATTTATTTCCAAAATCCCTTGCATTTATGGGATACCTATGCTACAATGACAAAGCTGTTTATCGGGATGTAAACGGACGTACGTGTCGTTCTTTGCAGTAAGTATCATATGCGGATCGGGCATACGGGTATAAAAGAGCGTAACACTTTTTAGAAAACGATAAGAATAAAAGAGGTGAAAATCATGAGAGAAGGAATCCATCCAGATTACTATCAGGCAACTGTAACATGTAACTGTGGTAACACATTTGTAACTGGTTCTACCAAGCCAGAAATCCACGTAGAAATCTGCTCAAAATGCCATCCATTCTACACTGGACAGCAGAAAGCAAACCAGGCTCGTGGACGTATCGAACGTTTCAACAAGAAATACGGTATGTAATTTATTTCATTGGTATCAAAAGGTTGAGGTTGCGAAATCTCAACCTTTTTTGAGATTGTAAGGAATACCGATGAAAGGATGATAACATGAAATACTCAGGAATTGGCGGACAGGCAGTGATGGAAGGCGTAATGATGCGCAACCAGGACAAATACGCTGTAGCAGTTCGCAAACCCAATCATGAAATAGAAGTAAAGGTGGACACCTACGGTGGACCGCTGGCAAATAAGGGAATAAAAAAGCTTCCATTAATTCGAGGAGCGGTAAGCTTTATTGACTCTTTATATCTTGGAATGAGCACGCTTATGTATTCCTCTTCCTTTTTTGAGGAGGAAGAACCAAAGAAAAGTGCCAATCCGGAATTGACCGAAGAAGAGAAACAAAGGCTGGAAAAGAAAGAAGCGAAGCAGGAGAATGTGCTTATGGGAGGCACCATTGCCTTGTCTATTGTGCTTGCAGTAGCAATCTTTTTTATACTTCCTTATTTCTTGTCGGGATTATTTAAAAAAGTGATTTCCAATCAGGCGATGCTTGCTCTGCTTGAAGGTCTTATTCGTCTGGTGATTTTTGTGTTGTATATCTATGGAATCTCCTTTATGAAGGATATCCAGCGTGTCTTCATGTATCACGGAGCGGAACACAAATGTATCAACTGCATCGAGGCAGGATTGGAGCTCAATGTGGAAAATGTTAAAAAGAGCTCAAAGCAGCATAAGAGATGTGGAACGAGCTTTTTATTGATTGTTTTGCTCATCAGTATTTTTGTATTTATGTTTATTCGAGTGGACCACAAAGCACTGCAGCTTTTGCTCAGACTCGTATTGATTCCTGTGATTGCCGGAATATCTTATGAGTTTATCCGCCTTGCGGGACGCTATGATAACTGGATTGTGAATGTAATGAGTCAGCCGGGACTCTGGATGCAGAAATTGACCACGAGAGAACCGGATGATGAGATGATAGAGGTCGGAATTGCTTCCGTGGAAGCAGTGTTCGACTGGAGAGAATGGCAGAAAAATTTGTGACGAAGGTGTAAACGATGACCTATCGAGAGGGACTAGCCGCCGGGGAGAAGATTCTTGGCAAGGCAGGGATAGCAGATGCGAAAACCGACACCTGGCTTTTGATGGAAATGGCCTGCAAAATTGACCGCAATTTCTATTATATGCATATGATGGAAGATATGACGGAGGAACAGGCAAAGCAATATCAGCTTCTGATTAAAAAGAGGGCTGAGAGGGTTCCTTTGCAGTATATTACCGGAGAGCAGGAGTTTATGGGGCTTACTTTTACCGTGAATTCCAGTGTTTTGATTCCAAGACAGGATACAGAGACGCTGGTTGAGGAGGCTCTTAAGGCTGCAAAGCCGGGAATGAACATTTTGGATATGTGTACGGGCTCCGGCTGTGTGCTGATAAGTATATTGAAAAATGTGGATGCCAAGGGCATCGGATATGATATTTCAAAGCAGGCATTAAACGTGGCAAAAGAAAATGCAAAGAGAAATCACGTGGTCTGTGAATTTGAGAGAAGTGATTTGTTTGAAAATGTGGACGGAACCTACGATATCATTGTGTCAAATCCACCCTATATTCCTACGGAAGTGATTCATACACTGATGCCGGAGGTGAAGGAGTTTGAACCAATGGAAGCATTAGACGGTATGGAAGATGGACTGCATTTCTATCGCAGGATTGTCAGAGAAGCAAAGGAGCACCTTGCCAAGGGAGGTTATCTGATGTTAGAAATCGGTCATGATCAGGGGGCTTCTGTGTCGGAAATGCTGGAATATGGCGGTTATGCTGAGGTTCGCGTGATAAAAGATTTAGCAAGAAATGACCGTGTGGTTATTGGAAAGAGAGTGTAGAGATGTTTGATAAATTAGAAGATACATTGCGCCACTATGAAGAGTTGATGAATACCTTAAGTGAGCCGGATGTAGCGAGCGATTCCAATAGATTTCGCAAGCTTATGAAGGAACAGAGCGATTTGGCTCCAATCGTGGCAGCATACAAGGAATACAAACAGTGCAAGCAGGCAATTGAGGATTCTTTATTGCTTTTGGATGAAGAGTCTGATGAAGAGATGAGAGAGCTTGCAAAAGAAGAGTTAAATGAGTCAAAGAGTCGTGTGGAGGAGCTGGAGCAGGAATTAAAAATCCTTCTTCTTCCAAAGGACCCGAATGATGATAAGAACGTTATCGTGGAGATTCGTGCAGGTGCCGGCGGAGAGGAAGCCGCCCTTTTTGCAGCTGAGATTTATCGCATGTACGTACATTACGCAGAAGGTCGTGGCTGGAAGGTTGAGACTCTGGAAGCAGATGAAACCGGTATCGGTGGAATGAAGTCCGTTGACTTTATGGTTACCGGAACCGGAGCATACTCCGTGCTTAAATATGAGTCTGGTGTGCACCGTGTACAGCGAGTTCCGGAGACAGAATCTCAGGGACGAATTCAGACTTCAACCTGTACGGTAGCAGTTATGCCTGAGGCAGAGGAGGTAGATATCCAGATTGATGAGAAGGATATTCGAATCGATGTTATGAGAGCTTCAGGAAATGGTGGACAGTGTGTCAATACCACAGACTCTGCGGTTCGTCTGACTCACTACCCGACCGGAATTGTGATTTACTCTCAGACAGAGAAATCACAGCTTCAGAACAAGGAAAAGGCATTTGCACTTTTGAGAGCAAAGCTTTACGATATGGAAGTACAGAAACAGCAGGAGGCAAGCTCTGCTGAGCGACTCAGCCAGATTGGTACCGGTGACCGCTCAGAGAAGATTCGTACCTACAACTTCCCACAGGGACGTGTAACGGATCACAGAATTAACCTGACTCTTTACAAGCTTGACAAGATTATGAATGGAGACATTCAGGAAATCATTGATGCCTGTATCGCCGCTGACCAGGCGAAGAAGCTGGCAAAGATGAATGACGAGGGCTGATTGGCTTTTGTCATTGAAAGATAATAAGTGTAGATAGGAAAAAGACGGACTTTGACATTGGTCGCGGCCCGTCTTTTCTTTTTTGTTATAGTTGATGAAACTTGAACATAGTAGTGGTAAAATTATCTATATATGCCATTCGAAAGACATGGAATGTAAAATTAGAAATAAGATAGAAATTTATTCTTTAAGTGAAATAATAATTGCTAGATAAAGTACATGGGATAGCGAATGGTTTGGGAACAATGAACAGAAATACAGATTGTGGAAAGAGCAGTACTGATTTAACAAAGCAGAAGGAAGATTGGGATTATATAAATAAATATTTGTGAAGATGGAGGTGCTTTCATGACTGTAAATGAACAGAAAGCAGCAGCTAAGGCATTTGTTGAAGCTTGGAAAGATAAAGGATATGAGAAGGGCGAAAGTCAGCCATTTTGGTTAGCTTTGCTCAGGAATGTCTTTGGTGTTGAGAAGCCAGAGGAATTTATTATATTTGAGGAGCAGGTAAAATTAGACCACACATCGTTTATTGATGTTCTTATTCCAGAGACTCATGTAATGATTGAGCAGAAAGGGTCTAATAAGGATTTAAGAAAACCAATTAAGCAGTCAGATGGAACTTTGCTTACTCCATTTCAGCAGGCAAAGAGATATTCATCGGAGTTGCCATATTCACAAAGACCAAGATGGATTGTTACCTGTAATTTCCAAACATTTCTTGTATATGATATGGAAAACCCATCTGGTGAGCCAGAAGAAATATTGCTTGACAATTTGGAAAAGGAATATTACAGACTCTCATTTCTGGTAGATACTGGTAATACACATTTGAAGCGTGAAATGGAGATTTCTATTCAAGCTGGAGATATTGTTGGGGTACTTTACGATGCTATTTTGAAGCAATACATTGACCCAACCAATGAACATAGCTTAAAGAGCCTTAATATGCTTTGTGTGCGTTTAGTATTCTGTTTGTATGCAGAGGATGCAGGAATTTTTGGCAGGAAGAATATGTTTCATGATTATCTTTCAGGATTCCGGACGAAGGACATGAGAAGAGCTCTTATTGATTTATTTAAGATTCTGGACACTAAGCCTGAAGATAGAGACCCTTATGACAATAGTATGCTTTCTGAATTCCCTTATGTAAATGGTGGTTTGTTTGCCGATGAAAATATTGAGATTCCACAATTTACAGATGAAATCAGAGACGTGATTCTTAGTAAGGCAAGTGATGATTTTGATTGGTCGGAGATAAGTCCTACCATTTTTGGTGCAGTTTTTGAAAGTACATTGAATCCAGAAACAAGACGTGCAGGAGGTATGCATTATACTTCAATTGAAAATATTCATAAGCTGATTGACCCTTTGTTCTTGGATGAATTGAAGCAGGAGTTTGAAGAAATTAAAGAAGTCAAGGTCGCAAAAACTCGTGAAAATAAGTTGCATGCTTTTCAGGAGAAGCTATCTAAACTCAAATTCCTTGACCCTGCATGTGGTAGTGGAAATTTCCTGACAGAGACATACATATCAGTAAGAAGACTAGAAAATGACATTTTAAAGGAGTTAAATCAAGGGCAAATTGTTTTTGGTGGTTTCGGAGGTTATAA
>JALEPP010000072.1 GCA_022767075.1 Agathobacter sp. | reverse complement strand
CCAAGCTTATTTAGATCAACAAATTCACTGTACTCTGCACCGGAGCCAAAGGTTCCGGATGCGGTCATAACAGGGTTCTTTAGCTTCACACCGCAAAGGTCTACTTCTGTTACAATCTGATTTCTATCTAGCATTACAGCTCTACCTCCTTGGCATTAAACACAGGACCATCCTTACAGATACGCTTGTTATTTACGTTGGTGTGATGATCCTTATCCTTTGACTTACATACACAGGCAAGGCACGCCCCGATTCCACAGGCCATACGTTCTTCCATGGATACATAGCATTCCATGTCATGGGAAAGGGCATATTCCTTCAAAGCTCGAAGCATTGGTTTTGGTCCACAGGCGTAGATGACCTCCCCTGTGATTTTCTGCTCCTCTATGGCATTTAAGACGTTTCCTTTGGTTCCCACAGAACCATCCTCTGTTGCAATGGCAAGGTCACTGTATTTCTCGAATTCCTCTTTTAAGAAATTGTCAGCATCCCGGTAGCCCATGACAGCCTGAAGCTCCGGAATCTCGAGGGCAGACAGCTTCTCTCCTGAGGTACTAAGGGCCTCTCCTGCCTTGATATCCTTTGCCAGCTGAAGCATTGGAGGAACTCCGATTCCACCACCGATTAACAGCGCCTTTTTCCCCGGCTCTATGGCAAATCCGTTGCCAAGAGGGCCTAAGATTCGCACCTCATCTCCTGCTGCCAGCTTTGAAAATTCCTCTGTGCCTGTGTCCTCTCCCGTTACGCGATAGACAAGTCTTAGGGTTCCTGCTTCCCGATCGATTTCACAAAGAGAAATCGGTCTTGGCAAAAGCTTCGAGCGGTCTTTACTGTATACGGATACGAACTGACCTGCCTTTGCTTCTTTTGCAATATCCTTTGTCTCAATCACCAGACTAAAAATGTCATTTCCAAACGCCTCCTGGTGCAGTACCTTTGCCATTTCTTCATATTTTTTGCTCATATAATGTCAGTTCCTTCCTATGCTTCCTCATCCTGGTATACCACATTTCCATCGCAGATGGTACAGCGCACCTTTCCGGTTACCTGTCTTCCATGGAACGGGGTATTGCGTCCCTTAGAAGCAAACTTATTCTTGTCGATGGTGTAGGTACATTTTGGATCAAAAATTACCACGTCTGCAATTTTGCCAGGCTGTATATCTCCCTTGTCAATACCAATGACCTTTGCAGGATTATAGCTCATCTTCTCTGCCATCTGCATAGGGGTCAGATATCCTTTTAACACCAGCTCATCATGGGTAAGACACGCTGCGGTCTCTAAACCTACAATTCCAAATGGTGCATTTTTCATAGAGGTATTCTTTTCTTCAAAGGTATGAGGCGCATGGTCCGTTGAAATCACATCCATAATGTTCTCTCGAAGTCCCATTTTCAGTGCCTCCACATCCTCCTTGCTTCTAAGGGGCGGATTCATCTTGTAGTTGGTGTCCGCATCGGTATCGGTTGGAATCATGATTCCATTCTTTACCTCCGGTTCGTACTCCTTGATGTCCTCCGAAGTCAGAGTGAAATGGTGTGGGCATACCTCTCCCGTCACCTTGATGCCACCCATTTTGGCATGCTGAATCATAAATACAGAGGCTTTGGTGGAACAGTGACACAGGTGAAGCTTCGCTCCTGTATCGTTGGCAAGCATAATATCTCTTGCCACGATGATATCCTCTACGGTGTTGCTGATTCCCGGGAGTCCCAACTCCTTGGCTTTCTCATCCTTGTTCATAACCCCACCATTTACCAGGTTGATGTCCTCACAATGAGCAAGCACAGGGATATCTAATTTTGCAGCAATCTCCATGGCCTCGGAATATAATTCCGTATTCATTACGGACTTTCCATCCTCACTGATGGCTGGGATACCAGCCGCATACATGCCTTCAATGTCTGCCAGTTCTACTCCCTTTTGTCCTTTTGTAATGGCTCCTGCCTGAAGGACATTGATGCATTTCTCCGTCTGGGCCTTGTTTTTAACATAGTTTACTACATCCGGATTATCTACAACCGGTTTGGTATTTGGCATACAAACTACAGTAGTATATCCACCGTGAGCAGCCGCATGCATTCCGGTGATAATCGTCTCCTTTTTTTCAAACCCCGGATCTCTAAAATGTACATGTAAATCAATGAAACCGGGCATTACATAGCAGCCATTGGCATCAATCACCTGCGTAGCTTCTACCTTAAGATTTTTCCCAATTTCTTTTACCTCATTACCCTCTATATACACATCTGCATTTTCTTCCATGGATGTGGCCGGGTTGATTACGTAACCGCCTCGAATTAGAATACTCATAGGGTTCTTCCTTTCTCATAATCATTCTATCTGTTCTACAAAAAACTGCTATTTTGGAAATTATATCATATAGAAGAGTCCATGATAAGGGGGAAATCCGCAGATACTATTTCAAATCTTCAGATACTATTTCAAAAAAAGGAACGGCTCTTTTGTCCAAGCCAAAGGTACCTCCGGCAAAAAACTGCCAAAGAACCCCTGTCCGTGACGCAAAGAACCGTCCCTATTATTCTTTCTTTTCTATTTTGCTGCGATAACATCTGCCATATCGTAGTGACCACTTGGTTTTCCCGCAAGGAATTTGGCCGCTTCCACGGCACCCTTTGCAAATACTGCCTTGGAATATGCAGTGTGCTTGAATTCTATGACCTCGTCCTGTCCGCAGAAGAACACCTCATGTTCTCCCACAATATTGCCACCTCTTACCGCAGAGATACCAATCTCGTATTTGTCTCTCTGCTGTCTTACCTGACTTCTGTCATAGACGTAATTGTATTTTCCGTCCAGGGCTTCATTCATGGAGTCTGCAAGGGCGATGGCTGTTCCGCTAGGTGCATCCAGCTTTAGGTTGTGATGCTTTTCTACAATCTCCATATCGTATCCTGCCGGGGCAAATACAAGGGCTGCCTTTTTCAGAAGCTCCAGTAACGTATTTACTCCCAAAGACATATTTGCAGATTTTAAAATAGCGACCTTCTCATAGGTAGCTTCTACCTTCTGAAGCTGTTCCTCCGATAACCCGGTGGTACAAAGCACCACTGGAAGCTGTCTCTCTACCGCATATTCCAGAAGGTCATCTACTGCTTTTGCATTGGAAAAATCGATAATGACATCTGCTTTCACGTCACACTGTGAGATGGTCTGAAAAACCGGATAGTCATTTGGAACTCCATCATAAAGGTCAATTCCTGCTACGATTTCAATTCCTGTATCTTCTTTGCAAATACCTGTAATGGTCTGACCCATTTTTCCATTACAGCCATGCATAATTGCTCTTACCATGTTGTCTCCTCTTTCTTATAAAATGCCGTACTCTTTCATAACCTTTGCAAGAACTGCTGCGTTTGCCTCACTCATCTCACAAAGTGGTGCACGAAGCGGTCCAACCTCTTTTCCCATTAGGTTCAATGCTTTTTTCACCGGAATTGGATTGACCTCTGAGAATAAGGCATCCACAAGTGGAAGTGCCTCTGCCTGAAGTCTTCTGGCAGTCTCAATATCTCCGTCAAAGAAGCTCTGGCACATCTGATGAACCTGCGCCGGTGCCACATTGCTCCATACGGAGATGACACCCTTTGCTCCAATGGACATCAGCGGAAGCACCAGTCCATCCTCTCCGGAATAGAGGTCTAAGTTGCCATCGCAAAGGTACATGGTCTTTGATGCCTGCGCCATATTTCCGGTTGCTTCCTTAAGACCAACGATGTTCGGCTCGTTTTTAACAAGAGCTGCTACCGTCTCAGGCATCAGGTTGCAGCCTGTTCTGCCCGGTACATTGTAGAGAATAATTGGAAGCTTTGTCTCTCTGGCGATTGCAGAGTAATGACGGATTAAGCCCTCCTGCGTAGCCTTATTGTAATAGGGAGTTACAATCAAGAGTCCATCTACTCCATCCACCTCAGCCTCCTGGGAGAGCTGAATCGCTGTTCTGGTACAGTTAGAGCCGGTACCCGCAATAACCGGAACTCTTCCTTTGGTAAATTCCACTGCCGCACGGATAACCTTCTCATGCTCGTCCATTGTCAAGGTTGAGCTCTCACCTGTGGTTCCTGCGATGATGATGGAATCCGTCCCCTGGTCAATCTGCCAGTTAATCAATTCTTCCAGCTTGGTGTAATTCACTTCTTCATCATTTTTCATCGGAGTTACAATTGCCACTCCAGCACCTGTAAAAATTGCCATGTTTTTCTCCTTTTCTGGTGTTCGAACATGATACGTTAGAAGGTCCCCAAAGGACCTTTCTGCGCCCGCTTTCTCTTCCGCTGTCACTTACTGGGTAAGCGTTTTGATTCCGGCGGTACGCATCCAAGAAAAAAACGACTTCACGGTTTGGGATATCTCCAACCGGAAGCCGTCACAATTCACTTACAATCTTGGATAGCTCCCCATCTTTCGATGACAGTCATAGACCTATTCGACCTATGCCCAGAACTGCACTTGCAGATATGCATTCTTCGGCGCTCTCCCTTTCTCATACCCTCAACTGTTCCTGCAACATCCGGCATGCTACTCTTGATTCGCGCGACCTCTACCACGTCCGTATTCTTTTTGATACGGTGATAGAATACCATTAGAGCCGGATTCTGTCAACTAGGGTTCCTCCAAATACTCGATTTTACTCACAGAAACCTCATACGCCACTCTCTTTTCTGTCTCAACGTCGTTTAACTTCTTAATATACTCTCTGCTTTGGATGCGTCCCCATATCTGCACATGGTCTCCTACCTGAAAGCTAGAGGCGTATCTGGCATTTCTCCCCCAGCAGATACATGGAATATAATCGGATTTTCCATAGGAGCGATTTACCGCCACCAGCAAATCTGCTATTTCTCTTCCAAGGGGCGTCTTTCTATATATACTGTCCTTACAGATATATCCATCTAAAAAGATCTGGTTTTTGTCCTCTTCCTCCTGTGGATTCTCCAAAAATGCAAACTCTCTTGCAAATACGGAAAGAACTAATCGGTTTTTTCTCTCCTCATGACGGTTAAAGGAACGAAACTGTCCTGCGATGTACACATACATTCCCTGACAATCCTCGTTTACATTTACCAGTCGTTCCGACACCATCACTGGTATGTAATCCACAAAATTGCTCAACCTATTTACAGACACCATGGTGGTATAGAAGCCCTCTCCATATACCTCATGGCTAAACTGAAAATCGCTGACAATCTCCCCTACGATTACCACCTGGTTGTTTTCAAACATTTTATCTGACATGAATATTCTCCCTTCCTCTTGTGGAAATTTTTACTATCTCGTTTTATCATTTTCCCTTTGGAAAATTTTCTCACATCTTGTCGACAAATGATTTTTTGTTGAAAAGCCTTGCAGAATGGGAGATTTGTGCTAAAATGAGTGAGTTGCAAAATAAGGAAATAGAGTTTCAATATATATAAGAAGAGGAAAACAGATGAAAAGAGAAGATATTCGTAATATAGCCATCATCGCCCATGTAGATCATGGTAAGACCACTCTGGTGGACGAGCTCTTGAAACAATCCGGTGTATTCCGTGCAAACCAGGATGTTCAGGAACGTGTCATGGACTCAAACGACATTGAGCGTGAGCGTGGAATTACCATTTTATCCAAAAATACCGCTGTTCAGTACAAGGGCACCAAGATTAACATCATCGACACACCTGGTCATGCTGACTTCGGTGGAGAGGTTGAGCGTGTTTTAAAAATGGTAAACGGTGTAATTCTCGTAGTGGATGCTTTTGAGGGTGCAATGCCTCAGACCAAATTCGTTTTGATGAAGGCCCTGGCTATGAACCTTCCGGTTATCGTATGTATCAATAAGATTGACCGCCCGGAGGCACGTCCTAACGAGGTAATTGATGAAGTATTAGAGCTCTTTATGGATCTTGACGCTTCCGATGAGCAGTTAGACTGCCCATTCGTTTTTGCCTCTGCCAGAGATGGATACGCTATGCTGGATTTGGATGATGAGAGAAAGGACATGATTCCTCTCTTCGAGACCATCATTGACTACATTCCATGTCCGGAGGGCGACCCTGATGCTAACACTCAGGTTCTCATCTCTACCATCGACTATAACGAGTATGTTGGTCGTATCGGTGTCGGAAAAGTAGACAACGGTGTGCTTCGTGTGAACCAGGAGGCTGTAGTTGTCAACCACCACGACCCTGACAAAAGAGAAAAAGTTCGTATCAGTAAGCTTTACGAATTTGACGGATTAAATAAGGTAGACGTTACCGAGGCTGGTGTTGGTTCTATCGTGGCAATCTCCGGTATTGCGGACATTCACATCGGAGACACCATCTGCTCTCCTGAGAATCCGGAAGCAATTCCTTTCCAAAAGATTTCAGAGCCGACTATCTCCATGAACTTCATCGTAAACGACAGCCCACTTGCGGGTCAGGAGGGAAAATACGTAACCTCCCGTCATATCCGTGACCGCCTCTTCAAGGAGTTGAACACAGACGTGTCTCTTAGAGTAGAAGAAACGGAGTCTCCGGATTCCCTGAAGGTATCCGGACGTGGTGAGCTTCACCTTTCCGTTCTTGTGGAAAACATGCGCCGTGAGGGCTTCGAATTTGCAGTAAGTAAAGCAGAGGTTCTCTACAAAAAAGATGAAAACGGCAAGACCTTAGAGCCAATGGAAATTGCTTACGTAGATGTTCCGGACGAATTTACAGGAGCTGTTATCTCCAAGCTTCAGCAACGCAAGGGTGAGCTCCGCAACATGGGTTCCATCTCAGGCGGTTACACTCGTCTTGAGTTCCGCATCCCATCCCGTGGTCTCATCGGATATCGCGGTGAATTTATGACAGATACCAAAGGAAACGGAATCATCAACACCATTTTCGATGGCTATGACAGCTACCGTGGCGATATCGCATACCGTCAGACCGGTTCCCTCATCGCATTTGAATCCGGTGAGTCTGTAACCTACGGTCTCTTCTCCGCCCAGGATCGCGGTACTCTTTTCATCGGACCTGGCGAGAAAGTATACGCCGGAATGATTATCGGTCAAAGCTCACGCGCAGAGGACATCGAGCTTAACGTCTGCAAAAAGAAGCACTTAACCAACACCCGTTCTTCTTCCGCTGACGAAGCCCTCACTCTTGTTCCGCCAAGAATCCTCTCTCTGGAGCAAGCTCTTGACTACATTGATGTAGATGAGCTCCTTGAAGTCACCCCGAAAAGCTTGCGTATCCGCAAACGTATTCTTGACCCAACACTTCGTAAACGTGCAAACTTCAAAAAATAATCGGGGACGTTCCTTTTTCCACGGCCATCGCCCTTTGGCCTTTGGAGCGCCCTTTGGCACGACCTCTTGTCGGGAGTTATTCTCCGGCGAGGGGTCTTTTTTATGTTCTACCCCAAGCCCAGGGGACGGACATCCAAGCGCTTCCGTTGGGGGATGGAGGAGGAAGTTTTTTTGCCAGTTATTCGGTTGCAAGGATTTTCGTGGTATGATTTTGTCTCTTTCGATAATTCGAGTTCGGCAAAGTTGGGACATTCGACGCAGAGTATTCGCCAGAAGAAGGAACACGGTTTCGCGACAAGCCGTTGCTCCTCTTGGAGGCGTCCTGAACGATATATCGGGGCGGGGTGGTTTGCGGCTCGGAGAACGACAAACCACCCCGCTCCCGAAATAAAGTTCGTGAAGGCGCCTCCTTAGAGGAGCAGGCGCGAAGCGACTAGTGTCCTTCTCTGGCGGAGACTCTGCGTCGAATGTTCAAACCTTGCCGTACACGAAAATTGAGGCAAAATCATACCACTGAAAATTCCTAAGCAACCTCATAAAAGCAAAAAAACTTCC
>JALEPP010000057.1 GCA_022767075.1 Agathobacter sp. | reverse complement strand
TCTTGGAGGCGTCCTGAACGATAAGTCGGGGGAGGTCTGTTTGCGGCTCGAAGAACGACATAACAGACCTCCCCCGAAATAAAATTCGTGAAGGCGCCTCCTTAGAGGAGCAGGCGAGGAGCGCTTCGTGTCCTTCTCTGGTGGATACTCTTGCCTCCGCGTTCAAACCTTGCCGTACACGAAAATTGAGGCAAAATCATACCACTGAAAATTCTAGGCATCCTCATAAAAGCAAAAAGAAATCCCCCACAGAGCTTCCCGGATGCCATCTCTTTTGTTTTTGGAAGTAAAAAGGACCACTTGCCAGGGGAAAATCCCCCGCAGGCGGTCCGGGTAATAGAGTTCGGTATAGGTAGACGGGAAGAGGAAGGGTTCCCATCACAGGTTAGATCCAGCCCCCGTCGAAGGTGAGGATTTGGCCGGTAAGGTAGGTTGGGGAAGTGAGTATCTGGTAGGCAAAATCGGCGACCTCCTGGGGAGAGGCGAAATGTCCGGCAGGAATTTCGTCTGCAAGGGCAGAGAGGTCGTCGGTGGAAAAGCAGCTGTTCATGCTGGTGTCCACGCAGCCACATGCGATGGCGTTTACGGGGATGTTGCTAGGAGCAAGTTCTTTTCCGAGAGCCCGGGTCAGACTGTTCATTCCACCCTTGGTGGCAGAGTATGCGGCTTCGCAGGAAGCCCCAATGTTTCCCCAGACAGAGGAGATGTTTAGGATGGCTCCATGCTTTTTGCGGACCATGGAAGGAATCACTTCCTTGCAGGTGTAGAACACAGAGCTTAAGTTTACCTGGAGGAGCTCGTTCCACTGCTCCGGGGTCATGTCGCAAAGTAATCCGACTCTTGAGATTCCGGCATTGTTGATAAGGACATCAATCTGCCCAAAGTGAGCCAGAGTATCAGAGACCATCTTAGAGACAAAGGGGTAATCACCAACGTTGCCCACATGGGTCATAACGAAGATGTGATAAGTCTGCTCGAGCTCCTTTGCAAGTTCGTTTAAAAGGTCAGGACTGTTTTGACAGCAAAGGGAAAGGTGATAGCCCTCCTTCCCAAGCTTAGTGGCGATAGCGGCGCCAATTCCGCGGGATGCCCCGGTAATTAATGCGGTCTTCATAAGAACCTCCAAGTTTTTGGTACGTTTATCAAAAATATGTTAGCATATTGACAATAAAAATAAAATATCGTCAATAAAAATAAAATTGCAGTTGTAATTTTGCGCAACTATGATATAGTAGTAATGCAAAAGAAAAGGTAGCTCACATTTGATATGCCGAAAAGATATTTACGGCGCGTGGCTCAGTTTGGTAGAGCGCGGCGTTCGGGACGCCGAGGTCGCAGGTTCGAATCCTGTCGCGCCGATTAGTGAGAAGCGAAACGGGAATCCCATGGGATTCCCGTTTCGCATTTTGGGAGCATAAAAGGAAACTCCTTGTTCATGCACTTTTCACAATTTTAATGGAAAATTACGTAAAAAACTGAGTTGCATTACAATGGACTTCTATTATATAGTAAAGATGGACTAAAATCGTAAAAAGAAAACTTACTGTAAAGATAAAGTAAGTTTTTGGTTACAAGAAGGAGAATGATTATGGATTTGTTTAGTGTACTGACAATGGTTGGTGGACTTGCCCTTTTCTTATATGGAATGAATCTTATGGGAGATGGCCTTGCAAAACTGTCAGGAGGAAAATTGGAGCAGATTTTAGAGAAGCTCACCTCCAAAAGAATAATGGCTGTTTTGTTAGGCGCCATGGTTACAGCTGTGATTCAGAGTTCATCGGCAACTACAGTCATGGTTGTTGGTTTCGTTAACTCAGGAATTATGAAATTGTCTCAGGTAGTGGGCATCATCATGGGTGCCAACGTAGGTACCACCATTACTTCTTGGATGTTATCCCTTACAGGAATTCAGGGAGACAATTTTTTCTTAAAGCTCTTAAAACCATCGTCCTTTGCCCCGGTTCTGGCGGCAATTGGTATTTTGCTGATTATGGGAGCCAAGAATCAGAAGAAGAAGGATATTGGAGCGATTCTCATTGGGTTTGCCATTTTGATGGCTGGTATGGAGACCATGAGCGGAGCAGTTGCGCCACTTGCTGAAAATGAGAAATTTACCGGCATTTTAACCATGTTCTCGAATCCAATTCTGGGTATGATTGCAGGAGCGGTTATTACCGCGGCAATTCAGAGCTCCTCAGCCTCGGTAGGTATTCTGCAGGCACTATGTGTTACCGGAGCAGTCAGCTTTGGAACGGCAATTCCAATTATCATGGGACAGAATGTTGGTACCTGTATTACAGCCCTCATGTCATCGGTGGGAGCCAACAAAAATGCAAAGAGAGCATCTATGATTCATTTGTATTTCAACCTGATTGGAACCATCGTATTTATGGTCGTGTTCTATAGCTTGAATGCATTCTTGAATTTTGAATTTTTGGATGAGGCAGCAAGTGCATCGGGAATTGCAGTTGTGCATTCATTGTTCAACGTAGGAGCGGTGGTTCTGCTGTTCCCATTTGCCAACCTCCTTGTGAAGTTGGCAGAGTTGACCATAAGAGACGACGGAAAGGAATCGAAGGAAAGTCCAGAGGGCGAGCTTGCAATGCTTGATGAACGTTTCCTTGGAAGACCGGCATTTGCAATGGAGCTTTGCCGAAATGTATCGGTACAGATGGCAGAGGAGGCAAAGGCAGCCTTGCTTCTGGCTTTGGATTTGTTGGATCATTATAGCGAGGAACAGGTACAAAAAGTATTCGACCTGGAAGAAAGTGTAGACCGTTACGAGGATGCACTTGGCACCTACATGGTAAAGCTATCCAGCAAGAATTTGTCTGTGAATGATAGTGAAAGTCTATCCATTATGCTTCATAGTATTGGAGATTTTGAGCGAATTTCCGATCATGCTGCAAATATTGCAGAGTGTTATCAGGAAATGTATAGCCATGGACGTCAGTTCTCTTCTAGAGCGAGGGAAGAGATGAGTGTCTTTACCGCAGCGGTGAGAGAAATTGTAGAGAAGTCTGTGGATGCATTCCGCGACAAGGATTTAGAGCTGGCAAAACAGATTGAGCCATTGGAGGAGGTAATCGATAATCTGAACAATGAAGTAAAAGCTCGTCATATCAAACGCCTTAGAAAAGGAAAATGCACCATTGAGCTTGGCATGACGCTCCAGGATTTGTGTACAAACTTCGAGCGTGTAGCAGACCACTGTTCTAATATCGGTGTATGCTTAATCGAGGTAGATGTAGATGAGTTCGACACTCATATGTATATAAATGAAATCACCAAGGGTGAGAATAAGTGGTTTATTGACGAGTTCAATAAACAGAGCGAGAAGTATCGTCTCCCAAATAAGAAGGATGAGGATGAGACTTCGGGAACAGAAACCCCAGAGAAACAGGACAAGACCCTGATAGACTTCAAGAATCTCGACAAAAAGCTTGAGAAGAAATCAGGCAAAAAGTCAGAGAAGAAATTAGAGGAAAAGTCTGATAAAAAATGGGACAAGAAAAAATCCGACAAGAAAAAATCGGATAAGAAAGATTCCGATAAGAAAAAAGCGGATAAGAAATAGGGGATAGAACCTTGATAGAATTAAAACCATTCAGGCGGCAGGACGCAAAAGAAATCGTCAAATGGATTAGAGATGAAGAAGAATTCCGCTTGTGGAGTGGCAATACCTTTAAGGTGTACCCAATCCAATGGAAGGATTTGGCAGACCATTATGAGAATCTGAGTAAGGATGGGACTTGCATTCCTATGTGCGCCTGGGACCAGGATGGAATTTTTGGACACTTCTTCTTAAAATATCTGGATCCGGAAAAGAAGCACATGCGCATTGGTTTTATCATTGTAGATGACTACTGCAGAGGTCTGGGGTATGGAAAGGCAATGGTTCAAAAGGCTATGGAATATGCCTTTTTGGAGCTTGGGATTGAGGACGTAACCTTAGGCGTTTTTGAACAAAACGAGGCAGCCTATCAGTGTTATCTTACCGTGGGGTTTGAACCAAATTCGGAAAGGGGCATTGAAGAAGAACCAATGGGGACCAAGGTCTGGAGACGGCATGAGCTAATCATGACAAGGTAGGTACAGCTCCAAATCAATAATCGGAACCCATAAGCTTCTAGAACGAAAAATCATATAGGATGCACATGGTTGATGCAATAGAGACAATCTCAATGGCTAATTTCTCTGAAAACAAGGAGAAATCGGCCATTGAGATTGTTTTTTGCATTTTATAGCAAAAAAAGTGCCACTTAACCCTAGGACACTTGTATAGGAGAAATAGAATTGCTAGTATTTGATTGTAGACATAGAAAGCACCTAAGGGAGAAAAGCGTGAAATATACAATAAATAAGATAGAAGAAGGGGAGAATGAAGTAAATGTGCGGTATTGTACACTTACTCCAGAAATCGACCAGATTATCAGTATCCTGAAAAACGAGAGAAGAAAGGTGATAGGGCTGTCCAACAATCAAAAGATTGTGGTGGATGTTGCAGACATTCTATATATCGAGAGCGTGGATGGTCGAAGCTATGCATATACGGAAAATGATGTAATAAAGCTTGATCATACTCTTTTTCAGCTGGAACAATTGATATGTGAGATTAACTTTTTCCGATGCAGCAAATCCATGATCATCAATATCGACAAGGTAAAATCCCTTAAAAGCTTTGCATCCAACAGAATCGATGCAACCATGTGTAATGGGGAGCATGTTATGATTTCCAGAACCTACGCATCCGATTTTCGAAAAAGACTTAAGGAGGGAAGCATCCATGAATAAAAAGAAAGTATCTTGGTTTGAAAAATATTTGTTTGATGAGATTGGGATTGAATTTAAGTCTTGTCTGTATTTTTTTGCAATCATGTTCTTTTACTGTAGTTATCGACTCATCTGCCATAAAACCGATGCCCTGATTCTACATATGGCAGAGATGATCTTTTTAACTTATATCATGGGATATGTACAGACCTTTTTGCTGGGAAAATTCGATGAGGCGGATACCTGGGATGGAAAAAGCGTCCTATATATGCTGGGGTGTTCGGTTGTTTTTGGAGTGCTGTCCTACGCCTGCAAATGGTTTGACCGAAGTATAGGAATCAGCATAGGGTTCACCTTTTATATGGGCTTTATGTATGTCTGCTGCTTCTGGCTGTATAAGATACGACGAAGAATCGACGAGAAATTAATGAATCAGGATTTAAAGAAATTTCAATCCAGAGAAAAAGAGCAGTAGAGGAGGAAGAAGGTTATGGAACAGATTATACAGATTGAACATCTGACCAAAAATTTTGGAAAGCATCGAGGCATTGAAGACGTATCCTTTTCTGTGGAAAAGGGAGAAATCTTCGGATTTTTGGGACCAAACGGGGCTGGTAAAACCACCACAATCCGACATCTGATGGGTTTTATCAAAAGTCAGACCGGCCAGTGCAGAATCAATGGGATGGATTGCTGGAAGGAGAGCGATAAGATTCAAAGGAGTCTGGGGTATATTCCCGGAGAAATCAATTTCTTCGATGATATGACAGGGGAGGAATTTTTAAGGTTCGTTACCAAATACAGAGGTTTGACCAGCTTGGAACGACAAAAGGAATTATTGGAGAGATTTGATTTGGATACAAAGGGCAAAATCAAGAAAATGAGTAAAGGGATGAAGCAAAAAATCGGAATCATAACCGCCTTTATGCATGACCCGGACATCCTGATTCTGGATGAACCTACCAGTGGCCTGGATCCGTTGATGCAGAACCGATTCATCGAGCTTCTGGCGGAGGAGAAGAAAAAGGGGAAGACCATTTTACTATCCAGCCATATGTTTGAAGAGGTGGAGAGAACCTGTGATCGAATCGGCATTATACGAGAAGGAAAAATGGTGGCGGTGGATTCCGTAGAAAACCTGAGAGAACGCCATATGCACAGGTATACGGTTACCCTGGCCAATGAGGAGGAAGCCCTTGCTTTTGCAAAGGACTTTGACGGAAAGGCTTCGGGAAATATGGTTACCCTTGCATCAAGGCAGAGTCTTGAGAACATCTTTATGAATTATTATGGGGGTGAAAACAATGATAAATAGTACCTTATATTTGCGAGAAATGAAAAAGAGTGTAAAGATGCTGCTTATCTTTGCGGCAGTAATTTCCATGTATGCAGTGATTATCATTGGAATGTATGACCCGGAAATGATGGAAACCCTAAAGGCATTCGAGGAAATGATGCCGGAGCTTATGGCGGCTGTGGGAATGAGCACCGGGGAGACAACCTTGCTGGGCTTCATGGTTTCTTACCTGTATGGCTTCATCTTTCTGATTTTCCCGATGGTTTATTGTATTTTGCGAGGAAATGGACTGGTGTCCAAATACACAGATGACGGAGCCATGGCGGTTCTGGTTGCAGCGCCGGTCAAAAGACGTACGATTGTCTGCACACAGCTTGCAGTACTGGTTAGCGGTGTTGTCTTACTGATTGCCTATTCCACCATATTGGAGCTTGTGGTAGCAAGCGCGCAATTTCCGGAGCAGCTGGTGGCAGGAGATCTTATTACGTTGAACCTTGCCCTGTTATGCCTGCATCTGTTTATCGCAGGAATCTGCTTTTTCGCTTCCTGCTTCTTCTCAGAAACAAGGCATAGTATCGCCTTTGGGGCAGGGATACCGGCGCTGATGTACGTTATACAGATGCTGGCAAATGTGGGAGAGGAAACGGAGTTTGCAAAATACTTCACGTTTTTTACCCTTTTTGATGCCAATGGCATCGTAGAAAAAAGCCAGGGCTCACTCACAGGGGCAGTGGTCCTTCTTGTGGGGGCAGTGCTTCTTTATGTGGCCGGTGGTGTGGTATTCTGTAGGAAGGATTTGTTCCTGTAGTAATCGAAGGGCAAATTATAGAATCTTTCCGTCCGGTGAGATGGTCACTACCTTAAGAGGAATGTCCACTCCGGCCATCTGCAGGGCATTTTCCACCATGCGCACCAGACCGCCGCAACAAGGTACGGTCATGCGGGTCAGTGTGATGGAGCGAATGTTGTTGGCGGAGAAAATCTCAGCAAGCTTGTGGCTGTAGTCTGTGTCATCCAGCTTCGGACAAGCGATGAGACAGACGCGGTCCTTGATAAAGTCGGCGTGGAAGTTGCCGTATGCGTAGGCGGTGCAGTCTGCTGCCATAAGAAGGTCGCAGTTCTGGAAATAAGCTGCATTTGGGGCTACAAGCTTCAGCTGGACCGGCCACATGGAAAGCTGACTTGGAACCTCGGAAGTGCAGTCGGCAGCCTTTGGGGACATGGTTCTTGCCATAGAACCTGGGCAACCGTGGAAGGCAGGAGCTTCCTCCTGCGAGCTTGAACAATCACATGCTTTTTCGGAAGCGGAACGAAGAGCAAGGTGAGCCTGAACTGCTGCCTCGTCGTAGGCAGCAGCTTCTCGTTCTACGAAGGAGATGGCGCCTACCGGACAGTTTGGAAGGCAGTCTCCCAGTCCGTCACAATAGTCGTCACGAGTGAGGACGGCTTTTCCATCTATGAGGGCGATAGCCCCTTCATGACAGGCCTTTACACAAAGGCCACATCCATTACATTTCTTTTGGTCAATTTCAATAATTCTTCTTATCATGAATAACTCCTTTACAATCCTTGATTTTACTGACAAATTACGTGTTTTTACTTGCGAAATAAGTATGGTACTACTATAATACGTAGAAGATGCGAAATCTGTTGTTTTTCCAACAGAAATCAGGACAGGAAGGTGACTTATGGAAGTAACAGACGTCATGAGACAGGCGGCTATTTTTCAGGGATTAAGTGACGAAGAGATTATAGGAGTATTGCCTTGCGTCAATGGAAGGGTACAGGAATTCCACAAGGAAGAAAGTCTTTACAAGCCGGGAGATGAGATCCGTAGAATTGGCTTGGTATTAGAGGGGACGGTGCGCATAGAAAAGATTGATTACTGGGGAAACCGGCGTATTCTTTCTGTCATTGAGCCCGGCTCCATTTTTGGAGAATCCTATGCAGGGTTAAAGGCGGTTCCCATGGAGATGGAGGTAATCGCTTCTACGGAAACCAGAGTTCTTTTTATGGACGTGGCCAAAATCCTTATGACTTGTAGCAATTCCTGTGTTTTTCATGGAAAAATGATTCGGAATATGGTATATACATTAGCGGAAAAGAATCATCAGCTTACCAGGAAAATGGAACATCTCACCCAGAGAAGCACCAGGGAGAAGTTGCTTTCGTATTTTTCAGAGTATGCCATGAGTGCCGATACCTCCACCTTTGAGATTCCCCTGGACAGGCAGGAGCTGGCAGATTATCTTTCGGTAGATCGAAGTGCCATGAGCACAGAGCTTGGGAAGATGAAAAAGGAAGGAATCATTGATTTTCGTAAGAATCATTTTAAACTGCTGAAGGGACAACTGGAAGAATAAAAGCAGAAGAAATAGTAAGAGTAACTGGAATAACAATATAGCAGAAATATAAGAAATAGAAGAAACAATAAGAATATTAAGAAAGGAACAAGGTTATGTATCAAAAGGTATCACAACTTTTGATGTACGGTGAGCTGTCAGAGGATGAAATTCTCTATCAGATGGCAGAGCTGTTTCATCGCTATGAACTTGGAAATTATGACAAGATGGAATTGGTCCGTGATATTCACGTGCAGGTAAAGCATTTGCTGAAGGTGGCTACGGATTATGGATTTAATGAGAATCTGTGGCAGAACTATCTCACCTATTTCCTTATGATGAGTGAGAATCCATTTAGCATGACCTGTGAAAAGGTTGGAGCCAGCCAGGGAAGTGTCAATGAGCTGGTAAAAAATGACCTGCGTATTTTCATGGAATTGTTCCATTATGATTTTTCGGAAATCGAACAGAGTCTGGGACTGGATTGTTTCACCAGAATCTGCAATTATAAAGCAATCCCAAAGAAGGATTTGATGTACAACCACAACGTCAGTGAGAAGGTACAGGCATTGAGCCGTAAGCTTGCGGCTGCACAGGATGAGAAGGAATTTTTCCGGCTGTTGACCCAGTTCTACAAGGACTACGGCGTAGGAATGTTTGGACTGAATAAAGCCTTCCGCATACAGGAATTGCCGGAGGGAGGAATTGCGTTTCGGGCAATTAACAATATGGATACGGTGATGCTGGATGATCTCATTGGTTACGAAATCCAGAAGAAAAAGCTTGTAGACAATACCGAAGCCTTTGTTCAGGGAAAACGTGCCAACAACTGTCTTCTTTTTGGAGATAGCGGTACCGGAAAATCAACGAGCATCAAGGCCATCGTGAATCAGTATTATGATCAGGGTCTTCGAATGATAGAGATATACAAGCATCAGTTCCAATATTTATCTTATATTATTTCGGAAATCAAAAATCGAAACTACCGGTTCATTATCTATATGGACGATTTGAGCTTCGAGGAATTTGAGATTGAGTATAAGTTCTTAAAGGCGGTAATTGAAGGTGGTGTGGAGACGAAACCGGACAATATCCTGATTTATGCCACTTCAAACCGCAGACATTTAATTAAAGAAACCTGGAATGATCGAAACGACATGGATACCACCCTGGACAAGCATCATTCCGACACCATGGAGGAGAAGCTTTCCCTGGTGAACCGTTTTGGTGTCACCATCAACTACTCAAAGCCAAGCCAGAAGGAATACTTCCATATTGTAATTGAGCTGGCTAAGAAACGTGGCTTGCACTTTAGCGAGCAGGAGCTGCAGCAGGAGGCCAACAAGTGGGAACTGAGCCACGGTGGCATCTCCGGAAGAACGGCGGAGCAGTTTGTCACCTATTTAGAGAGTGTGGAAAGCGAGAACTCCCAGCTATAGAAAAGGGAAACGACTATGTTATATACCATACGAAATGGAGCCGTAGCATTTGCGGACGATGTCATTTTGCATGACATCAATTTCGAGATTCGAAATACAGAAAAGATTGCCATTGTTGGCCGAAACGGATGTGGAAAAACCACTCTGCTAAAGCTGATCAGTGGAGAGGTTGATTTGGAGAAAAGAGACAGCGACGAGGATATCTTTATTGCGAAGTCGGGAAATCCTGTCATTGGATACCTAAAGCAGATTGCGTTTGAAGATATTCATATCAGCCTTGAGGATGAAATCAGAAAGATTTTTGCTCCCATGGATTTGCGTAAGAAGCAGCTGGAACAGGCGGCAGCGGATTTGGAGCATGATTATTCTCCGGAAAAGGTAGCTGCCTATACTGCCATGGAGGAAAAATTCAAGGAGGATGGGGGATACTACTACGAAAAAGAGTACGAGATGCTGATTCGCAAATTTGGTTTTTCCGATGCGGAGCGCAAGAAACCCTTATCGGATTTTTCCGGTGGACAGCAGACCAAGATTGCGTTTATCAAGCTGCTGCTTAGCAAACCTGACATCCTGCTTTTGGACGAGCCGACCAACCATTTGGATATCACTACGATTCAGTGGCTGGAAGGATATCTGAAGAATTATCCCAAGGCAGTGGTTGTGGTATCTCATGACCGAATGTTCTTAGACAATATCGTAGATGTAGTCTATGAGATTGAATATGGTACGGCAAAGCGCTACAAGGGGGACTACACCCATTTTGTAGAGCAAAAGCAGCAGGATTTTGAAAAACAGAAAAAGGAATACGAAGCTCAGCAGAAGGAGATTAAGCGTCTTCAGACTATGGTGGATCGCTTCAAGAATAAGCCTACTAAGGTATCTATGGCTCATTCCAAGGAAAAGGCCATTGAGCACATGGTAAAAATTGAAGCGCCAAACCGCTTTGATACCAAGACCTTCCATGCAAATTTTGAACCTCAGAGGGAATCCGGAAATGATGTCCTTCAGGTTTCCAATCTTGCAATCGGGTATGACCATCCGCTTTCTGTTGTGACACTGGATCTGAAGAAGGGAGATAAGCTTGGCATCCTTGGAGGAAACGGACTTGGAAAATCTACCTTCCTAAAGACTCTGGTAAGTCAGATTTCAGCGTTAGATGGAACCTTCCACTATGGAACCAATGTGGAAATCGGGTATTTTGACCAGCAGATGGCTTTGTATTCCAGTGGGAGTACGGTGCTGGAGGATTACTGGGATGAGTTCCCAAATCTTACAGAGACAGAGGTGCGTAATTCCCTGGGAGCCTTCCTTTTTACCGGAGATGATGTCTATAAGACCATAGATATGCTTTCCGGAGGAGAGAAGGTACGCCTTGCGCTTTGCAAGATTCTAAAGCGCAGACCAAACCTATTGATATTGGATGAGCCTACCAACCATATGGATATTGTGGGCAAGGAAACCTTGGAATCCATGCTTCGGGATTTCTCCGGAACTCTGATTTTTGTATCTCATGACCGATATTTTGTGAAGAAGGTAGCTACCAGACTTCTCGTATTTGAAGATGGAATGACCAATCAGTATCCATTTGGATATGAGCAGTATCAGGAAAAATTGGACAAGGAGCAGGAATTGGCCGGTGCAGAGGATAAATCTGTGAAGGACTTGGGTGGTGTCATTTCTCAAAACGGAGAACAGACACAGACTCAGGCCGTGGCAGAAAAGGGATACTACAACCCGGGAAAAGAACGCTCCAAACTGGAGAAAAAGGTGAAAAGAGCGGAAGAGGCTCTTATGGAATTGGAAGAGCAGCTTGAGGGACGAAAGGCAGAGCTTTTGAGGCCGGAGTATCAGTCCAGCTACTCCAAGCTCACAGAGATTCAGACTGAGATTGATGCCATGGAGGAAGCCATTATGGAGGCCATGGAGACCTGGGAGGATTTGGCGGCACAGCTGGAAGAGATGGATGCAGCTCTGAAAAAATAGTGAGGAGAATAGAAATGGCGAACATTATTGAGCTAAAGAACATTACAAAAACCTTTGAAGATGGTTATGCTGCGGTAGAAGAGTTCAACCTTACCGTAGAAAAGGGGGAGTTTGTAACCTTTCTTGGACCATCCGGATGTGGAAAAACTACCACACTGCGTATGATAGCCGGTTTTGAAAATCCTACCTCCGGGGAGATCCTGTTAAACGGAGAGGATATCCAGAAGCTTCCGCCGGAAAAACGACCAATCAACACCGTATTCCAGCGCTATGCTCTTTTTCCGCATTTGAATATCTATGACAATATCGCATTTGGATTAAAAATCAAAAAAATGTCCAAGGATGTCATAGACCGCAAGGTGAAAAGGGTACTGGACCTTGTTGATTTGGAGGGCTTTGAAAATCGTAAGGTGTCCACCTTATCCGGAGGACAGCAGCAGCGTATCGCCATTGCCCGTGCCCTTGTAAATGAGCCGGAGATTCTCCTTTTGGATGAGCCTCTTGGTGCTCTTGATTTGCAGATGAGAAAGGAAATGCAGCTGGAACTTAAAAACATGCATGACCAGCTGGGAATTACCTTTATCTATGTAACCCATGACCAGGAAGAGGCCCTTACCATGTCCGATAAGATTGTGGTAATGAGTCATGGTAAGATTCACCAGATTGGAACACCGGAGGATATCTACAATGAGCCAAAGGATGCTTTCGTAGCGGACTTTATCGGGGAGAGCAACATCTTTGGTGGTGTCATGACAGGGGACAAGAAGGTGCGTTTTTGTGGTGCTGAGTTTGACTGCGTAGATGATGTGGAGCATGGAACCATGATTGATGCAGTGGTTCGTCCGGAGGACGTGATGATCACCTCTCCTGACCAGGGACAGATTAAGGGTGTTGTGGACTCTGTTATTTTCAAGGGGGTACACTATGAAATCGTAGTGGTATCCGGAAAAAATGAGATTATTGTGCAGACCACCAAAAAGGCAGAGGTGGGAGATGTGGTAGGACTTTGCATAGAGCCGGAGGGAATCCACATTATGATTGCAGAGGACGTGGTAAACCGTATTGAGACCTCTGTAAACAGCGAGCTGGAGTTGAAATTCCTAGAGGGATATCTGGATTTTGATATTACAGAGGTGATTCCGGGCTCAACGGTGGAGGATGGAGTGCTTCGCAATACTCATGGGGATGTCATTGATGCGGAAAAGCTGCGATTTATTGTCTCTATTAAGCCGGGAGATATTGAGATGAGTGATAATGAGGAGGATGGTGTTGTCATGGGACATATCACCAGCCTTGTGTACAAGGGTGACCACTACAGCTACTTAGTACAGACCGATACCGGCGAGGAAATCATGGTGGATGATGAGGATCTTTGGAACATGGATGACTATGTCAGCCTGATTATTCCAAGAGAAAAAGTATCCTATGGATTAAAGAAAGCGTGAGGATAGAAGATGAAGACCAACCGAAGACTACTTAGCATTCCATACGGAATCTTTCTGGCACTTTTCGTGGTGTTCCCTCTGATTGTCATTATTTATTATGCTTTCACAGACCAGACGGGGGCACCATCCCTGCAGAATCTTTTCCACTTTTTTACCAGCAGCAATCATGTGGGAACCCTGGTATACAGCTTGTCCATTGCCATAACCACGACCCTGGTGTGCCTGATTCTTGGCTATCCTTTGGCGTATATACTGGCCAGAAGCAAAAGACCGGGAGTACAGATTATTCTGCTTTTGATTGTGATGCCGATGTGGATTAACTTTACCCTTAGAATCACTGCGTTAAAAGAGATATTGACATTGGTAGAGGGCAACCTCTCCTTTCATCCGTACCTGAATACGGTAATCGGAATGACCTACGACTTTTTACCATTTATGATTTTACCAATGTACAACTCTCTGGCAAAACTGGATGAGAGCTTAATCGAAGCCGCCCATGATCTTGGAGCAGGGGCATTTGGTACCTTTATCAAGGTGATTCTTCCGTTGTCCGTTCCGGGAATCATAAGTGGAATTGTTATGGTATTTTTACCATCTATGACAAACTACGTGGTGTTAGATATGCTCTACAACAAGACATACATTATGGGAAGCTTGATTGGAGCTTACTTTAATGCCTATGACTGGCATAATGGTTCTATGATTTCTCTGATTCTTTTGGCGTTAATCGTGCTGATTACCATCTTCTCTAACCGTTACGGAGAAGAGGATGAGAAGGGAGGGGCTGTATTAAATGCAAAAAATAATTAAGTCGTCATTTGTGGCAATCATGCTGTTAGTGTTGTACCTGCCAATTCTGATCTTGGCATTGTACAGCTTCACCACATCAGGAAATATCGGTACCATCCATGGCTTTTCCTTACACAACTATATTACTTTATTTACCACACCGGAGCTTAGGGCGATGATTTTTGGAACCATTCTTCTGGCTTTGGGCTCAGCGGTCCTTGCTACGATACTTGGAACTCTGGGTGCTATAGGAAGCCATTACGGAAAAGGCCTTGGAACCCGTTCGATTTCCGTAATGAACCAGATACCGGTGGTAAATGCGGATGTAGTGACCGGTTTTTCTATCTGTATCTTTGTCATTGTGGTACTTGGAGTGGACAAGGAGAGCTACATACCCCTTGTACTTGGACATACCGTTTTGAGCGCGCCATTTGTCTATCTATCCGTGATTCCAAAGCTCAAACAGATGGATGAAAGCTTATACGAGGCGGCCCGTGACCTTGGAGCAAGCCCCATATACGCCCTATTTAAGGTGGTAATTCCACAGATTGCATCCGGAATCCTCTCCGGTTTTATGATGGCAATCACCTTATCCTTGGATGATTATTTTATTGCCACCTACACAAAACCAGCCACCTTTGATACCATCAGTACCTACGTGGTAAATGCCACAAAGGGCTCTCAGACCGATATTAAGACGGCTCTTTGGGCTCTCTCAACCATCATTTTCTTGCTGGTTATTTTACTTGTGGTAGGGAGCAATGTAATTAGTAATAAAAAAGAAGCGACAGGAGGAAGTGGCGTTGAAGAATAAGAAAAATCAAACGGGCCTTCCGGCACTGCTTTTTGGAGCCGTATGCTCCCTTTTGGCCTTGTTACCCACTGACGTGGCAGTGGCAAAAGAAAAGGACCCAATCGTCCTTCGAGTATGCAACTGGGAAGAGTACATTGATGAGGGCGATTGGGATGCAGATGAGCGAATCGATTTGGACAATGGGATCTCTATTCTGGGAATCAATTCTATGGTAGAGGACTTTGAAAAGTGGTATTACGAGAACTACGGAGTCAAGGTACAGGTGGAGTACTCCTGTGCCGGAACCAATGAGGAGCTCTACAATCAGCTTACGATCGGAGACACCTTCGACCTTATCTGTCCTTCGGAGTACATGATTATGAAGCTGTTGTCAGAGGATATGCTTTTGCCATTTTCTGACGATTTTTACGATACAACCAAGGATAAAAACTACTATGCCAAGGGGGTATCTCCATACATTGATGAGGTGTTCCGCTCCAACGAAATCAATGGGGAGCCGTGGTATCGCTATGCCGCATGCTACATGTGGGGTATCACAGGAACCCTTTATGATCCGAGCCACATCTCCTATGAGGATGCTTCCACAATGGAGCTTTACAACAACCCAAAATACGCAAGCCGCTTCACCCTAAAGGACAATGTGAGAGATACCTTCTTTGTCACTCTTGGTATCAAGGATGCCCAAAAGCTTTTAAGCGATGATTTCCGTCAGCAACCGGATTATCGGGATCAGCTGGCCCATATCATGAACGATGTGACACCGGAAAATATCAACGATGCAGAAGTCCTTCTTCAGGATATGGTGCAAAAGGTTTACTCTCTGGAGACCGACAGTGGAAAAGCGGACATTGTATCCGGTAAGGTCTATGCCAGCTACCAGTGGTCCGGCGACGCGATCTACGCCATGGACCAGGCGGAAGAGGACGATGTCTACCTGGATTTTGCTGTGCCAAAGGAGGTCACCAACCTCTGGTTTGACGGATGGGTCATGCTCAAAAAGGGAATTGGGGACGATGCTGCAAAGCAGCAGGCTGCGGAAGCCTTCGTCAATTTCCTTTCCAGACCGGATAACGCTGTTCGCAACATGTACTACATCGGCTATACCAGCGCTATCGCAGGTGGGGATGACGACACCATATTTGAATACCTTCGCTGGACTTACGAGGACGAAGAGGGAGAGGCTTCCTACCCACTGGGCTACTTCTTCACCGGCAACAACTCAGACGAGACCTACATGATCTCCTGCAACGAAGAGGACTTTCGCCGTCAGCTTGGAGCACAATACCCTTCCCTGGAAGTTATGAACCGTTCCGCAATCATGGGCTTCTACGATGCCACAGAATCCCAAAACATCAACCAGATGTGGATCAACGTTCGCTGTTTCAATCTCCTTGATGTCCCAACCCCACTATGGGCGACCCTCGGAATCCTCTTGGTATTCCTCATCATTTTGCTCCTCTACAAGAAACTAAAATCCAACCACAGACCTTAAACCTACAAGAGTCACCCGGCTTCCCCCGGCGTGGCTCTTTTTTTCCCGGCACATCCACCCCCGGAACCACTTCTCCCACTCCCATATCAGTTATATTCTCCCTCTGACCTCCACTCCCTGTAAGCTTCACCCCACGTGTTCAAAGTCCTTTTATGAGACTGCTTAGTATTTGCAGGGGTGGGCACTTAGACTGCTATTTCCAGTCCGCCAACGGTTTGAACATTTTGCGAAAATTGTGCACCAAAGAAAGGCACTAGTTGCTCCTCGCCTGTTCCTCTAAGGAGGCGCCTTCACGAATTTTAT
>JALEPP010000163.1 GCA_022767075.1 Agathobacter sp. | reverse complement strand
GTGAATTTCTCTCCTGCCGCGTTGGTGATCTCTCCTGCATGTACTTTGTTTGCAAACTCTGCGATTTTATCCTGCTGTGCTACGTAGAAGGCACGTTTGTCTACACCATCAGCACAAACAGCTTCTCCAAGCTGTCCGCGGGTCAAATGATGAAGAACAAGACGGTTCTCTCCGGTATTGATTACCGCACCGTTGTATAATTCCTGGAACTTCTCAGCAAGCTGAGCTTCCTGCGCAACTTTTACAAGTGCGTTTAACACCTCATCATCTACTTCTTTTGCAGCATAATTGAAATCCATTCCTGCTGCCATTGGTACAGAATATTTTCCAACACGCTCTGCACCGTTTGCTCCGGCCATAACCTCCACAAGGTCTACCGGATTAACATTTTCCAGTTCCTCAAAAGTCTTGAGACTATCAAGATTGTTCCAGGTAACCATACTAGTTCCTCCTAATCGTTACTTTTTTCCTTTTTAACCTTTGAGATTATACAATTTTTTCCTAGATAATTCAAGCATTTGCGTAAACCCGAGGTCTATTACAAACATATGTTTGTATTTACTGATTTATGATGCTATAATGACTCTATCACTATAATGACTTTATAAGAAGGGGAAAAACCCTCAATATTTTTGGAAAGGAGATCTCCATGCAACAGCAGCGAATCTATATTGCTATCGATTTAAAATCCTTCTATGCCTCTGTGGAATGTATGGAGCGCCACCTGGATCCACTGGACACCAATCTTGTGGTTGCAGATAAAAGCCGCACGGAAAAGACCATCTGTCTGGCGGTTTCTCCTTCCTTGAAATCCTACGGAATCCCGGGACGCGCTCGCCTTTTTGAAGTGGTTCAGCGGGTCAAGGAGGTAAATGCCCTCCGCCGTCCCAATTTTGGCAAAGGAGAATTCACCGGCAAATCCTTTTCCAATAAAGCCTTGAAGGAGCACACGGACTGGGAAGTGGACTACCTTGTAGCTCCCCCTCGCATGGCTCTTTATATGGATTATAGCGCGCGGATCTACGATATCTATCTGCGCTATATCGCCCCTGAGGATATGCATGTGTATTCCGTAGATGAAGTTTTTCTGGATGTGACTCATTATCTGAAGACCTATAACAAGACCCCCAGAGAGCTTGCTATGACCATGATTTTGGATGTGCTACATGAGACAGGGATTACCGCCACTGCCGGAATCGGCACCAACATGTATCTCTGCAAAATTGCCATGGATATCATGGCCAAGCACACCGAGGCCGATGAAAACGGAGTTCGTATCGCGGAATTAGATGAAGAATCTTATAAAAAACAGCTGTGGGGGCATAAGCCTCTTACGGATTTTTGGCGTGTGGGTGCCGGTTATGCCCGAAAGCTTGCTGCCAATGGAATGTACACCATGGGGGATGTTGCAAGATGCTCGGTTTACAATGAGGATTTCCTATATAAGCTCTTTGGAATCAACGCGGAGCTCCTCATCGACCATGCCTGGGGATATGAGCCATGCACCATCGCAGAGGTACAGGCGTACCGGCCTACCAACAATTCCTTCAGCTCAGGGCAGGTTCTCACAGAGCCCTACGATTGGGCCAAAACCAGAGTTGTGGTGCAGGAAATGGCAGATGCAGTGGCTCTCGACCTGGTGGACAAACGCATGGTGACCGATCAGCTTGTGCTCACCATCGGATATGATGTAGAAAACCTTTTAGACCCTGATCGACGCAGGGCTTATCACGGAGAAATAACCATTGACCGCTATGGGAGGCAGGTGCCAAAGCATGCTCATGGAACTGCGAACCTGGGAAGATACAGCTCCTCCTCTCAATTGATTATGGAGAAGCTTCTGGCACTATATGACCGTATTGCAGACCCTACACTTTTATCTCGGCGAATCACCATTGCCACCAATCATGTAATCTATGAAAAGGACGCAAAACCACAGTCCGAGTCCTACGAACAGCTGGACCTCTTTACGGACTTTGCCGCTCTGGAAAATCAGCGGAAGGAAGAGGACGAGAAGCTTCAAAAGGAACGTCAGATGCAGGAGGCCATCCTGTCCATCAAGAAGAAATACGGAAAAAATGCGCTCCTTCGGGGTACCAATTTCCGGGAAGGTTCCACCGCCAGAGAACGGAATTCTCAGATCGGTGGCCACAAAGCCTAATCTACGCACAAGGAGAATGTCATGAGCGACAATTACGAAGATATCATTCACCTTTCAAGACCTGTTTCCAAAAAGCATATCCCTATGTCTCGGGAAAACCGAGCTGCCCAATTTGCCCCTTTTGCCGCACTTACCGGACACGAGGAGGCCTTGGAGGAGACTGCCCGTCTCACGGACAGACAGCTGGAGCTGGAGGACTATGATTTGGACCGCCTGGATTCCACCTTACGGGTTCTTAGAGAGCGGTTGGCCACCCGCAGTACCAACGCCAATGCAAAGAGCCTATCCGGGCCTCGGGTTGCCATTACTTACTTTGTTCCGGACCAAAAGAAAACCGGTGGCAAATATCTCACTGCCACCGGAACCTTGAAAAAAATATTAGATTATGAGCGGATCCTTGTACTGGAGGATCTCACAACAATTCCATTTCTGTCCATTGCGGATATGGAAATTTTGGACTCCTGATAATACCAGGTACCCCTTATCGATAGGACATCAATGCTTTTCGGAGTTTTTCAATATCTACCGGTTTGGATATGTGGCCGTTCATCCCTGCCCGCTTTGCTTCCAGCTTATCCTCCTCAAAGGCATTGGCCGTCATAGCAAGGATTGGAATATCACGTTTTCCGGGCTCCTCCATACTTCGGATTCGTTTGGTAGCTTCATAGCCATCCATAATGGGCATCCTAATATCCATTAACACCAAGTCATAATAGCCCGGAGCTTCTCTCTCTACCATATCCAAAGCTTCCTGTCCGTTTTTGGCAAGCTCCATATCAAACCCAATATATTGCAATATCTCCCCAGCTAAAAGCTGGTTCATTTCGTTGTCCTCTGCCAACAACACTCTCTTTTTGGTATTCTGTAAGGAGATTGGCTTCTCCTCAGCATGTACAATTTCTTTTTTCGGCAAAAGTGTCTCCGGAGCCACATAGAACTCTTGTGTGGTATCCTCCTCTTTCACTTCCTCCGCTGATAACTCCCTCTGAGCATTCTGCATCTCGTCCTCGTACAAGCGATGTATTAAAAGGCAGGTGAACATGAATGCTACTGTGTTATAGGGACGATCGGGACTTCTGAAGCGGAGATATCCGCCCATTGCCGGTGCCAGGGAAAATAAAATCACATGAAAATACCGTTTCCAATTCTCCTTTTTCCCTGTAAGCAGCTTCCACAGACACCAGAGCGTTGTCCCGCCATATACCATGTGTTGTAAGAGAATTACAGTGCCTCTGACTTTTCCGACGTGATACATTCCCTCGTTGTCCAGCCAAAAAATCGTCGGAACCCACACATTGGCAGTCAATAATATCACAATCGTTAAAAGAGTAAGTGCTGAAGCACCATAGAAAATAATGCCATTGGTATATTTTAACTCCAAATAGTTCAGCACAAAATACATCCATAAAATGGACGCAATTGCGACACTTACATGGTATAGAATGGAAGTGCTGTAAAATAATTGCTGATAGTCCCTGGCAACCTTAGATGCCATTCCCCAGATTCCGTCCTGAACCCCCAAAAAGATAATCCAAGCCACAAAATAGGCATAGGCTACTTCTATCAGGTTACTTTTTGTCCTCTCCAGGAGGCTTTTTCCACAAATCATCGCTACAATAACGGAGCTCATGAAGGCCACTTCGCAATACAGCCCATCTATCATAGGTATCTTTCCTCCTAGTTCTGCTTTCAATTCCCACAGAAGCTAATTACTCTCATAAGTTTACAACTAGTATACCGATACCGGATGTCTTTTTCTGTAGCTTTTTGTCGACTAATCCACTCTTATCGCAACAATCTGCACTTAAGGAATCAGAAGCTTCATTCCCGCCTTAAACAGGAACACTCCCACAGGAATCAAGATCAAGGTACAGCAGCATACAACTGCAAGCGCCCACAATACCAGCGCAATTGGGAGGAAAATGAACACCCAAAGCACTGCCTTAAGTACAGCTCCTGTCAGCTTAAACGCCAATCCAAGCAGGAATGTAAGTAACGCTAAAATAAGTATTGTTAATAAAAGCATCTTAAACCTCCGGGATAATAATTGCTGCTATAATATAAGCAATAATTCCAGCTCCACCACAAAAACAAAACAGAACCCACAATAAACGGATAATGGTAGGATCAATATTCAGATATTCTCCAATTCCACCACATACACCACATAATACTCTACTCTGACTCTTTACTAATCTTTTCATTTCTATTACCTCTCTTCTATTCATTTGCATTACTATTAATGTTTGTGTTCAGTATATACTTATCTTTTCCAAATGAATACCCCTTAAAAGGAGAATTAAGCCTCTTTATTTCTTTTTTTAATGAAAAATAAAGAATCTTTGTTACGAAACAAGGATATCTCCATATCTTCCACCGGATGCCCTTAACAAATCGTCCGGGCTCAGGTTCATCTGACAGCCAATTTTGCCTCCACTGACATAAATGTCCGAAAGGGATTGGGCTTTATCACTTAAAATCGTTGGAAACTGCTTCTTCATTCCAATCGCCGTACAGCCTCCCCTCACATATCCCGTGAGATTGGTGAGCTCCTTTACCGGAATCATGGCAATCGATTTCACCCCTGCTGCTTTGGCCGCCTTCTTCAAATCAAGCTCACTCTCAATTGGAAGTACAAACACATAATGTTGCTTGTCGCTGCCCACCGTTACAAGAGTCTTATAGACCTTTTCAAAGGGTAGTCCAAGCTTTCTTGCGGTCTCCATTCCGTCAACAAATTCCGCGCACTCATAGGACTGGTGTGTATATGTAATCTTCATGCGGTCTAATATTCGCATAGCATTGGTTTTTACTTCTTTTTCTTTTTTTGCCATATGTCTTCACCTAATATTCATTTGATTTTCTTGGTCTCTCACACTATACTATTTTTTCAGATATTTCTCCACACTAATCGTATTTTTTATTTTGCAGAGGTGCCTTTTTAAAAATTCAAGCCAAACATCCTGTTGAAAAATAGACTTTACTATCTTATATTCAATAGTAGTTATAAAATATTTTTGAAGGAGTATTCCTATGAAACGAAGGATTTGTACCATATCCTGTATCTTACTAATCGCTTCGCTTTTGTTGCTTGGATGCAAAAGCGAAAACGCAGAATTGCAGTCAGAAAGTAGCCTGCATACAGAGGTTGCATCGGAGCAAGAAAGTGAAAAGATTTCCACAGAATCTTTAACGACAGAAGAATTATCCACTCAAGAAATAAATACGGAAGTGGAAACAGAGTCCTCTGATTCTCAGAACACTGCTTCAAACCAGGGTTCCAATAACAACACCAATGCTTCACAGCCTACCCAGGAGCAGAATGCCCCACAGCCAAACGCTCCTCAACAGAACACGCCTCAGCAAAGCACTCCTGAGCAATCCGCACCAGAGCCGCCTGCTCCGGAGCCAGAACCAGAACCTGTTCCACAAACACCTTACTTCAACGAAGCTTATGAACAAGCCGTTCTCGATCAAGTGAATCAGGTTCGTCAGGGATTAGGGTTGTCACCTCTTACCCTGAACACAACTCTTGTGAATGTTGCACATACGAGATCCGTAGAAATCGTAGAACTATTTAGTCATACCCGACCGGATGGCAGATCTTGCTTTACCGCATGGGATGAAGCTGGGATCAGCTATTGTTCTGTGGGCGAGAATATCGCTGCCGGTCAGCAAACTCCGGATGAGGTCATGGAAGATTGGATTAACTCTCCCGGTCACTATGCCAATATTATTAATGAAAACTTCACTGAACTTGCAGTAGGCTGTTACTACGTTCCCGGCTCAACGTATGGTTATTATTGGGTCCAGTGCTTTAACACCCCTTAGATAGATGATTATTCTATATCCCCGGTCCAATCCATGATTCCGCCAAATTCAATGATATTGGTGTATCCCATTGCCACCAGTTTTGAAGCCGCCTGCTTACTTCTGTTGCCACTTCTGCAATAAACATAGATGGTTTGATTCTTGTCCGGAAGTTCAGAAGGCGCAATGTCTTGAATATCTTCATTTGGAACATTGATTGCTCCGGGAATATGACCCTCAGCAAACTCATCCTCTCTTCTCACATCGAGGATGATATAATCCCCCTGGGTTTCAAACACCTTTTTCGCTTCCTCCATTGTAATTGATACATATTTCGGCATATTGTTCTCTCCTTCTTCATCTTTGTTCACGGATGTTTGCGTTCTTTGAAGAATCCATATCCCCACTAGTATTACAAAAATGATAAAAAGTATACCTCACAGGCCTTTGTTCTCACCTGCTTTTCTATGCTTCCAGGTCTCTAATATTGATTTTAGCTTGCAATGGTTCCTATTTCAATTACCTTCCACCAAATTTACGCAATCCCTCGATTATAAATCACTTGACAATTTTAACACCAATATCCTTTAAGAATTTCGGGCGGGAATTCTCGGTGACTTGTCTCCGAGATGAAAGCCCGTTTTTACCTAAATGTAGTCACCATATGTATTGTTGATAAAATCTTATAAATATGGACTTTATCACTATATTATGATATACTATCTGTATGAAAGATAAATACATTCACGCAAGAACTTGCGTATATAACATCAATTATCATATTGTTTGGTGTGTCAAATACCGAAGAAAGGTACTCACTCCA
>JALEPP010000121.1 GCA_022767075.1 Agathobacter sp. | reverse complement strand
CTTAGAGGAGCAGGTGCGAAGCGCTTCGTGTCCTTCTCTGGCGGATACTCTTGTCTCATTGTTCAAACCTTGCCGTACACGAAATTTGAGGCAAAATCATACCACTGAAAATTCCTAAGCAACCTCATAAAAGCAAAAAATTCCTCCCCCCAGAGGCTCTCGGATGCCATTTTTAATCCCGGAAGGAGAACAAAAAGACCTCTCGCAGGGATTTGCTCCCCACAAGAGGTCAAGCCAAAGGGCGCTCCACAAGCCAAAGGGCGCTCATAAGGCCAAAGGGCGATGTGCGTGGAAAAAGGAACGTCCCCTACTTCACGATGGCGTAGTAGGTTTTCGAGGTGATTTTAAAAATGAAGTAGTAGATTACTGCGAAGATGATGCTTGTAATCAGCAAACAGATGATAAAGTTCGTTACATTGCTCATAAAGATTACGGACATCATCAGTCGAATCATCGGGAAAGAGCCTGCCAGGTGACAGTAGCTTACTACCAGTGGAAGGAAGAATACCATTCGCACCTGGGAGGTGATGGTATTCTTAACCTCCTTCTGACTCATTCCCACTTTTTCCATAATGCTGTAACGTTCTCTGTCGTCATAGCCCTCGGAAATCTGCTTATAGAAGATAATCATGACGGTAACCATAAGGAACATCAGTCCGCAGATGACACCAAGGAAGAACAGACCTCCAAAGGTGTAATAGTATTCGATTCTGGCTTCCTCCTTTGAAATCGTCCTAAGGGAATGATAAGGTCCAAACATAGCTGCAGAATCCATCTGTGCAATTCTTTCATCCAAATCGTTGGCAAAGGCTACCTTATCCTTGTTCTCTCCCTCACATTCCACATAATAATTGACACAATAGGTTACCGTATCCTCCGGTCTATTTGCCACCTGAAGCTCATATGCCTGATTGAAGGCTGCCAGATCCTTCACCGCCACATACAACACCCTGTCTACTGTTACATCCATTCCGGATACATTTCGGTCCGTGTAGATGTCAGAGCCTTTTACCTGATAATTAGTCCCAAATATTTCCAGGTTATCCTCCTGGTACCTCTCACCTGTACTGATGATAAAGACCTCGTCGTCCTCCAGCTTAGGAACTTCTTTATCATAATCCGCGCAATTTACCAGAAAATCCTCTTTAGTTAGGAATACCAGAAGATCCCCTTGCTCCGTATCTCCAATCATCTCCTTATTGGCCAAAAATACTCCGTCCTGAACATTACCAAAGGCCGAAAAAGAGGACATTGCTACACTTCCCTTTACTTCAAGATTATGCTCCTTTGCCACCTCCTCCACAAACGGGAGAACCTCGTCCCTTTTCTCCCCAATAGAACCATAGGAATAGGCATTGATATTCATCTCTGCACTGTACATGCTATCTACTGTTCCTTCGAGTCCGGCATATAAGCTTACGGTGGTAGAGATTGTAACAAGCACCATGGTAGAGAGAATACAGATGTTGGCAAGACCAACTGCATTCTGTTTCATGCGGTAGAGCATGCCTGCTACTGCTGTCATGTGACGTTTGTTGTAATAGAACTTCTTATTTTTCTTCAATAGTTTCAGGACAAAAATGCTTCCCGTTGTAAAAAGAAGATAGGTTCCAACAATAACCAAAATCACTGCCACAAAAAAAAGCAATATCGCAGTAACTGGATTTTTGATGGTAATGGACATATAGTATCCTGCAAAAAGACAGGCAAACCCAATCAGAGAAAGGATTACCTTTGTCTTTGGCTCACGCTCTCCTACATTTCCGCCGCGAATCAGCTCCATGGTATTCGACATGCGAATCTGAAGGCAGTTATAAATCAAAATCAAAAAATACAGAATTCCAAATGCTACCACCGTAAAAAGGATACTCTCTCCGCAGATAGAAAACACAAAGCTGGTTTCTATTCTGATAATGTGGAAAAACAACATCATGGAAAGCTTTGAAAATGCAATTCCCACAAGCAGTCCGCACCCGATAGACACAAACGCTACCATGAGACTTTCCATTGCAAACACTCTGCTGATATGTCTTTTTTCCATACCCAGCATGTTATACACACCGAACTCTTTTTTTCTGCGTTTGATTAAGAAGCTATTGGTATAAAAAAGAAAAATATAAGAGAAAATCAAAATAATCACTAATCCCAAATGCATGAGAAGTCGAATCTGATCCCCTGCAAACATTCCTTCGATTCCCTTATTATCGCCCATAAAGGACATCATGTACACAAAGGATACCACTAAGATTCCTGAGACAATATAGGGAATATAAAACAGCTTATTTTTCTTAATATTGGTGATTGCCAGCGTGCTATACAGTCTATTCATCTCGATCACCACCTGTCATAAGAAGTGTCAGGGTATCCTGAATCTTTCCGTACATCTGCTCATTGGACATATTGCCGCGATATAGCTGATGATATACTTCCCCATCCTTTATAAAAAGCACACGATTGGCATGACTGGCAGCCTTTGTGGAGTGTGTAACCATAAGGATTGTTTGACCGCTCTCGTTGATACGGTTAAACAGTCGAAGAAGACTGTCCGTACTCTTGGAATCCAGTGCACCCGTAGGCTCATCTGCAAGAATCAGCTCCGGATTGGTGATTAATGCTCTTGCCACCGCCGTTCTTTGCTTCTGTCCCCCGGATACCTCATAAGGATATTTTTCCAAAATATGGGTAATCTCAAGTTTTTCTGCTATCGGAATTAATCTTGACTCCATTTCCCTGTGACTAACCCCCGCAAGAACCAGCGGAAGGTAAATATTATCACGAACACTAAACTGATCAAGTAGATTAAAATCCTGGAACACATATCCAAGATGTTCCCTACGAAATGTTGCGATTTGTTTTTCTTTAACGTCTGATAAGTGCATTCCATTTAAAATCACATCCCCCGAAGTTGGTCGGTCAAGCGCCGCCAGAATATTTAGCAGGGTCGTCTTTCCTGAACCTGACTCCCCCATGATTGCCACATACTCTCCCGGCTCAACAGTAAAATTCACATCGGACAAAGCCTGAACCTGATTTCCGCCAAACCTGGTAGTGTATATTTTCTTTAAATTGCTTACTTCTAAAATAGCCATTTTCTGTTCCTTTCATTGTTTCTTATATGGTTTCTTTTATGGTATGAATATACACTACCTAAAAAAAGGCAGCCATCGATTTGGCTTTCGCATATCTTACAAATTTGTAAGATACCGTTTTACTCTGTAATTCGGTGTTTCGAGAACTTGAGAACAACCTCCGTTCCTTTCCCAAGCTCCGATTCTATTTCTATTTTATGTCCCAGCATTTCCATTACATTTTTGCATAGGAAAAGACCAATTCCGGTAGATTTTTTATCAGCCCGTCCGTTGTAGCCTGTGTAACCACGCTCAAAAACCCGGGGTAAATCCTCAGGACTTATCCC
>JALEPP010000097.1 GCA_022767075.1 Agathobacter sp. | reverse complement strand
TCTGACAACGACAGCTTGTACAACACACCGCCATGCTATGGAATTTACATTTGTGGTAAGGTGTTCAAATGGATTAAGAAAATGGGTGGCCTTACAGCAATGAAAGAGCACAATGAGAAAAAGGCTAAGATTCTATATGACTTCCTGGATGAGAGCAAGATGTTCAAGGGTACTGTAGAGAAGAAGGACCGTTCTCTTATGAATGTTCCATTTGTAACAGGAGATGCGGAATTAGATGCCAAATTCGTGGCCGAAGCAAAAGCAGCTGGATTCGAGAATCTGAAGGGACATCGTTCTGTAGGAGGAATGCGTGCTTCCATTTACAATGCTATGCCGATCGAAGGTGTAGAAAAGCTTGTTGAGTTTATGAAAGAGTTTGAGGCAAAAAACGCATAGTTCAAGAGGGAAAAGCCTTAAGGGTATAGGAAAGGGATAAGATAGATGTTTCAGTATCATTGCTTAAATCCTATCGCATCTGTAGGATTAGATTTATTTTCAGATGCCTATGAAAAAGTGGAAGATATGAAGGATGCACAAGCCGTATTAGTACGCAGTGCAGCCATGCATGATTTAGAGATGCCAAAGAGCCTTCAGTGTATCGCGCGAGCAGGAGCAGGTGTCAATAATATTCCGTTGGAGAAATGTGCAGAGCAGGGAATTGTAGTATTCAATACCCCGGGAGCAAATGCAAATGGTGTAAAAGAGCTTGTATTTGCAGGTATGCTGTATGCATCCAGAGATATCGTAGGAGGTATCGAATGGTGCTTGCAGAACCAGTCGGACGAGAACATCGCAAAGAATGCGGAAAAGCAGAAAAAGAACTTTGCAGGAACTGAGATTTCCGGAAAGAAAATCGGAGTTATCGGACTGGGAGCAATCGGTGTGTTAGTGGCCAATGCAGCAGTGCACATGGGAATGGAGGTATATGGATTTGATCCATACATTTCCGTAAATGCTGCGTGGAATCTCTCACGAAGTGTCAAACATATCAGCAATGTAGAGGATATTTACAAAGAATGTGATTTCATTACTATTCATGTTCCTCTTTTGGATAGCACCAAAAAGATGATTGATGCAAAAGCAATCTCTCTGATGAAGCCAAATGCAATTGTTCTTAACTTTGCAAGAGACCTTCTTGTAGACGAGGAGGCTATGGTTGATGCATTAGCACAGGATAAGATCAAACGTTATGTTTCTGATTTTCCAAATCCTACTACAGTAGGTGCTAAGGGATGCATCGTAACCCCTCATCTTGGGGCTTCTACTGCAGAGTCAGAGGATAATTGTGCAATTATGGCAGTCCGTGAAATTAGAGATTTCATGGAGAATGGAAATATTGTTCATTCTGTAAATTTCCCGGATTGCAATATGGGAGCATGTACCGGAGCCGGACGAATTGGTATCCTGCACAGAAATGTAAAAGGTATGATTGGTCAGTACACCACCATTCTTGGGGATGCCAATATCAATGTGTCGGATATGACCAATAAAGGTAAGGGAGATTATGCATACGCATTGATTGATGTGGATTCTCCTGTAACAGAGGAAGTGGTTGCTAAATTACAGCAGATTGAGGGTGTACTTCGAGTACGGGTAATTAAATAGCTAATCTCATCTTCATAAGATTAGAGTGCCAGATGATTCTTTGGGAGACCTTGGAATTTTCTGGCACTTGTATTTATAGAGGGATTCCAATAAAATAGGAGCATAGCATCCCGGTGAAAAGGACGGGCTGTATAGGATACAGAAAAGATGGAAGTTCCCGGAAAGAGAATAGGTGAATTATGGTTACAGAGAAAGAATTGGGAGTTGTGGAACAGTATTTGAATGATTTTATGCCAAACGTGCTAAGCTTTTTGATACAGTTGATTATTGCCGTACTTGTATTAGTGGTTGGAAGCAGGCTTATCAAGTGGGTTCAAAAAATACTGAAAAAATCCATGGAGAAACACACGGTGGATCCCGGTGTGATGACTTTTCTTTTGTCATTGATTAAGTATGCTTTGTATTTTGTGCTGATTCTTGTGATTTTATCTACCTTTGGAATCACAACAGGATCCGTGGTAGCAGTACTTGGATCTGCAGGTCTTACAGTGGGCCTTGCTTTACAGGGAAGTCTTCAGAATTTTGCAGGGGGAGTTCTTCTTTTGGTATTAAAGCCATTTCAGGTAGGAGATTATATTATTGATAATGGATCCGGCATGGAAGGAAAGGTTGATTCCATCACGATTTATTACACGCGATTGGTAACCATTGACAATCAGGTGATTATGATTCCAAATGGTAGCCTTACAACAAATTCCATTGTCAATGTGACCAAAATGGATAAACGCAGAGTGAATCTTACTGTGGGTGTGTCTTATGGGGCAAAT
>JALEPP010000147.1 GCA_022767075.1 Agathobacter sp. | reverse complement strand
TGGTTTACTGGAATGCTGGTCGTATACAGGACATGACTTATGGCAGAAAGGACAGTCATTCTCATGCCATTTATTAGGTCTTGCTTTGATACGGATATGTTTAACGCCATCCACATCAGAGTAAAGATTACAATTTTCTATAACTGTATTCTTGACATTAAGAACACTTTTGCATAATGTATTAACTGAAACCACTTGTGAAACTCCTTTTGTTTTTTTCTTAGCAGTTAATACATTAAGGAACACAGGTGGTTTTTTCAATATGTAATTGTAAATTTTGGTGCTAGGCTTCCACCATTATGCCAGAAGCCTCCTAAATCCCTGTCTTTTTCCACTTTCCGTTCTGATATGAAACCGGTGTGAACCTTGGATGTTCTTTCTCAAAAGTATTAGGATAATGAAGCACTAACTGATAGTTTCCCTTTAGATCTCTAAATATCATTCCATGACCACCGTCATGATCATACAAAAGCTCTGTATCTACGGTCCAGTTTCCTGTAATATCATCATTATCTGAATGAGCCATCGCTTCTACATACCCGGTCTTTGCATAGGTAGACCAGATCATGTGAAGCTTTTCATCGTCTGTTCTTATTAAAAATGGTCCATCTGTAATGCAGTTTCTGAATAATACCTTTTTTACAAATGGTTTTGCACTGGAAGCTTTAAAAAGAATCCTCGGTTCACCTATGCTGTGACTTAAATCTTCGGAGAGCGGAATCGCACAAACTGTGCCATCATGTACTTCTTTCCACTCATTGCAATAGATCATATATGGTTTCTGATCTTTTGAATAATACAACGTTCCATCCAGACATCTTGATTCCTTGGGCGTTACATATCCATCTGACCACATCTGAAATGGTCCTTCCGGAGATTCTGCCACAAGCACGGCTGTTCCTAAACCTTTGCTGATGTTGGCAAAGGTTGCAAACATATAGAATCTGTCTTTGATCGCATATACTTCCGGAGCCCAATAGTTTGATTTGCTAAAGAAGTTCTCCGGACGGTGAAATACTTCAATTGGGCCCTGCCAATTTATTAAATCTTTGCTTTTATACACATCAAAGCCATACGCTTCGCCCTTAAAAGCATTTTTTCCTCTCGTGCCATACATATAATAAATGTTGTCATATACCAAAACAAATGGGTCCCTTATGTTAATCTCTTCGCACTTCATAATTATTTTCTCCTTAATTCACACCAAATCTTCCCCCATTTTAAGAAGGCGGCTGGCATTGATCATAAGCTGCTTTCTTGTAACATCTCCTTTTTGGAGAGCTGCATTTATTACGTCATAATCATGGGAAGATCCCGGCATAAATAAATCTCCACCTGCCATGCACACATGTGAGGCATCAGATACCGGATGCAGGCAATCTTTTTCATTCTCATATCCGGCAACGATCCAGTCTGTCATCACAATACCATTGAAACCAAATTCACATCTTAGTACATCCTCGATGAGGTCTTCTCTTTCGTTTGTATGTGTTCCATTTACGAGATTATATGAAGTCATAACTGCTTTTGGATCCGACATTTTAACACAGATTCCAAATCCTTTTAAATATATTTCCCTTGCAGCACGTTCACTTACTTTTGAGTTATTCTGTGTACGGTTTCGCTCCTGGTTGTTAAAAGCAAAATGCTTAATGGTTGTGCCGGTATGCGGAACTGACTGGACACCTTTGGTAATTGCACCGGCGAAGATACCACTTACAAGTGGATCCTCACTATAATATTCAAAATTACGTCCACAAAGAATGCTCCTATGAATATTAAGAGCCGGGGCAAGCCAGAGATGGACACCAAACAGATTCATCTCTTTTCCAACAATCCGTCCAAACTCCTCCGCAAGCTTTGGATTAAAACTCTGTGCTATCGCAGTACCAATCGGAATCATAGTTGCATAATGTTCACCAACAACATCGCCTTTTTTCGGATGATAGGTCATGAGCTTAAGTCCCCAGAGCATTGGCTTTGACATAAAATCAACCATAGATGCCGGGAAGCTCACATCCAAAGCATGAACCTCACCATTCTTATCGGTCGCATATTGACGGCTAATCCTAAGACCTGCCGGTCCATCTGCCATAACTAGGGAAGGAACACCTTCCACTTCCATACAGCTCTGGCCTGCCGCTCCTGCTACGGAAAAACCTGCATTTCCAATGATACTTGCCACGCCTCCATTCACCCTATAGGCTCCGAGATTCAATTTGATCAGCTGCTCATCACTAAGTTTTTCAATTTTCGGATCAACTGTCTCTTCCCTCTGATAGTGTTGAATAACTGTCTCTATGTCAGATCCATGCAGCAGAAAAACAGGGAGATCCGCTGGAATTTCATGTCTGATTGCAGGTACTTTATAGTCCTCAAAATCTGGTTTTCCTAATATATTCTTTACTTTTAAAACGGTAATGGTTTCTTCTGTCCTTACAATTCCGCATGGTTTCGTATTACGGCTGCTTGTACCAATTCGAAGTATATAATCTTCCTTTTCTAAAATATAGCTGGATGTTTCTTCATCGTATGGTGCAATCTCTCTCATAGAAAAAGAGACCGTTACCAGCTCACTTTCCCCCGGTGCAAGGAGCTTTGTTTTCTGAAATCCACTAAGAACCTGATACGGTTCATCCAGTTTTTCGGAAGGCAAAGATACATATAACTGAACCACTTCTTTTCCACTATACTCTCCGCAGTTTTTCACAGAAACGATAGCTTTTACCTCTTCCCCTGCAAGACTTACCTTTGTGTCAGAAAGCTCAAATGTGGTATAAGAACAACCATATCCAAATGGGAATATCGGTTTCTTATCTACCGAATCAAAATACCGGTATCCCACATAGATTCCCTCTGTATAATTTGTATCATTTTTATTTCCAAAGTCACCCATCTGAGGGTAATCATCATAAGCAGCCCATGTGGTGGTAAGCTTTCCTGACGGATTCTGTCTACCCAAAATAATATCCGCAAGAATATGTCCTGTTTCCGTCCCCAGCTGTGAAAGCACAAGAATATTAGGTACATCAAGTACCGGTGAAAGGTCAACAGGTCCACCGACATTAAGTACGAGCATAAAGTTCTTATACTTCTGATTGCAGGCAAGAATATCCCGGATTTCCGTCTGGGATAACAGAATATCGCCTCCTGCCACCTTACGGTCTGCACCTTCTCCCGATACACGTGAAATGATATAAAGGGCGGTGTCGCCTTCTCCATCCATTGGCAAATTGTACTCCGGTTCCTCCGGGGCTCGTCCCATTACAAGCATCATCACATTCTGCTTTTTCGCTTTTGCTTCAACCTTCAGCTCCTTCATGAAATGCTTTTTCGCTTTCATCTTTTCCTTATCATAGCCATCCAGCCATTTCTCTGTTGTAATCTGAAAGCCTGCAGCCTTAAGCCCTTCTTCTATTGTCGTATTCGTGCGTGAATTGACCTCTCCTGAACCAGTACCTCCTTTTAATGTCCTTCGTCCGCCACTTCCATAAAGTGCAATTTTTCCTGGATTTTTTAACGGGAAATCTCCATTGCTTTTTAAAAGTACCGTACACTCAGCAGCATTTTTTCTTACGTACTCACTGTGTTCTTTTTCATATATATTGTTCATAAATACCTCTGCCAGACCTTTCAGTTATACTAAATCAACCTTAAAAATTGTTACACTTTCTTTTTCTGCAGTAAATGAAAGTTGGATATTGTCTCCTAATTAAATAATGATTGCGTCCGTAAGTGTCCCATCTGTTACAGATACCGTACACTTTGCATTGTCCTCTTTTCTAACAATTGCCAAAGCGCGGCCATAATAGGTCGTAAAGTGACCGGTATGATACTCCTCTTTGTGACATGGATTTGCAGATCCAAATCCAAGTAACGTACCTCCTGTAACGGAAACATGTAAAAGACGGTCAGCGTTTGACTCAACGACCCCATTTTCACCAACAATCTCAACCGGAATATAGAAAATATCGCTCCTGCTCTCTTCTTTTGTCAGTCTGAGACCAAGCTTCCCTGTTGCAGGGAACAGGCTGCTTCTTCCGGTTTCTTTTCCATCAGCAGAATAGGCTACTGCTGTGAGAGGTTTCGAATCATACTTTGCCTTAAAAATCGCTTTACATTCTTTTACTTTCTTCTTTCCAAGACTCTTCTCCCCAAGGAAAAGTTCCACAACAGCACTCTGTGTGTATACTTCAATCTCCGCTTTATTTCCAGTACAGTTTGCAAAAGCCCAGCTCTCAATTGCATTCGTACCACGCCATACAGATTTACTTACACGGACTCCCGGATGATTTACCGGTTTTACAGCGATTCGTGGATTTTTTTCAAGCCCCCAGACAGTGGAAGCATAACGACAGGATCCATCGGCATGTCCTGTTATATCGATCACACCTGATCCGGATAAAATCCATGGATATGGACGGTTAAATGGTACTCCACCAGTATAACTCCAACATCCTAATCCGGCTTCT
>JALEPP010000052.1 GCA_022767075.1 Agathobacter sp. | reverse complement strand
CCCAACATTATCTATATAAAGAAGATGAAATTACAAGAATCCGGATTGCCACAGGCTGTTATTGATCAGACCCCTAAGTATCTCAGAGGCTCAAAGCTTCCGATTGTAAAGGCGAAGGTTGGACCAAGGGTTATGACACTTTTTGCAGATGAGCAGATTATTGCAGAGATTCCGGTTAAGAAGGAAGTGAAAGCAACCGTATCCGGACTTTACATAACCGGTGTAAAAGGTCTTCGTGGACGTCTTGAGAAACCGGAAGGAAAGAAGAGCTTTAGAGCAAAGATGCAGGAGAAGTACAATAAGCTTAATGCAGAGCTGAAGGAACAGAAAGCGGAGTCCGCAAAGGATAAGAAAAAGAAATAAAATACCAAGGATATGTGGGCGAAAGCTGATTAAATGGGAGCGGGAAATGGACCAGAAGGTTGATTACCGCTCTTTTTTGTGATATATTATCAAGGTTAACAACATTTTTCAAAGGAAATAGGAATTATGAAGAAGAAATTTTTAGCAATGGCTCTTTGCCTTGCAACAGTTTTGTCATTTTCTGCGTGCGGAAATGAGAAGGATAACACGGAGAGTACACAGGCAGAGGAAAGCGTCAATAAGGTAAGCAGTGCGGATATTGAAATTGATCCGGAAAAGGTAGTAAAAGAGCTTGCTGATTACAAGAATATCCAGGTGACCATCGGTGGCGATTACGATGTGACGGATGAGGATGTAGCGGAGCAGATCGAGACGGTTCTTGCAAACTTTGGCATACAGTTTGAGAAGGTGACGGATCGTGATGTGGTACAGGCCGGAGATTTTGTAGGAATCGAGTACGTGGGCCTAGATCAGAACGGGGAAGCCTTTGAAGGTGGCTCTACCACCAGCGAAGTGGTGATGGACATCGACAATAATCTGGATGCAACCCACAATATGCCATATGTATCTAATTTCTGTGACAATTTATTTGGGGCAAAGGTTGGAGAGACGGTAGATCAACCGCTTACCTTTCCTGAGAATTATGGAAATGCGGAGCTTGCAGGACAGGATGTAACCTTTCAGATTACGGTAAATGCCATTTACAAAAAGGTATCAGTGGATACTCTGACCGATGAATTTGTATCAGAGAATTTCTCAAAATATGAGTTAAAAACGGTGCAGGAGTTAAAGGATTATATGAGAGAGTACCTGACCTTCACAGCCACCAACAGTAAGCTCAGTGATACCTTAGACGTGTGTGAGCAGTATTTGCTTGACAATAGTAAGGTAGAGGTGCCGGAAGAGTACTTAGAAGCACGATTAAATGAATACATCGACAAATTTGAGAAGCAGTATATCACCGGAACCGAGACCATGGATAGCTATTTTGAGTCTGGAGGATATTCCAAGGATGAAGTAATCGGTCAGTGGAAGACTTCTTTGGAGGAGCAGATTCGCTTAGAGCAGATTTTCCTTCTTATTGCAAAGAAAGAAAATGTTGAGATGGATCCTGATGAGTACCAGGAATTTATCGAGGGTCAGATTACTGCAAACCAAGAGTACAATACAGAGGATGATATCTACGAGGAGTTTGGCAATGGAAACAAGGAAGGTGGCAAGGCCTATGTAGAGAATCTGTTTCGTATCCGTAAGGCTATGACTCTTGTGGCAGAGTCGGCAGTGGTTACCATAGAAAACGGCAATACCTCAGAAGGTTCTGAATCGGTAGAAGAGGGAACCGAGGTCACGGAGTAAGAACAGAAAATGTAAGATGAAATAGAAAAGAGGAATGAAGATGAAGCTTGTAAATGTAAGAGATATTTTTCGCAATCAGGGAGAATATGAAAACAAGGAAATCACCATCGGAGGATGGGTTAGAAGCAACCGTGCATCCAAGAATTTTGGCTTCCTTGTTGTAAATGACGGAACCTTTTTTGAACCGATTCAGGTGGTATATGCAGATGGCATTGAGAATTTTGATGCACTTCAGAAAATCAATGTTGGTGCCGCTGTCATCGTAACAGGTACTCTGATTCCGACACCGGAATCTAAGCAGCCATTTGAGATTCAGGCAAAGACGGTAGAGATAGAAGGGGCATCGACACCGGATTACCCACTTCAGAAAAAGCGTCACACCTTTGAATACCTGCGCACCATCTCACACCTCAGACCACGTACCAACACCTTTGAGGCTGTGTTCCGTGTGCGTTCCCTTTGCGCCTATGCGATTCACAAATTCTTCCAGGAGAGGGATTTTGTCTATGTTCACACTCCATTGATTACAGGAAGTGACTGTGAGGGTGCAGGAGAGATGTTCCAGGTTACCACAATGGACCTAAGCAACGTGCCAATGACTGAGGATGGCAAAGTAGATTTCTCAAAGGATTTCTTCAATAAGCCAACCAACCTTACGGTATCAGGACAGTTGAACGGTGAGACCTACGCCATGGCGTTTAAGAATATCTACACCTTTGGACCGACCTTTAGAGCAGAGAACTCTAACACCACTCGCCATGCGGCAGAGTTCTGGATGATTGAGCCGGAAATCGCATTTGCAGATTTGGGAGACGATATGATGCTTGCAGAGAGCATGTTAAAATACGTGATTAACTATGTTTTAGAGAATGCTCCTGAGGAGATGGCCTTCTTCAACAATTTCGTAGACAAAGGTCTTTTAGATCGCCTTGAGAACGTTGTAAGCAATGATTTTGCCAGAATTACCTACACGGAAGCAATTGAGCTTCTCTCAAAACACAATGATGAGTTTGATTACAAGGTATCCTGGGGCTGTGACCTTCAGACCGAGCATGAGCGCTATCTTACCGAACAGGTATTCAAACGTCCGGTTTTCGTAACGGACTATCCAAAGGAGATTAAAGCCTTCTACATGAAGCTCAACGAGGACGGAAAGACAGTTGCAGCAGTAGACTGCTTGGTGCCGGGAATCGGAGAAATCATCGGAGGAAGTCAGCGTGAGGACGATTACGATAAGCTTCTTGCAAGAATCAAGGAGTTGGGACTCAATGAGGAGGACTACGGCTTCTATCTTGATTTACGTAAATACGGTTCTGCAAGACATGCAGGCTTTGGACTTGGCTTTGAGCGCTGTGTGATGTACTTAACCGGTATGGGCAATATCCGTGATGTCATTCCATTCCCAAGAACGGTAAATAACTGCGAGCTATAAAATATAGAAGTATTGTGTAATAGGCAGGGAATTCCGGGAGCTTTTCAAAGTGTCCCGGAATTTTTTGGCAGAGAGATTTCTCTGAGGAAAGCCGGTTAGGGGAGAATGTATGGAATGTAGTTGGAAAGAGGTAGCGGTGGTGATTCCGGCACTGAATCCGAAGGAGGAGTTAGTTGCCTATGTGGAGCAATTGCAACAGTATGGTTTTTTGCATATTGTAGTGGTAGATGATGGAAGTGATGAGACCTGTCAGAGCATATTTTCAAGGGTTGACGAGTTGGAAGCCTGTAGGGTCATCCGCCACCGGGAAAACCGAGGGAAGGGCAGAGCCATGAAGACGGCGATAGCATCCGTTTTGCAGGAGAAAGGAATTCCCGGAGTGGTAACAGCAGATGCTGACGGACAGCACCTGGCAGAGGACGTGGTAGCCGTGGCAAAATGCCTTGTGGAAGAGACAGAGGCCTTGATCCTTGGGGTGCGGGATTTTTCCGGGAAGAATCCGGATATCCCATGGAAAAGTAAGATGGGAAATCGTATTACGTCCAGAGTCTTCTTCCTCTTGTTTGGAAGGTACTTGAAGGATACCCAGACGGGGCTTAGAGCCATGGGCAGGTCATTATGCAGTCGAGTGTTAGAGCTTAAGGGCGAGGGATATGAGCTGGAAATGAATATGTTGATGGATGTGGTGAGACACGGAGACAAAATAAGAGAGTGCACCATAGCCACCGTGTATGAGGAGGGAAACCCGCAGTCTCATTTCCATCCTGTGAAGGATTCTCTGCGAATATATGGATTGATGTTTCAGAACTTCTTTTCCTTTGTGGCTGCTTCCCTGGCTTCCTCTGCGGTGGATATTGGGTTATTTCAGCTGTTTATCTGGCTCTTGGCGTTGAAGGATCCAAAGGCACGCATATTCCTTGCAACCCTTGGAAGCAGAGCCTGTTCCTCCCTTGTGAATTTTACCCTCAACAAGAAATTGGTGTTTGGGGCAAAGGGGCAGCTATGGAGGACCTTGGCGAAATATTATCTCTTGTGTGTGACCCAATTGCTTTTGTCGGCGGGGTGCGTATGGGGAATCTATACCATAACCCATCTTCCGGAAAGTGTCATTAAAATACCGGTCGATGTTGGTATTTTCTTCCTTAGCTACCAGATTCAGAGATGTATTGTGTTCAAAACAGGAAAAAACTGAAAAACACGTGTAAAAACGTTGAACACGGATAAAGTTTGCGTTAAAATAAATAGGTATAGATAGCTGTAAGAAATGATTAGGTGTTTGTAGTGAGATATTATCGCTTGAAACATAGACTGTGTATGCAGCACAGCTTCGACAACAAAAAAGAGCATAAGCACAATCATGTTATAGAGATTGGTACGGTCAGCGGCTTTTCGGATAGTGAGGATGACTTTGGAGAAGTGAGAAAAATGGAGATGCTTATGGAACAGATTCTGGAACCATATCAGTTTCAATATCTCAACGATTATCCGGAGTTCCACGGAGACCTTTCCATTGAAAATATTGGAGAGGTTATTTACGAAAGGCTGTGGCCTGAATATGAAAAGAGTGGCTGGAGTTTACAGAGATTTGAAATTAGTGAGACTCCTCTTAGGGTGTATGCCATTGTAGAGGGATCCCATGAATAGAGAACAAGTTAACGTAAGGTCTGAGAGAGGGAGAAGAATGAAAAGAATACTTCCAAAAAAGAGAATAGCATTGACCATGTCCTTGATGCTTGTTATGGCAACCGTCATGGTGCCCGGTGAACGTAGCACCACATACGCCAGTGAGGTGGTTGCAAAGCTGCCGGTTGTGGATGGGGACGCTTCGGAATGGGAAGGATTAGGTGCCATACAGGGAAGTTCCTCAGAAGTAGAACAATGGAAGACAGTAAAGGGTCAGGACTATCTGTATGTGATGTATTGTGGTACCTCAGCCAATCAGTGGGATTTTTCCTATGCTGGGCAGGTGGTACTTCATTGCCAGTATGACAGAGAGCTTGGATGGCCGGAGAATACGGCGACAGCCCTTAGTGTTACCAAAGAGAATGATGGGGCAGTGGTGAGAAACAGCAGTTATGGAGTGGTGGAAGGAGCCTTAGGCTCAATTTCCAATGGCGCTAATTTGAATACCCCGGGTCCATATGTGGTAGAGTTTGCGGTTCCGCTCAGCTATTTCCCGGAGGGACTGACAGGACTCTATCTTGGAAATGATGCGGCCAACGTTATTTCGTTTTCGGATATCCCGGAGGCTACGATTCAGACCGATCATCCATCGGAACCTGAAGAGCCCGTAGACACGGAGGAAGCTGTGGATACTGAGACCTCCACAGAGCCAGAGGGCGGTCAGGAACCTGTAGATACACCGGAGGATTCCGGAGAGAAGCTGGAGGATTACAAAGGGATTCAGATAGACGGTTCCTTTGGAGACTGGAATGCCGTGGCAAAGGAGGATGCAAAATGTCCGAATCAGGGACATCCGGATTGTCTTTCTAAAGTCGCAGCAGTGTGGGACGGAGACTGGATGTACCTGTACATAGAAGAAGGAGAGGGCCAATCCGCAGCGGGAGCGGGAACCCATTCCAACGGAAAGTATTCCATTTCATCGGATCTGGGAGATAATGTATTGTTCCAGCTTGGCTGGGACAGCTCAATTTCCGGCGTGGATGGAGCTCAGGTTTCTCACGTGGGAACCCAGTGGGAGATTGCAATCCCGAAAAGTCAGTTTGAGAATTGTAAATGGAAGGAGTCCTTCCAGTTTGGTCTGTATTTGTCAGATCCATTTATCACAGGAATCACGGATTTACAGAACAGCCAGGAAAATTCCACCCCTGTGGGGGAGATGAGCTGTGACGGAAGCTATGAGGAGTGGAACAGTCTGCCACATGCTGTGATTCAATATGATACTGCGGGAACCCATGAGTTCAAGCAGGACGGTAAGGCTGCCCTCTATTCGGACGGAGAATCCTTGTACGGTCATGTGGTGACAGAGCATCCGGACCATTTGAAGGAGGCAGGAGGCGAGTTTTTATCTGCCATTACCGTAAAGTTTAATGTGTCTGATCCAAAGACCAAATCCGATGGATACGAATTTGGACCACGCTTTGTTACGGTGGACGCAAATGGCAATATTGACTGGAATGTTAAGCCAAACCATTATGAGCCTGGTACCTATGAGTTCTACGTGATGTCTCTGGATGCCTGGGGCAACTCCAAGAACATCAATGAGCTGACACCGGGGGATCATATTTATGGAAAAATGATTATGACCATCGGACAAAATGGCAGGGATGAGATGGAGTTCCAGCTGTACCTTGCGGATCTGGCTGAAAAATTTGGCTGTGATCAAAGTAGTCTGAAGACGATACACGCACAGTTTGGAAGAATCGGAGGACAGTGGGTTTCTTGCGCAGGTACCTCCACGGGACCAATTGTGGGCTTAGCATTATCTCTAGGTGTGGTAGTGGCCGCTTATGGACTGAAAAAGAGAAGAAAAATAATGTAAGACATAGAAGGAGGTAAGGGTATGAAGAAACAGACATTGACCATCGCAAGATGGATCGGGGTCCTGGTTCTTTATACCCTGCTTTCTTTTTTATTGATGGAAATCCTTGGAAGAAACGGGGTTTACCCTACCGGTAGTGATACCTATTATCACATTTACAGGGGGGATTATCTGTACCACTCCATATTGGAGGAGGGGAATTGGTATCCTCTTATCAACCAGGATTGGTATAATGGTGTGGAGCTTCTTCGATACTGGGCTCCTCTTACTGCGTATGCCATGGCTTTTTTTCAGTATCTTGCAGGGGGAGACTTGTTTTTGGGGTATCTCTTTTTTTGTGGAGTAGTTTTCTTCTTTGGAGGGATATCCTGGTCGTTTATCGGTCAGAAAATCCACAGGTTTTGGATGGGAACCTTTATCGGAATCCTTTGGTTTTTTATTCCCAACAATCTGTGTGCATTATTTATTGAGGGAAATCTTGCCAGAAGTCTTAGTATGATTTTCCTGCCGGTTTTCGTAATGTACCTGTACCGATACCTGGAGGAAAAAAGGGTGACGGATTTTATGGGGATTACCATAAGCTTTGTCCTTATGATATTGTGCCATCTGGGATATGCAGGAATGCTGGCTTTGGCGACGCTGTTGTTTTTGGGAATATACTGTGTGTCTATGAAGGAATATGTTGCCGGAGTCCGTGCAGTGCTTGCAATTCTGTTTGGATTTCTGCTTACGGGAGTGTGGCTGCTGCCTTCCCTGGGGGGCGGAATTGTATCCATGGATGCATCAGAGACCATGAAGCTGTTTTTCCAGCAGCTGTCCATATCCCTGAATCCGTTTATTCGACTGACGGACAATCGAGACACCTTTTTTTATTTTGGTTTATCCCTGTTTTTGCTGGCGGTGTTTGGCGCTTTCCTTTCTACGAAAAATAACAGGCCTGCGTTCTGGGTGGCAATTGTCCTTGTATTGCTGTCTACAAAGACCATGTATGGAGTGGTATGTGCTTTGCCCGGCAGCGGTTACCTATGGATGCTACGCTTCTTCTCTATCGCAATCTGTTTTGTGCTCTATTCCTTTTTGAATTGGAGGCAGCTCAAAAAACGTTTTTTGGTGCTTTTTTGTGTGCTGATTGTTGCAGATTGTATTCCCTCAGGTTACCTGGTATATGGAAACCAATCGGAAAAACAGCCTGAGGAACGTCTGGATGAGCTGTGGGAATATTCATTTCTTGAGAAGGCTCAGGAAATGACGGTTCAGAGGCTTGCACTAATTGACGAAAGCAGTCTTGGAGCCACCGGGGCATTTCTTACCACTGCCTGGAGAGATGGGGTGAAGAGCAGCTTTGGTGCCGGCTGGGAGGCTGCGGTTACCTCGTCCAATATCTCACAGCTGAACAGGGCTGTTTCCGGTGGCAATCTTACCTATCTGTTTGACCGGTGTAAGGAAATGGGAAATGATTCTGTGGTGGTAAAACTCTCCAGCTTATCTAAGCATTGCACAGTGCAGCAGCTGGATGAAGAGGCGGCTGCAAGCGGGTATGAGCTGGTGGATGCCAATAACGACTATCGGTTTTACCATCTTGAGGATGTCACCGGAACCTTTGGAATAATCACCCAATATCATGCCATTGGAATTGGAACAGGAAATCATTCCTTTGCTCTGGGTTTTCCGGGTATGGAAGAGACCGCGGATCCCTATCTGGATCACTACAGCTTTGAGGAGCTGAGCCAGTACGATATGATTTATCTGGCAGGCATTGCCTACGAGGACACAGCAGTGGCGGAGGATCTGGTGACCAGGCTTAGCGAAGCGGGGGTTCGAATTGTCATATCAGCGGATGGTGTACCGGAGGACAGAGAGAGTAAGGCTCAGAGCTTTTTGGGAGTGGTATGTAATACGATTACTTTTTCCCAGGGATACCCTTTGCTGGAAACCATAGACGGGGAACTGGACACCGATTTGTTCCCGGATGGACACCGGGAGTGGGAAACCAAATATGTGGATGGTCTGGACGAAATCTGGGGAAGAGTGGCGGACGAAAGCTACGATATCCCCTTTTTCGGAACTGTGAAAAATGATAATATTATATTTGTAGGTCTCAATCTCAGCTATTATTGGGGACTGACAGGTGATGAGGGGGTAGAGAAGCTTTTGGAACGTGCCATTGATATGAGCAGCCGCGCGTTGCCTGAAAGAAAGCTTGTGCCTTTGACAATCACCGAGGATTCCAGAGGGATGGTGATTGAAAGTGACTATGATAATGTCAATACCACCCGTTCCTTCCATGAGATATTTGATACGGAGGATTCCATATCAGAAAAGAATCATATGCTGATTGTTCAGAAGGGAACTACCACAATCCGCTATTATCTGAGGGGATGGGAAAAGGGAGCCATGGTATCAGCCATAGCCTTGGTTTTGTGGATTCTCTATCTTGGTTATCTCAGAAAAAGAGCAGGATTTGTAAAGAAAACGGAAGAGGAAAAGCAGATGGCTTTACAAGAGAGGTCGGTTGCAGGAGAACAGTAATGAGTTGGAATAGTTTGCTAAGTGCAGAAAATATCGGAAAGGGCATCTTGCTCGTCACAATATTGGTGGTCTGGCTATTTATCCTACATGTGTTGAAGAAGACCAAGCTGGACTTCTGGCATTTTGTGGTGGGAGGTGCAGGAACCTTTGTCATGAGCTTTGTGCTCCTTCGGCCGGTGTTAACAGAGCCGTTGGCAAGAGTGGTTGCTTTGTTTAATTCCCTTGTGGGACAGATTACCGGGATGTACAGCACTTACTACAAATATGGAACCATTTTTATCGATTCGGTATCCGGAGCACTTTCCCTTAAGATAGATTTTGAATGCTCCGGGATTATAGAGATTCTGGCCTTTCTTTCGCTCCTTGCCTTTTTCAAGGTGTATACCGTAGCGGAGCGTGTGCTGGTGGGAATCGTGGGAACTCTGGTGATTATTGTGTCCAATGCCATTCGACTTACCGTGATTTGTACCATGATTTATTTTGGTGGAGTAGAGCAGTATTATCTGGCTCACACCATAGTGGGTCGACTGGTGTTCTACGGATTATCCGTAGCTTTATATTTTTACGTGTTTACGAAACCTCAGATTATTAAGCAGAAGGTGGGCTCGTTCCATTATGACAATCCTAAATGAATTTGTGAATTCCATTATGTTTTGGGCTGCCTGGATTATCATTCCACTGATTATGGAGATTGTCCCGGCTATTGGTAGTGCCTTTGTGCTGTTGAAGAAATTCATAAAGAAGAAGCACTATGAGGATCCGCAGATATGGCCGGAAATCACGCTGATTATCCCGGTGTATAATTCACAGGATTCCCTGGAGGCGTGTATTCGCTCCATTGAGGAGAGCACCTATCCCAATGACAAAATTCGAATTTTCCTGGTAAACAATCAGGGCAAGGACAATTCCTTCCAAATATATACCAAGTGTCAGGAGAAATATCCAGGTCTTTTGATGCAGTGGCTCAATGCAAAGCAGGGCAAGTCCAGAGCTCTGAATCTGGCGCTCTTTAACTCGGATGGCAAATATATCGTTCATGTGGACTCTGACGGAGTGTTTGAGCCCCATGCTCTTTGCAATCTGGTCCGTAAGTTTGAAGCAGAACCGGATATCGGGTGTATGACAGGAGCAATTCTCATTGTGCCGGAGATGATAGAGGAGTATCATGGATTCGGAAAAATCTTTCGAGAGATGGAGTTCATGGAGTATGCCCAGGCCTTTCTTGCAGGCCGCAACTATGCAGATGACAGAAACAATATCTATACGCTTTCCGGGGCCTTTTCCGCCTTCCGCAAATCAGCCGTATTGAAATCTCAGATGTACAATACCGATACCATTTGTGAAGATACTCACATTACCTTCCAGATGAGGTTTTTACAAGGGGTTCGAATCTGTATCTGCGAAAACGCCCTATTTATGGTGGATCCTATTGAGGATGTCAATAAACTATATACCCAGAGACAACGCTGGCAGCGAGGCTCACTGGAGGTTTCCCACCAGTTTTTGAAGGATAAGCTTACGGTAAAAAATGCGTTCACAGATGTGACCGTGCGTACGCTGATGTATGACCATACCTTTGCTTTTCCACGAGTAATCTGGTATCTGGCATTGATTTGCCTGATGGCTATGCATTTTTCATCCAAAATGATCGTCCTGTCCACAGGGATGATTATGGTATTTTACATTATCGTAGGATATCTGTATTATATATCTACAGTTGGTTTTTTGAGGGAGTTCCCCAAGCTCAGGAAATACTATGCCAAAAAATGGTATATCGTTCCGTTTCTACCGCTTTTTAACTTGGTGGTATTCTTTATTCGACTGGCAGGAATTGTCAATAGTATCGGAACTGATGGAGCATGGAAGACCAAGAATCTGACCCAGGAGAGGGAAAGCTTTACAGAGGAGGTTTTCAGAGAATTGCGAAAACCTAAGGATATGTTGGAATGGCTTCGCAGCAAGGTAAATGAGCCAGAAGTAGAGGAGATATGAAAAAAAAGAAGAAGTATTTTGGGGTACTATCGGTGGTTGCGGTAGTATCTGCCGTGCTGATGGCAGCAATCTTTCTTTTTCAATTGAATAATTACGAGAAGGCTTTTCTGGATATCTACGGAGTGGAACAGGATGGCTATGTTAAGGTTACCCTGGATCAGATAGGAAGATTGGGGGAGGATGCCACAGAGGAAAAGATTACAGATATTATCAGCTCTCTGGATTCGGATTCCAGTAAATACTGGACCTTGTCTACGGGGGATAATATCCTTTTTATCAAATCCGTTACCGAGACAAACCGCTACAAGAATTTGTCCTCGGACTCCTATTACGATTCGGAGACCTCCAGAGAGTTCATAGATTCTCTCAATGATAAGAAGGTCATCCATAGAATCATTTACCTGAAAAACGATCGCTATGTGGCTTCGGGCGGTACGTTTTCCTGGAGAGGAAATGAGTATCGGGTATGCCTTCTGACCTATGACAAGGTGATTCTGGAGCAGAATGTCCTTCTTGCATCCAAATACGCCATGCTGGTTATGACCATTGTGGTGCTGGTGATTTACATGATTTGCCTCATGGTCTGTGGTAAAAAGATTGATGAGAAGAATATGCTGTTGGAAGAGTACAGGCAGAAGCTGGAGCTTTCCACCAACCGGGTTAACAAGCTGGACTATCTGCTTCGAACCCAGCAGCTTTACTCCAGCAGAAATCATGTATTTTCCGGTGAGATTCTGGATAACTTTCTGGATGAGCTTACAAGCAAGGAGATAGAGTGTATCACCCTGTTGGATTATCATGCCATGAACCAAAGAGCCGTAGAGCGTTTTTGGAGAAAGACTCTGGTTGTCATGGATGAAACCGTCTTAAGGTTTGCTCTTTCGGATACCAGGCTTCTTTTAATCTGTGTAGGCGCAGACCTGGGAGAGGGAAAGAAATATGAAGGAATGATTGAGACCAAGGATGTCATTCCGGTGTCTCAAAGAGAGCTCCGTCTGGAAAATGGCAGCTATTATTCGCAGTATCATGGGATTGATAGAGAGGAGACCCAGTGAGAAAGGGAAATATTTATCGGGAATATCGATTAAAATCCTATTTGAATATGAACCACTATATTATTTTCAACGGAAAGCCGGGACAGGTACATCCCCACACGTGGGAATTTGTGACGGTTATCATAATGCCGGGAGATGAGTTCATTGAGTTTAGTGTGTTTGAGAAGGCAGTAGACCGGTTTTTATCAACCTATCAGAATCGTATTATGAATGAAGTTGCTCCTTTTGATGTTACTATGCCTACCGTGGAAAATGTCACGGACTATTTTGCCGGTGAGCTGGATACCATAATCAGCGACCTGGGAGGCTGTCTGATTTCTCTGGAGGGATCCGAGACTCCCACAAGAGGGTATATCGTTTCTTTGGGACAGCAGCAGAATGTGGTGGACCGGATTGACGAGATTAAGGAGAAGTATGTAGACAACATGGTGGAGCGTGTTGTGTCAGATATTAAGAAAAAGCTTGAATAATGGCAGATTGCTATGCTATAATGTTCAAGATAGACAGGGCAGAGGCTCTGTCAATAAGATCGAAAAGGAGAAAAACCATGAAACATGTAAAGACCTTAAATACAAAGAAATTACAGAACACTATCAAAAAAGGCGGATGTGGTGAGTGCCAGACTTCTTGCCAGTCAGCTTGCAAAACTTCTTGTACAGTAGGAAACCAGACCTGCGAGCAGAACAAATAATTTGTGTTCAAACGGACCGTTCGGTATCGGGCGGTCTTTTTTTGCTTAAATGTGCAGCATGCATACAAAAGAGCGAAAAGACAGCTCTTTGGATAAATTATAGATAGAAAGAGAGGACTATTGTAGTGGTTCATCAGTATAAGAACAACGGCTATAATATTGTCTTAGATGTAAATAGTGGTGCCATCCATGTGGTGGACGATGTCACATACGATGTGATTGCAATGTTTGAGGAGAAATCCGGAGAAGAGATTATCGAAGCCTTGAAGGGAACTTATCCGGAGTCGGAGATTAAGGAGGCTTTGGATGAGGTTCAAAGCTTAAAGGATGATGAGGAGCTGTTCACAAAGGACGCTTATGAAAACTACATCATGGACTTTAAAAAGCGTCCAACTGTGGTAAAAGCCCTTTGCTTACATATTGCCCATGACTGTAACTTAGCCTGTCAGTACTGCTTCGCAGAGGAGGGAGAGTACCATGGCAGAAGAGCTCTTATGAGCTATGAGACCGGAAAACAGGCTTTGGATTTCCTGATTGCAAACTCCGGTCAGAGACGCAACCTGGAGGTGGACTTCTTCGGTGGTGAGCCTCTTATGAATTTTGATGTAGTAAAACAGCTGGTTGCATACGGAAGAGAGCAGGAGAAGCTTCACGACAAGCACTTCCGTTTTACCCTTACCACCAATGGTGTTCTTTTAAATGATGACATCATGGAATTTGCCAACAAGGAAATGGATAACGTGGTACTTAGTATCGATGGACGTAAGGAAGTCCACGATCGTATGCGCCCATTTAGAAAGGGAGCAGGAAGCTATGACCTGATTGTTCCGAAGTTTCAGAAGCTTGCGGAGAGCCGCAATCAGGAGCGCTACTATGTAAGAGGTACCTTCACCCACTATAATACCGATTTCTCAAATGACGTACTTCACCTGGCAGACCTTGGCTTTAAGCAGATTTCTGTGGAGCCGGTTGTGGCTCAGCCGGAGGACCCGTACGCAATTACAGAGGAAGATATTCCGGTTATCTGTGAAGAGTACGATCGTCTTGCAAAGGAAATGATTCGCAGAAAGAAAGCGGGAGAGGACTTTAACTTCTTCCACTTTATGATTGACCTGGAGGGCGGTCCTTGTGTGGCCAAGCGTCTGTCAGGATGCGGATCGGGAACCGAATATTTGGCAGTAACTCCTTGGGGAGATTTATATCCATGTCACCAGTTTGTAGGAAACGAGGATTTCCTGATGGGTGATGTATGGAACGGCATCAAGCGTACGGATATTCAGGACGAGTTCAAATGCTGTAATGTATACGCCAAAGAAAAATGCCGTAACTGCTTTGCCAGATTCTACTGCTCCGGTGGTTGTGCGGCAAACTCTTACAATTTCCACGGAAGCATTTTAAACGCATACGATATCGGATGCGAGCTTCAGAAGAAACGAGTGGAGTGTGCAATTATGATCAAAGCTGCAGAAGCAGAGATGGAAGAATAAATAAAGGAAGAGGTAATTAACAATGAAAAAGAGTAAAGGATATGTCATCCTTTCCATCACTCTGGTTTTCATGGTATTACTGGGATGGTATGCGTTTGATATTACCGGTAAGACCAGCAAAAAGAGTGATGACGGAATCAAACTTGGATTGGATTTGTCTGGTGGAGTTTCCATTACCTATCAGATTGAAGACGATAACCCGTCCCAGACAGATATCAATGACACCATTGCAAAATTGGAAGAACGTGCAGAAAGCTACAGCACCGAGTATGCGGTATATCAGGTAGGTACCGATCGTATCGCGGTAGAGATTCCGGGTGTTAGTGATGCAAATGCAGTATTAGAAGGGCTGGGAAGTCCGGGTTCTTTGTACTTCATCAAGCAGAAGGACAGCGAAGGAAACTTAAACTATCAGTATGATGCACAAGTGGGTAACAGTGTCCTTACAACAGATATTGAGACCCTCATTGAAAATGGCTCTGTGATTTTTGATGGAAACGGCGTGAAAAACGCAGAAGCTACTTACCAGCAGAATCAGACCTATGGAACCAATGAGCCTGTTGTCAGCTTAGTATTCAACGATGAAGCTACTGATATTTTTGCAGAGGCTACAAAGGAAGCAAAAGAAAGTGGTGATTCAATTGGTATCTACTACGATGGACATTTTATCAGCGTTGCCACAGTAAGTCAGGTAATTGGCGATGGCAAATGTGTAATCACCGGTATCGATACATACGAAGAGTGTCAAGAGATTGCCACCTTTATCCGTGTCGGTGCCATTAACTTAAAGCTTACAGAGCTGGAATCCAATGTAGTAGGAGCGCAGCTTGGTAGCGCAGCAATCTCCACCAGTATCAAGGCCGCAATCATCGGTTTGATTTTGGTGATGATTTTCATGGTGGTAATGTACGGAGTTCCTGGTGTGGCAGCAGACGTTGCTCTTGCTATCTACATCACCATGACTGTTGCATTTATTCATATGTTTGAGGTGACGTTAACCCTGCCGGGTATCGCCGGTGTCATCTTAGGTATCGGTATGGCGGTAGATGCCAACGTAATCACCTTCGCCCGTATCCGTGAGGAAATTGCAGCGGGCAATACCGTATGGGCATCTATCAACAATGGATACCACAAGGCATTATCTGCAATCTTAGATGGTAACATCACAACCTTCATCGTAGCATTGATCTTGATGCTCCTTGGATCCGGTACCGTAAAAGGATTTGCTTACACCCTGATGATTTCTATTGTCATCTCAATGTTCACCGCATTAGTGGTAGCAAAGTTTGTTTTACGTGCTCTTTTTGCAGTTGGTCTTAAGAATGAGAAATTCTATGGACGTGCAAAAGATAATAAGACCATTGACTTTATGAAGCATCGCTTCGTATATATGGCAATTTCCCTTGTTGTGATTCTTGCAGGAATCGTATCTATGGGAATCCATGGTGCAACCTCAGGAAAAGCTTTAAACTACAGCTTAGAGTTCGTAGGCGGAACCTCTACCACCTTTGATTTTGGCCAAAACTATTCTCCGGATGAGAATGAAGCAGAGGTTATGGCCTGGGTAGAGAAGATCACAGGAGATTCTGCTGTTCAGATTAATGCAGTAGACAACTCTACTGATATTACCATCAAGACCAGAACCCTATCTCAGGAAGAGAGACAGGCAATGGCAGACAAAATTGTTGAAGTATATGGAGTAGCAGAGGATTCTATTACGACCCAGTCAATCAGTGCAACGATTTCAAACGAAATGCGTTCAAGCGCTATCGTAGCGGTAATTGTAGCAGTATTGTTTATTCTGATTTACATCAGATTCCGATTCAAGGACTTCAAGTTTGCAACATCAGCTGTTGTGGCACTTGCCCATGATGTATTGATTGTACTTGCAACCTACGCTTTGATTCGTATTTCTGTGGGTAACACCTTTATTGCATGTATGCTTACTATCGTAGGATACTCAGTCAACGATACCATTGTTATCTTTGACCGTATTCGTGAGAACCTTCATGGACGTGAGATTAAGAGTGCCGAGGAGGTTGCGGAGATTGCAAACCGTTCCCTTACTCAGACACTCTCAAGAAGTATCAATACTTCTATCACAACCTTTATTACTGTAGTGGTTCTCTACATCCTCGGTATCGCTTCTATCCGTGAGTTCGCATTGCCACTTATGGTAGGCTTAATCTCAGGAGCATACTCATCGATCTTTATCGCAACCGAGCTTTGGTACATGATGAAGGTTCGCGCATTGAAGAAAGCCGCAAAATAATGTGATGGAGTCCGACTCCACCAATAGGATAAAACGGGGAAACCCTCAGGAGAGTTGTTCTTCTGGGGGTTTTTCTTAAGCAGGGAGAAACCCGTTACACACAAAAGATGTGTATCTGCACACTTACAGGCGAATAAAGGAGGGAGACAACAACTTGCGTATCGTTATCGGTTATATTCTTGTGATGAACATCCTTGGCATATTGGTTATGGCTGTAGATAAAAGAAGGGCCGTTAAGAAAAAATGGAGAATCCCGGAAAAGCAGTTGTTCCTTGTGAGCTTATTAGGAGGGAGCATCGGCACCCTAACGGGAATGTATCTCTTCCGGCATAAGACGAAGCACTGGTATTTTGTGGTGGGAATGCCGCTTATTCTTATCATTCAGGTGGCCATAGTTGTGTATTTGTCTATTTCTGGAAAATTTCTTGTTTTTGGCTTGAATTTCTAAAGGCAGAAAGTTATAATAATCAAAATGTCCTTTAAGGGAAGATAATTGTCTTTACTGCACGAACAGGACAAGAGGAAAAGAAGAGGAGAAAAATATGTATTCGTTATCAGACATCAAATCAGTAGACCCTGAAGTATCACAGGCTATCGTTGACGAGTTCGACAGACAAAACAGCCACATCGAGCTTATCGCATCAGAGAACTGGGTAAGTCCGGCTGTCATGTCCACAATGGGAAGTATCCTTACCAACAAGTATGCGGAAGGGTACCCTGGAAAGAGATATTACGGCGGGTGCCAGTGCGTGGATGTGGTGGAAGAGCTTGCAAGAGAACGTGCCAAGGAGCTCTTTGGATGTGAGTATGTAAACGTACAGCCACACTCAGGAGCACAGGCCAATATGGCAGTTCAGTTTGCTATTTTAAAACCGGGTGATACGGTAATGGGAATGAACTTAGATCACGGCGGACACTTAACCCATGGATCAAAGGTTAACTTCTCAGGAAGCTATTTTAATATCGTTCCTTATGGTGTCAATGACGAAGGCTTTATTGATTACGATGAGGTGGAGCGCATTGCAAAAGAGTGCCAGCCAAAGATGATTATCGCCGGAGCCTCTGCTTATGCCAGAACCATCGACTTCAAGCGCTTCCGTGAAATTGCAGACAGTGTAGATGCAGTTCTTATGGTAGATATGGCTCACATTGCAGGTCTTGTAGCGGCAGGGCTTCATCCAAGCCCAATTCCATATGCCCATGTGGTAACAACCACCACACACAAGACCTTAAGAGGACCTCGTGGAGGTATGATTCTTTGCAGTCAGGTAATGCAGGATAAATACAATTTCAACAAGGCAATCTTCCCGGGAACCCAGGGTGGACCTTTGATGCATGTCATTGCTGCAAAAGCGGTATGCTTTAAGGAAGCATTGCAGCCGGAATTTAAAGCCTACCAGGAGCAGGTAGTAAAAAATGCACAGGCTCTTTGCAATGGTCTTAAGAACCGTGGTATCAAGATTGTATCAGATGGAACCGACAACCACTTAATGCTGGTGGATTTAACTCCATTTGGATTAACAGGAAAAGCAGTAGAGAAGCTTCTGGATGAAGCACATATCACTGCAAATAAGAACACCATTCCAAATGATCCACAGTCTCCGTTTGTAACCAGTGGTGTACGCCTTGGAACCCCGGCTGCCACATCAAGAGGATTAAAGGAGGATGACTTTGATCAGGTTGCAGAGGCAATCGCTCTTCTGATAAAAGAGGGTGATGCAGCCATCGAGAAGGCGTGTGCAATCGTGAAGACATTAACGGACAAGTATCCTCTTCAGAACTTCCAGTAATGACATAGAAGTGAAATGAGTGCAAGATAAGACAAAAGGAGTGTCGTGTGAACATACAACAAATTTTGTTTCTGAATGGGGATGATGAAACCCTCAATTATTTTGCAAAGCAAATGGGCCAGGCATTTCGAATGCGTGGCCTTTTGGTTCGTTATGGAGACTTGGATGCAGGGGAGGAGGAGAGAAAAGCCCTGATTCAATACCTTAAGACTCCCACCTTAGTATTCCTTTTTAGCTTTCGGGGGCTTAAGAGGGAGACCGCAGTGTACGATCGTAAAACGGGTTATATCTGGCAAGGAGAAAAAAGCCATGCAAAGGTATATCACCTTCTTTGCGATCATCCGTATCACTTCTTTGGGAGATTCCAAAAGTTGGAAGAGGATAGAAACCGTTATGGGGATTTTTCTTATGTTCATTTATCGGTGGACAGAAACCACAAAAGGTTCATAGATGAGCATTTGAACGAAAAGTACCCTTGGATGAGGGAGAATCAATTTTTCCCGTTGGCGGGAAACGGCTTTTTGGATGGGACTTATGAACAGCAGGAATTGTGGGAGAAGAAGAAAAGTCATATTGTCTTTACGGGAAATTATACCCCCCAGAGGCATGTTAAGACCTATCTGAATTCCTTGGATTCCAGAAGGCAGAGCTTCTATCACCATATCATAAAGCACATGCAAACAAATCCGGGGCTTACCCTGGAACAGGCCCTGTTGGATGTCTGTGACGGAAATCGGGAGCAAATGCTTCAGGAATTAAAGAGAAGTATTTTTTTGGATTTTTATTTTCGCAATGAAATCAGAGGTTCGGTTATCCGCAACCTGGCAGGAGCAGGCTTACCGCTTCAGCTTATGGGAAGTGGATGGGAGGAGCTATGGGAACAAATTCCGGATAACGTAACCACCCTTGCGTCCGGAGATTCAAAAGCCTGTGTAAAAGCAATTGCAGAAAGCAAGCTCGCTCTCAATATTATGCCATTGTTTCGGGATGGCGCCCATGACAGGGTCTTTACAGCCTTACTGCATGGTACAATCTGTATCAGCGATGCCAGTGATTACTTAAGGGAAGAACTGCAGGCTGGAGAGGGAATCTGCTATTTTGTACCGGGCAGGGAAGAGGAGATAACCGGCCTTGTAAAGGAACTGATAGAGTCCTCTGATATCAGCAGAGCGGTTTTTGGGGGTATCAAAATAGCTCAGGGGAGAGAAAATGGATATCGAAAGGTTAGCAGGAAACATACCTGGGAAAACAGGGCGGAGCAATTAATTCGCGATTGTTGATTTTGCCGGCAAATAGCCTTAGATATGTTGGAAACACTTGTATTTTGAGCCATTTCAGAGTACAATGTCAAAAGTGAAATAAAAGTAGGAAGGGCATAACCATGATTGATTTAAAATTTTTACGTGAAAACCCAGATGCGGTAAAAGAGAACATCAAAAAGAAATTTCAGGATCACAAGCTTCCACTTGTGGATGAGGTAATAGAGTTAGACAAGCAGTCCAGAGCTGCTCAGCAGGAAGCCGATGAGCTGCGCGCCAAAAAGAATCAGATATCAAAGCAGATTGGAGCTTTGATGGCACAGGGCAAAAAGGAAGAAGCGGAAGCTGTAAAAGCAGAGGTGGCTCAGATTTCTAAGAGACTTGCAGAGCTTGAACCAATGGAAAAGGAGCTTTCAGAGAAAGTAACCAACATCATGATGAGCATTCCAAACATCATTGATCCTTCTGTTCCGATTGGACCGGACGACAGCTGCAACGTTGAGATTCAGAAATACGGTGAGCCGGTTGTTCCGGATTTCGAGGTACCATACCATACCGAGATTATGGAGCGCTTCGATGGTATCGACCTAGATGCCGCAGGAAGAGTGGCAGGAAACGGCTTCTACTATCTGATGGGAGACATTGCCAGATTACATTCATCTGTCATCTCCTATGCAAGGGACTTTATGATTAACCGTGGATTCACCTACGTAATTCCACCATTTATGATTCGTTCTAACGTTGTAACCGGTGTTATGAGCTTCGAAGAGATGGATGCCATGATGTACAAAATTGAGGGAGAGGACCTCTATTTGATCGGTACCTCAGAGCACTCAATGATTGGTAAATTCATTGACACCATCAACGATGAAGCCAAGCTTCCATACACCCTTACCAGCTATTCTCCATGCTTCCGTAAGGAAAAAGGAGCTCATGGTATTGAGGAGCGTGGTGTTTACCGTATCCATCAGTTCGAGAAACAGGAAATGGTAGTAGTATGTAAACCGGAAGAATCAAAGATGTGGTATGAGAAGCTCTGGCAGAATACGGTAGATTTGTTCAGAAGTCTGGATATTCCGGTACGTACCTTAGAGTGCTGCTCCGGTGACCTTGCAGACCTTAAAGTAAAATCCTGTGACGTAGAGGCATGGTCACCTCGTCAGAAGAAGTATTTCGAGGTAGGAAGCTGTTCGAACCTTGGAGATGCTCAGGCAAGACGTCTCAAAATTCGTGTAAAAGGGGAAGACGGAAGCAAATACTTTGCACACACCTTAAACAACACCGTAGTGGCACCACCACGTATGCTCATTGCTTTCCTTGAGAATAACCTCAATGCAGATGGCTCTGTGAATATTCCAAAAGCATTACAGCCATACATGGGCGGTCAGGAAAAATTGATTCCGACTAAATAGACAATTACAGATAGAAAAAGACGCGTGTAAAACACGCGTCTTTTTTAGTGGAAAAATCTTTTCTATAGTGAATTAATATGGAAAAGCGAATTAGAAATCAGTAAGGTTAGCAGCACGCTTCTCTAAGAATGCGCCCATACCTTCCTTCTTGTCATGGGTATCGTTTACTACGCCGAAGAGGTTAGCTTCCATCTCAACTGCGTTCTTGATGTCCATGTCGTAGCCGTTGTTGATTGCTGCTTTTGCAACAGATATAGCGTAGCTACCTTTTGAAATAATCTTAGCTGCCATAGCTTTAGCGGTTGGCATAAGCTCTTCTTTTGCAACTACTTTATTTACAAGGCCGATGCGGTAAGCTTCGTTGGCGTCGATGTTGTCACAGGTGAAAATCAATTCTTTTGCACGTCCCATTCCAACAAGACGAGCAAGTCTCTGAGTTCCGCCGAATCCAGGGATGATTCCAAGACCAGTCTCTGGCTGTCCGAAGATAGCATTGTCGCTTGCGATACGGATATCACATGCCATAGCGATTTCGCATCCACCGCCAAGTGCAAATCCGTTAACAGCAGCGATAGTAACCTGACGCATGTTGTTCAATTTGAAGAAAGGCTCACTGGCTTTGATACCGAAAGCTCTTGCTTCTGGTGCAGTGAAGTTCACCATCTCAGCGATATCAGCTCCTGCTACGAATGACTTAAATGCGTTGTCCTTCTTGTCCGGACCACCGGTTAAAATAACAACCTTAATGTCGTCATTTTTCTCGATTTCGCTTAAGCAAACGTTGAGCTCGTCTAATGTCTCGCTGTTCAAAGCGTTTAATGCTGCTGGACGTGAGATTGCAAGTGTAGCAATTCCGTCAGCGACTTCCAATGTTAAATTTTTAAATTCAGCCATTTCCTATCGTCCTCCTAATAGTTAATCTTTTAACAGATAAACAGATTCTACCACTTTGATAAAAAATTGTCAATCTGTTGGCATAAAAAAATATACCAAAATTCTACCAAAGTCAGGAGAATCACCACAAATTATAAAAAAATAATAAAAACCATTTCATTTCGTATTATTTGTATTATGATAAGGACATATAAAACCTATGATGTAGTATTAAAAACTATATCCATGGGGACGTTCCCCATGGAAAGGGACGTTCCCCATGGGAAGGGACACTCCCCATGGAAAGGACCTGTCCCCGTGGAAAGGGACGCTCCCCGTGGAAAAAGGAACGTCCCCATAGAATAAGAAAGGTATGAAAGTAACATGAGTAACATTCAGATTATCAGCGATGGAGCACTGGATTTATCTCCGGAGCTTTGCAAGGAGAAGGACATTCGTGTAGTTCCTTTTTATGTATCCTTTGATGGAGAGCATTACTATAAGGAAATCGAAGAGATTGGTATCAGGGATTTCTATCAGAGAATGGTAGATGATCCTAAGACGTTTCCAAAATCATCACTTCCGGCGATTCAGGATTACTATGATGTGTTTGAGGAGTACGCCAAGCAGAATATCCCAATGATCTGTATCTGTATTACCAGAAAATTCAGTGGCTCTCAGGAAGCTGCTTTAAATGCAAGAACCATGATTCTTGAGGAGTACCCTGATGCAAAAATCGAAGTGATTGACAGTATTCAGGATACGGTATTGCAGGGGTTGTATGTACAGGAGGCTTGCAGAGCAAGAGATTTGGGCTGGGATTTTGACCGGAGTGTGGCAAGACTTCTTGAGATTCGTGAGTCCGGACGTATTTTCTTTACGGTTGGAAGTATTGATTACCTTGCTCATGGCGGACGCATCGGAAAGCTTGCGTCTCTGGCGGGTGGTGCATTAAAAATTCAGCCATTGATTACGTTAAGAGAGGGAGAAATCTTCCCTTCCGGCATTACCAGAAATCGCAGGAAGGCAATGCAGAAGGTTGTGGACATGACCGCAGCATATCTGGATGAGGTAAAAGCAAAACCGGGAGAGTACGCATTTTGTATCGGTTATGGATATGATATGGAGGAACCAAAGGTATTTCGTGAGATGCTTGCAGATATGATTCGCACCAGACTGGGAATTGATGAGATCCCCCTATATCAGATTGGTGCAACCATCAGTGTGCACACGGGACCATATCCGCTTGGGGTTTCCATTGTAAAGAGAGCAGATTATGACGCACAGTAGGACAGGAATTGATTGTTTTGAGTTAAATCAGATGGTAAAGCCACTGGAACAGTGGTTTCTGGAAAATGCAAGGGTCCTTCCATGGCGTGAGGAACCCTTGCCTTATTATGTGTGGATTTCTGAAATCATGCTGCAGCAGACCAGAGTAGAAGCGGTGAAACCATATTTTGATCGGTTTATCAGAAAGCTTGGAGATGTGGAGGCTCTGGCAAATGCCACGGAAGAGGAGTACCTAAAGCTCTGGGAGGGACTAGGATATTATAACCGCGTGAGAAATCTTCATGTGGCTGCCGTACAGATTATGGAGGAGTATGGCGGCATGATTCCGGATGACTATCAGGAACTTTTGAAATTAAAGGGTATTGGCTCCTACACCGCAGGAGCCATCTCATCCATTGCATATGGGAAACCGGAGCCCGCAGTAGACGGCAACGTACTCCGCGTGATTTCAAGACTCACAGGGGATACCTCTGACATTATGAAGCCTCAGGTGAAGAGGCACATGGAGGATAAGCTTCGTGCGGTGATGGAGGAGACAAAATGTAATCCTTCTACTCTGAATCAGGCTCTAATGGAGCTTGGAGCCATGGTGTGCGTGCCAAATGGAGCGCCTCATTGTGAAGAGTGTCCATGGCAGGAGCTGTGTGTGGCAAAAAAAGAACAGCTGATTGATCAGATTCCGGTCAAGACCAAAGCCAAAAAGAGAAGAATTGAAAACAGAACCATCTTTATTATCAGACAGGGAGATACAGTTGCAATCCAGAAAAGACCCAATAAAGGGCTTCTGGCGGGGCTATACGAGCTTCCCGGTGCAGAGGGCTCCCTATCCGAGCAGGAAGCACTTGAGTGGGTAAAGGAACAGGGATATGGTCCCCTTTATATCAAGAAATTGCCGGACAGTAAGCATATTTTTTCGCACATAGAGTGGCATATGACAGGATACCTCATAAAGATTGAGGATACAGAGATAAAAAAAGCCCCGGAAAAGCATATCTTTGTAGATGCGGTTACCGCCACAGAAAAATATGCAATCCCAAGTGCTTTTTTGGCATATGCTTCCTATTTTAAAAAGATAGATGAGTAATACGTTTCCATTTATGCAAAAATTAGTTTAGAAGAATAGGTTTTTGATAATCAGTCCAAGGAGGTCTCGATTCTCCTTGGACATTTTTGTGGTCTTAACCAAAAGTCCCAGAAGCTTTTTGATATCCATATGAGTGGCCTCATAAAAGGTCTTAATGCCATTGGAATCTAACAGATCAAAGAATTGATTGACATTGTCCTTACGATTTTCCAAGGGGAGACCATAAATCCATTGATTGATCTGTTCGGACATCTGATAGCTGAAATCATTGCGGTCCGGGGCATAGTCAAAGCTGTTGGAGGCTACAAGCCAGGTAGCCATGCTGTGCTGATAGATGCGATGTCCGTTGCTTTTTACCACAGTCTGAGGCGTGTATGGAATCATCATCTGCCCCACAATGGAGCCCTCCGGTACATAAGCGTGAATTTTGGATGCGTATCTGGTAACCTTAGGGTCAAGGGTGGGATCCTCTAAGGTGCCGGGAGCATCGAACAAAAACACATCTGTAATCTTATGAAACAAACGGTTGGAAACCATGCGACACGCATAGAGAGCCAGGGCGCCACCCTTGGAATGTCCTCCAACCTTCAGCAACAGGGGAAAGTGTTTCCCAATGAATTGCAAATAGGTGGCGGCATCCTCTTCGGCACCGATGGTGGCGGCATAGGTTAGGCCAAAGTTCTCCTTCCAGGAGACCATGTGCTGGTCGGTTCCCCTAAATGCAACAAAAGCATGAAAGGGATGGAAAAAGAAGGTCACGGCACTGAACTGTTTTTCCTTGGCAAAATCCACGTCATTCACGTAGTAACCAACCCGGATGGAGCCGTAGCGTTTGCTTTCTCCCACCAGCTTTAAAAACTGGTATGTTTTCTCAAGCTCTTCATCTCTATCAGGGTGATTGTGTTCAAACTGGATTGCGATGAGAGAAAGGGTAGGCATTTGACCGTAGGGGATATGGGATAAATGGGATACCGTATCTGCACCGGGTACATAGTCAGCAAAATCCAGATAGGACAGCTGGGTAAGTACCATGGAATCCACCTCCTGAAACGGATGAAAGAAAAAGGAGAGATCTCCTCGAAGTTGTATGTAGTTGGTCATTGTGTTATTGTTAGACATGTTATGACTCCCATGAAATCGTCTGTTAGCATTATTATTATGTATTAACACTATTTTATTCGAAATAAAACGTCTTGTAAATCGGAGGAAATCAGAAGGAGCGACAAAAAGAGGAAGCCGGCAACTAATTGCCGGCCATTCATATGAAAAAGATTTATGAAAAGTGTTCGCACACTGATATTTGGGAGGACCCTGCGTCCGAAGATGCAGGGGGTATGAAAAAGAAAATGTTAATTATCTCTTGTATGATTGTAGTATATCCATCATTTGTGACCTTGTAATGTTTTCTTTGTGAGAATTCTGTAAATAAATTATGAACAAAATGTTGTGACTATAGTACTAGAGATATACAGATTAAGAAATATTCATTACTTTTTAAGAAAAAATTGATGGGATATGCGTCTTTTTCGTGTATAATAAACTGGAAACGGGAAGAGGGAAACTTTTCCATAAAAAGGTAAAGAATAAATTATGAATAAATGTGAATAGAAAGGGTTGGATTATGTATGATGTAATCATCGCAGGAGCAGGAATTGCAGGGTCTGTTGCTGCCAGAAAGCTAGCAGAAGAGGGCAATAAGAAGGTACTGGTTGTGGAGCGGAGAAACCATATTGGTGGAAACTGCTACGATGTGCAGGACGAATATGGAGTATTGATTCATCAATACGGTCCACATATTTTCCATACCAGCCTAGAGCCTGTGAGAGAGTTCTTGTCGCGTTTTACCGATTGGTACGATTTTGGCCATGAGGTGGTAGCAAAGGTTGGAGATCAGTTAATTCCGGTACCGTTTAACCTGAATACCTTACATATGGTGTATGAGAAAGAAAAAGCGGATACGCTTGAGAAGAAGCTTATTGATACCTATGGGGAAGGCTCTCGCGTGCCAATCATGAAGCTTCGGGAGAACGAGGATCCTCAGATTCAGGAAATTGCAGAGTATGTATATCAGAACGTATTCCTTCGTTACACTATGAAGCAGTGGGGACAGACTCCGGAGGAAATCAGCCCGGAGGTAACAGGACGTGTGCCTGTAGTCATTTCCTATGACAATCGCTATTTTGGAGATAAATACCAGGGAATGCCGTTGGATGGCTTCACTCCAATGTTTGAAAAGATGTTAGATCACAAAAACATTGAGGTGAGACTGGGTACAGACTGCGCAGATGTGATGTCCTTTGAAAATGGGGTAATCTACTTTGAGGGAAAACCATTTGAAGGACAGTTCATTTTTACAGGGGCCATTGATGAGCTTTTCCAGTGCAGGTTTGGAAGACTTCCGTATCGCTCCCTGGATTTCAAATTCGAGCATTTGGAACAGGATTCCTTCCAGGGACACAGTGTGGTAAACTATACCGTAAGCGAGGAGTTCACTCGTATCACAGAGTTTAAGTATCTTACAGGCCAGAAGGATTGTAAGGGCACTACCATTGTAAGGGAGTATCCGTTTGCCTATACCGGAGCCAAGGGAGAGACACCTTACTATGCGATTCTTGAACCAAAGAATCAGGCTCTTTACGAGCAGTACCAAGCAATTGCTAAGGAGTATGAGAATTTTCATCTGCTGGGACGTCTTGCGGAGTACAAATATTACAACATTGATGCTATGACTGCGAAAGCCATGGAGCTTGCAGACAAGCTTATGTAGAAAAGGGGAAGAAGGAACATGAAATTATTAACATTTGCAATTCCATGCTATAATTCAGAAGCTTACATGGAAAAATGTATCGAATCCATTTTGCCGGGTGGAGAGGATGTAGAGATTTTGATCGTAGATGACGGCTCAAAGGATCGCACTGCGGAAATCGCAGATCGATATGAGAGAGAGTATCCGACTATCTGCAGAGCAATCCATCAGGAAAACGGCGGACATGGTGAGGCGGTAAACGCCGGTATTCGCAATGCCACAGGACTTTATTTCAAGGTGGTAGATTCTGATGATTGGGTAGATCAGGAAGCGTATATGCAGATTTTAAACAAGCTTCGAGAACTGGCTGGTGGAGAGACACAGCTTGATATGCTTCTTGCAAACTACGTCTATGAAAAAGAAGGAGCAAAGCATAAAAAGGTAATGCGCCAGGCAGGAGTTCCCACTGACCGACTTTTTACATGGAGTGATGTCAGACATTTTCACAAGGGTCACTACATTTTGATGCACTCTGTCATCTACCGCACGAAGCTTTTGAGAGAGTGTGGACTGGAGCTTCCAAAGCATACCTTCTATGTAGATAACATCTATGTGTACAAACCACTTCCAAATGTAAGAACTATGTACTATATGGATGTAGACTTCTACCGTTATTTTATTGGTAGAGATGACCAGTCTGTAAACGAGAAGGTTATGATTAGCCGTATTGACCAGCAGATTAAGGTAAATAAAATCATGATTGACGATGTGGACCTTTATAAGGTTTCCAATCCAAAATGCCGTCAGTACATGTTCAACTATTTGGAGATTATTACGGTTGTATCTACGATTATGTTGATTCGCTCCGGAACAGAAGAGAATCTTCAGAAGAAGAGGGAGCTCTGGACTTACATCAAGAAAAAGGATATTCGCCTGTTCCATCATCTGAGAAGAGGGATTCTTGGGGTGTCTATGAACCTTCCGGGAAAAACGGGAAGAAAGATTTCCGTGGCAGCATATCGAATTTCACAGAAAGTGGTAGGATTCAACTAACATAAACAAAAGGAATATTACCGATAAGAAATAATTATATTAAGGGTTGACATGACAGGAGCTGACGTGTTAACATAGCCCGTGGAAAAGAGCAGATGCGTATTATAGTTTTCTCATATTATAATACCGGAGGCTCTTTTCTTTTTTGCGCCTCCGGGACTAAAAGGTTGAGAAACGGGCTATAATAGTACAGGAGGAAGACATAAATGACTGACGCAAAAAAAGAAAACATTAAAAATCTGTGTAAGCAGCTTTTCTGCGAAATCGTGGGAAGCATGCTCATTGCAATTGGCATTTATAATTTTGCAGTTAATGCAAAATTCCCCATGACAGGTTTTTCCGGTATTTCACTGATTCTTTATGATTGGATTCATTGTCCAATCGGTGTATCTACCGTGGTTATGAACCTGCCGCTGATGTTTTTGTCTTATAAGATACTTGGGAAGAAGTTCTTTTGGAACTCCGTGAGATGTACCATTATTTCCTCCCTGTTAATCGATTATGTGGCACCTCTATTCCCTACCTATGAGGGAAGCAGACTTTTGGCAGCACTTTGTACCGGTGTGTTTGCGGGACTTGGATACGCCATGATTTACATGGTGAATTCCTCAACCGGTGGTGTAGACTTTATCATTATGATAGTAAAGGCCTACAGGCCACATTTTCCACTTGGTAAAATCTCCTTTGCACTTGACGCTGTTGTTACCTTGCTTGGAGGACTTTATTTCAAGGAAGTGGATGGCCTGATTTATGGATTTATCGTATCCTTCCTTCTTTCTGTGGTAATCGATAAGGTTATGTACGGTATGAACGCCGGCAAGATGTCACTTATTGTAACGGACCATGGAAAAGAGGTCTGTGATGCCATTGATGACTGTGTGGCCAGAGGCTCCACCATTCTAAACGCCAGAGGCGGATACAAACAGGATGAGAGAGATGTGGTCATGTGTGCATGCAGCACAAAGGAGATGTACCTTGTGCAGCAGGCAGTGAAAAAAGTTGATCCGAAGTCATTCATGATTGTGCTGGAATCAAATGAAGTACATGGTGAAGGCTTCCATACCATAAGGGTAGGCGAGAAGGTATCCTGACAATACCTTGCCCAATTTGATAAACGCCAACAAAAGAATTCCTCAAATCTTTGCAGTCTGACTCCTGCAAAGCAAAGCCCCTCAGTTGTGGAGAATCACAGCTGAGGGGTGTTTTTTACTCTTCAATAGCATGCATGCGGTTTAGAAGCTCTGTCTTAAGATCGTAGAGCTTCTGGGAAAGATCTACATAAACCTCCTGTGGGTTGGAGAAACGCAGGTTCTCTTCCCAGAGAGTTTCCTTTTCCCGGTTGCAGAAATCTCGAATTTCCATAACCTTTGGTGAGTGATAAACCGCTTTTCCGTTTTTAATCACAGGAATCAGCATTTCCTTCATAGTGTAGCTTCCCCCAGAGAGGCGAGTCTTTTTCCAAGGTGCGTTTGGATCAAAGAGCTTCAAATCCTGAGATTCATCAAAGACCTCGTCCACCAGACAGATAAGATCAGCCTTGATTTTACCGGTTTCCTTGTCGTAAATACGATAGATGGTCTTGTTGCCCGGATTGGTCATTTTTTCAATGTTCTCGGAAAGCTTAATCTTTGGAACAAAGTTGTGGTTCTCATCTTCAATGGCAGCAAGCTTGTACACACCGCCAAAGGAAGGGTTGTCCTTTGAGGTGATAAGGTTGGTTCCGACACCCCAGGAGGTGATGGTAGCACCCTGCTGCTTTAAGGTTTCAATGAGATATTCGTCTAAGTCGTTGGAAGCAGAGATAACGGCATCCGGGAAACCTGCCTCGTCCAGCATTTTTCGTACCTTCTTAGAAAGGTAAGCCAAATCTCCGCTGTCCATACGGATTCCATAATAGCTGGAATGGATGCCCTGTTCGCGCATCTCCTTAAATACTCGGATGGCATTTGGCATACCTGATCTTAATGTGTCATAGGTGTCCACTAAAAGAATGCAGGCATTTGGATAAAGCTTTGCATATTCTTTAAAGGCGGTGTACTCATCCGGGAAGCTCATAATCCAGCTGTGGGCATGAGTTCCAAGGACGGGAACGTCGAAAAGCTGGCCACACAGGACGTTAGAGGTCCCCTTGCAACCACCAATTACAGCGGCTCTAGCGCCATAGGTCCCGGAATCAGGACCCTGGGCACGGCGAAGGCCAAACTCCATAACGCCGTCGCCCTTTGCCGCATAGCAGACTCTGGCAGCTTTGGTGGCAATGAGACTTTGATGGTTAATGATGTTTAACACCGCAGTCTCAATGAGCTGGGCCTCCATAATGGGAGCCACAACCTTTAGCATAGGCTCTCTAGGGAACATCACACTTCCTTCTGGAATTGCATAGATATCTCCGGAGAAATGGAAGTTAGCAAGATAATCCAAAAAGTCTTCTTCAAAGATTCCAAGGCCTTTAAGATATGCAATATCTTCCTCATCAAAGTGAAGATTTTCTATATAGTCAATGACCTGTTCGAGTCCGGCACAGATACTATAACCGCCATCGCAAGGATTGTTGCGGTAGAAGGCATCAAAGATAGCCAGTTCATTTTTGCCGGTTTTAAAATAGCCCTGCATCATAGTCATCTCATAGAGATCCGTAAGCAGAGACAGATTTAATGTACTCATACATATTCTCCTTTTGGGCTAAAACAGTCCTTTCAGTTTGCTTTTTAGTTTATTCTACCATTTTAAAAAGTATTTGGGGAGAAAAAATATTATTTTTGTAAGCAACATACAAAACATACAATTTTAAGAGAATCTTAAAAAAGTTACACTGCTGGTTTATTGACTTTTCTTCGGAATCCAGTAAACTGTAAAGATGTAACTAGCTATGAAATATTCAATCCATTACTTACAGTAATAGGTGTGATGGCACGTAATGTGGCATGGAAAGGGGAATCATATGGATAATAATAACGAAAACCAGTACGGACAGCAGACTACGGAAAACCCATCAAATCAAAATGGGGTAGATCAGCAGACCTATGGTAACACTAGCTATGGTGATACCAGCTACGGAAATACCAGCTATGGAAACACAGACTACGGCGACACGAACTATGGAAATAGCGGCTATGACAATGCACAATATGGTCAGCCGGCATACGGACAGGTTCCGGGAGAAAAGGGAACGGGTACAGGAATGGGAATTGCCTCTTTAGTACTTGGTATTCTTGCACTTGTCACCAGCTGCTGCTGCATTAACTATATTCTTGCAATTCTTTCTATTATTTTTGGTATTATCCAATTAGTAAAGAATCAGCAGAAGGGACTTGCAATTGCAGGAATCGTATGTAGTGGTATTTCTCTTTTGGTAGGAATCTGGTTTCTGGTAGAGATGATTATTGGAATGAATGATCCGGCGTTCCAGGATCAGTATGAACTCTTCTATGATGAAATCTATAATGAGGTGTACGACGAAATGTACAACCAGCTCGAGGAAGGCAACGCTGATATGGATTATGAATTCGGACAGGAGCTGTAATGATGGAACAGTACTTTCAGGCAATTGAGGAGAAAATAAAAGAATCCGGTTACCAGGGAGAGATATCAGGGGAAGCAGTGTATGATGATATCTGCGAGCAGATTGAGGGAAAAGAGAATGGAACCTATGTCCTTCTATCAAAATTTGATGAGGATGTAGTGTTTGAATACACCATCACAATTATGGATGACCAGTTCAATCTTGGAATCATGCGCATCAAATGTCCTGAAGGGGAGTTTGCCATGGATTTTGATGCTTAAGGTTCTTGACAACGGGAAAGGTCAGGGGCTATAATCATACGAGATAAAAACGATGACGAAGACAGTAGCCCTTGTAGGAACGTTTCAGAGAGTTCGGGATGGTGCGATCCGGATATTAGTAGAACAGGTGGTGAACATCACTTCTGAGTTGCAAAGTGAAATTTTTCCATAGGAAGAGAGAGTAACAGACGCCGCATTTCCAGCGTTATCGGGAACGAAGTATGCTGAGTCCATCGGAAGATGCAAGCTCAAAGTACATTGTAACAAGGTGGTATAACATGCAGGCCCATGTCCTTATTACAGGACATGGGCCTTTTTAGCGACGTATAGACTTGCAGACGTACTAAGTGCATGGCAGGTCGTAGTATCGCAGTAATCTATCATATTCGAAAAGGAGAGAAATTCCCATGTACAAGAAAGTGGATACGAACTTAAACTTCGTAGATCGCGAAAAAGAAATTGAAAAATTCTGGAAAGAGAATGACATTTTCCGCAAATCCATGGAAAACCGTAAAGAGGGTGAAACCTACACCTTTTACGATGGACCACCAACCGCAAATGGAAAACCACATATTGGTCACGTAGAGACCAGAACCATCAAGGATATGATTCCAAGATTCCAGACCATGAAGGGCAAATATGTTCCTCGTAAGGCGGGATGGGATACTCACGGTCTTCCTGTTGAAATCGAAGTTGAGAAGCTTTTAGGCTTAGACGGTAAGGATCAGATCGAAGCATACGGTCTTGAGCCATTTATCGACAAGTGTAAAGAGTCTGTATGGAAATACAAAGGAATGTGGGAAGACTTCTCAGGAACCGTTGGTTTCTGGGCGGATATGGACGACCCATATGTAACCTACGACGACAATTTCATCGAGTCTGAGTGGTGGGCATTAAAGGAAATCTGGAACAAGGGGCTCCTTTACAAGGGCTTCAAGATTGTGCCATACTGCCCACGCTGTGGAACCCCTCTTTCGGCCCAGGAAGTAGCTCAGGGTTACAAGACCGTAAAAGAGAAATCCGCAATCGTTCGTTTTAAAGTAGTAGGAGAGGATGCATACTTTTTAGCATGGACCACCACTCCATGGACGCTTCCAAGTAACGTAGCTCTTTGTATGAACCCAAGCGATACCTATATCAAGGTAAAAGCGGTAGATGGATACACCTATTACCTGGCTGAGGCACTAGCAGACAAGGTTCTGTCTCCACTTGCAAAAGAGGAAGGTCAGGCAGCCTACGAAGTCTTAGAGACCTACAAAGGAAAAGACCTTGAGTACAAGGAGTATGAGCCACTTTTTGCATGTGCAAAGGAAGTTGCTGACAGACAGGGAAAGAAAGGCTTCTTTGTAACCTGTGACAACTATGTAACCATGTCAGATGGTACCGGTATTGTACACATTGCACCGGCATTTGGTGAGGATGACGCCAATGTAGGACGTAACTATGACCTTCCGTTTGTACAGTTTGTAAACGGAAAGGGAGAGCTTACCGAGGAGACTCCGTTTGCAGGACTCTTCGTAAAGGATGCGGATCCGGAAGTATTAAAAGATTTAAGTGGAAGAAAACAGCTTTTTGATGCTCCAAAGTTTGAGCATGAATATCCACATTGCTGGAGATGTGACAGACCTCTTATCTACTATGCAAGAGAGTCTTGGTACATCAAGGAAACTGCAGTAAAAGACGATTTGATTCGCAACAACAACACCGTGAACTGGATTCCGGAATCTATCGGATCCGGACGTTTTGGAAACTGGCTTGAGAACATTCAGGACTGGGCAATTTCCCGCAACCGTTATTGGGGAACCCCTCTCAATATCTGGGAGTGTGAATGTGGACACAGAGAGTGTATCGGAAGCCGTGCAGAGCTTGCCCAAAAAGCCGGGGATCCAAAGGCTGCGGAAGTAGAGCTTCACAGACCATACATTGATGCCGTGACCATTAAGTGTGAGAAGTGTGGTAAAACCATGCACCGCGTACCGGAGGTGCTGGACTGCTGGTTTGACTCAGGAGCTATGCCGTTTGCACAGCACCATTATCCATTTGAAAACAAGGAATTATTTGAGCAACAGTTCCCTGCAAAATTTATCTCAGAGGCGGTTGACCAGACCCGTGGATGGTTCCATTCCCTTATGGCGGAATCAACTCTCCTGTTCAACAAGGCTCCATATGAGAACGTAATCGTACTTGGACATGTACAGGACGAGAACGGACAGAAGATGTCCAAATCAAAAGGAAATGCAGTGGACCCATTTGATGCATTACAGACCTACGGCGCTGATGCAATTCGCTGGTACTTCTACACCGCGTCTGCACCATGGATTCCAAAGAGATTCTCCGGAAAATTGGTGCAGGAAGGACAGAGAAAGCTTATGGGTACTCTCTGGAACACCTATGCATTCTTTGTACTTTACGCAAATATCGATGACTTCGATGCAACAAAATACACCTTGGAATATGACAAGCTAGCTGTGATGGACAAGTGGTTACTTTCCAAATTGAATACCGCAGTAAAAGGAGTAGATGAGAACTTAAGCAACTACAGAATCCCGGAGGCAGCTCGCTTCTTAGAGGAATTTGTAGATGATATGAGTAACTGGTATGTTCGTCGTTCCCGTGAACGCTTCTGGGCAAAGGGAATGGAGCAGGATAAGATCAATGCCTACATGACCCTTTACACAGCACTGGTAACCATTTCAAAGACTGCAGCACCAATGATTCCATTTATGACGGAGGAAATCTATCGCAACCTGGTATGCGAGATTGACCCGTCTGCACCGGAATCCATCCATCTTTGTGACTTCCCGGTTGCAAATGAGGCATGGATTGATACCGAGCTTGAGACCGCTATGGATGAAGTGCTAAAGATCGTTGTTATGGGTCGCGCCTGCAGAAATAATGCCAACATTAAGAACCGTCAGCCAATGGGACAGATGTTTGTAAAAGCACCACAGGTATTGGACAGCTTCTACACGGATATTATCGCAGACGAGCTCAATGTAAAGAAGGTTGAATTCACGGAGGATGTGTCTTCTTACACAAGCTATCAGTTCAAACCACAGCTTCGTACCGTTGGTCCAAAATACGGCAAATATCTGAAACAGATTCAGTCCGCCCTTGCTGAATTAGATGGCAATAAAGCAATGGCTGAGCTCAAGGCAAACGGCTGTCTGAAGCTTGACAGTGTAAATGACGAAGTTGTATTATTAGAAGAGGATTTACTGATTACCATGACTCAGATGGAAGGTTATGTAACAGAGGGAGACAACACCGTAACGGTAGTTATGGATACCAACCTTACTCCTGAGCTTGTGGAAGAGGGCTTTGTAAGAGAGCTGATCAGTAAAATCCAGACCATGCGTAAAGAGGCAGACTTTGAGGTAATGGACCATATCAAAGTCTCATACGTAGCAGATCAAAAGGTATCTGATATCTTCGAGAAATATGGCCAGGAGATTCAAGGCGAAGTACTTGCAGACCAGATTGTTTCAAATCAGTTGTCAGGATATCAGAAGGAGTGGAGTATCAATGGAGAAACAGTTACACTTTCAGTTGAAAAGCTTGCTTAAGTATCCGGATATCCACCGCTATGTATAAAAATAGGAGGGAGCTGACCAAGAAGGGTCATGCTCCCTTTTTGAACATATTTTTCATAATTTCTGTCGTAAGGAGGCTTATGATACGGAAAAAAGATGCCTATGGAAATAAGGAGGAAAGCATCATGAGAAAAAATGCTATGCAGAGTAAGACTATGCCAAGCAAGGATGATATTGTCAAAGGAGTAAAAGAGGCTCTCAAGAACAACTACAGAAAGAGTGTAGAGGAGGCTTCACAGCAGGAGATTTACCAGGCGCTTGCCCTTACGGTAAAAGAAGTGGTGATGGACCAGTGGTACAATACCCAAAGAGAGATGGACAAGCAGGATCCAAAGGTTGTGTACTACATGTCCATGGAATTTTTGATGGGACGTGCCCTTGGCAACAACCTGATAAATCTGTGTGCCTATGAAGCAGCACAGGAGGCTATGAAGGAGCTGGGACTTGATTTAAACGAAATCGAGGATCAGGAGCCGGATCCGGCCCTTGGAAACGGAGGCCTTGGACGACTGGCCGCCTGCTTTATGGATTCCCTTGCCACTCTTGGATATGGAGCTTACGGCTGTGGAATTCGTTACCGCTATGGGATGTTTAAGCAGAGAATTTCTGACGGATTTCAGGTGGAGGTCCCGGACAACTGGTTAAAGGATGGATATCCATTTGAGATGAAGCGCCCGGAGTACTGTTACGAGGTGAAGTTTGGTGGAAATGTGCGTGTGGACAACAAGGAGGATGGCTCCCTGACCTTTGTACATGAGAACTATCAGTCAGTTCTTGCGGTGCCATATGATATGCCGATTCTTGGATACAACAACGGTATCGTGGATACCCTGATGATTTGGGATGCACAGCCAAAGGAGATTTTTTCTTTGGACTCCTTCGATAAGGGGCTTTACGACAAGGCTGTGGCCCAGGAGAACCTTGCAAGAAATCTGGTAGAGGTGCTGTATCCAAACGATAACCATGTTGCAGGAAAAGAGTTGCGCCTAAAACAGCAGTATTTCTTTGTGTCAGCAAGTATTCAAAGAGCTCTGGAGCGATTCCATAAATCCCACGATGATATTCATCTGCTTCCGGAGAAGGTAACCTTCCAGATGAATGATACCCACCCAACGGTAGCGGTGGCAGAGCTTATGCGTATCCTTTTGGACGAGGAAGGTCTGACCTGGGAGGATGCATGGGATATTACCACAAGAACCGTGGCATACACCAACCACACGATCATGGCGGAAGCTTTGGAAAAATGGCCAATCGAGATCTTCCGCAGACTGCTCCCAAGAATCTATCAGATTGTAGATGAGATTAACCGCAGATTTGAGCAGGACATCAGAGACCGCTTCCCTGGGGACGAGGAAAAGGTTAAGAAAATGGCGATTCTCTATGATGGACAGGTTAAGATGGCGCATCTTGCCATTGCAGCAGGTTATTCGGTTAACGGTGTTGCAAGACTTCACACAGAGATTTTAAAGAATCAGGAATTGCATGACTTCTACGAGATGTTCCCGGAGAAGTTTAACAACAAGACCAATGGAATTACCCAGAGAAGATTCTTAGCCCATGGAAACCCAATGCTTGCAAACTGGGTAACCCAGCAGATTGGGGATGGATGGATTACAGATTTGTCCCAGATGGAGAAGCTGATTCCTCTTGCGGAAAAGAAGAAGGCAAGGGATGAGTTTGCAGCCATCAAACGTGCCAACAAGGTTCGACTGGCTGAGTATATCAAAAAGCACAATGGCATCGAGGTAAATCCGGATTCCATTTTCGATGTTCAGGTCAAGAGACTTCACGAGTATAAGAGACAGCTCATGAATATTCTCCATGTGATGTATTTGTACAATGAGCTTTTGGAACATCCGGATATGGAATTTATCCCAAGAACCTTTATTTTTGGGGCAAAGGCAGCAGCAGGCTACCGCAATGCAAAGCTTTCAATTAAGCTCATCAACAGTGTAGCGGAAATCATCAACAACGACAAATCCATCGACGGAAAAATCAAGGTGGTATTCATTGAAGATTACAAGGTCAGCAATGCGGAAATGATTTTTGCGGCAGCAGATGTGAGCGAGCAGATTTCTACTGCCAGCAAGGAAGCTTCCGGTACCGGAAATATGAAATTCATGTTAAATGGTGCTGTTACCATCGGAACCATGGATGGAGCTAACGTAGAAATGTACGAAGAAGTTGGTGCAGATAATATCTTTATCTTTGGTATGAGCTCTGACGAGATTATTGCTCATGAAAAAAACAAGGATTATCATGCAAAGGATATCTACAACAATGATCCGGGAATCCGGCGCGTATTAAATCAGCTGGTAGATGGAACGTATTCCTTTAACGATAAGGAATTATTCCGAGAACTGTACAATGCGCTTCTCAACAGTCAGGATGGAGCAAGTGCAGACCGCTACTTTATTCTTGGAGACTTCCGCTCTTATGCAGAGACTCAGAAGCGGGTAGCTAAGCTTTATGCAGACCAGGATGCATGGAACCGCGTGGCACTTCTTAACGTAGCGCACGTAGGCAAATTCTCATCAGACCGTACCATTCAGGAGTACGTAGATGATATCTGGAAGCTGGATTTAATCAAATAATCCGGTTGGAAAAATATAGGGACTTATTTTGAGGGAAGGAACCGTTTATAATGGATCCTTCCCTTTTCTTGTGGGGATATAACCGAAGATGGGATATTGAAAAATGAAAAACTCAAAAATCTGTAGGTGGTATTCTCTTTACAGAGAGAGAAACTATTATTAAAATATTAGGGAGAAATAGGAAAGAGAAAGAATGAGGTATTACATGGAATCAGGAAGTTTGACAACTGCTGTAGGAAATCAGGGCAGTTATGAGGGGAGATTAAGGGGATGCAGTGGTTTTACGCTAAAGATGATAGCGGTTGTTACCATGTTTATCGATCATTTTGCGGCTACAATTATTGAGCGCCAGTTTGGTATGGCCGGAAGTCTTTGGATTACGGAGGCGAATTATGATTTATGGTTTGACATCTATATTGCTCTTCGTTGTGTGGGGCGAATGGCCTTTCCAATCTATTGCTTTTTGTTGATTGAGGGCTTTATGCACACCAGAAGCTACTGGAAGTACGTAAGAAATATGGGGATTTTTGTAATTTTATCAGAGATTCCATTTGACATGGCCTTCCAGAGGAGCTTCTTTGATATGAGCTCCAACAGTGTATTTGTCACACTCCTCATTGGTCTTGTGATGGTGGGAATATTGGACTGGCTGGATAAGAGACTTCGGAAGGAACAACCAACCATCCCACAGATTTTTGTTAAGTGTGTGTTGATGGCAGTTGTGATCCTTGGTTCTATGGAGCTTGCGAATTTGCTTCACACAGACTATTCTGCCGGAGGAGTAGCCGCCATTGCAGTGTTTTATTTGCTGCGAAATCACAGAATGCTTGGGTTCGGGGTGGCAGTATTGATACTAGGACTTATGTGTGGAACCATCGAATGGGTAGCATTTTTCATGTTGATTCCAATCTATTACTACAATGGTACAAGGGGAAAGAGCAGTGTAGGAATGAAATACTTCTTCTATGCCTTTTATCCGGTACATTTGTTATTATTAGCTTTGGGGTGCTATTATTTGGGACTTGGGATTTAATTGACATTATTCGGGTAGTAGAAAAGGAGATTGTTGTAACATGGCTTTTTGTCATCTTCATACTCATACAGAATATTCGCTGTTGGATGGATCCAACAAAATAAAAAACTATGTGGCCAAAGTGAAGGAGCTTGGCATGAATAGTGCCGCTATCACAGACCATGGCAATATGTACGGTGTGGTAGAGTTCTATAAGACCTGCAAGGCAAATGAAATCAATCCCATCATAGGCTGTGAGGTGTATGTGGCTCCAGCTTCCAGATTTGACAGAGAGATGAGTCACGGAGAGGACCGCTACTACCATCTGATTTTGCTGGCAGAGAACAACAAGGGCTATGACAACCTTATGAAGATTGTATCCATCGGATACACAGAAGGATATTATTACAGACCACGTGTGGACTTTGAAACCCTGGAAAAGTACCATGAGGGTCTGATTTGTCTGACAGCCTGTCTGGCGGGAGAGATTCCTAGAGCCCTTGTAAGAGGCCAGTATGAGGAAGCCAAAAAGCTTGCTTTGAAATACCAGAACTGTTTTGGCAAGGACAATTTCTTTTTCGAGCTTCAGGACCACGGGATTGCGGATCAGAAGTACGTGAATCAACAGCTTTACCGCATGGGACAGGAGCTTGGAATTGAACTGGTATGCACCAACGATATCCACTATACCTATGACACTGACGTGGAGGCCCACGATGTACTGTTATGTATCCAGACGGGAAAGAAGATTACCGACGAGGATCGTATGCGTTACGAGGGCGGTCAGTTCTATGTGAAAAGTGAGGAAGAGATGCGAAGCCTCTTTCCATATGCGCCGGAGGCACTGGAGAATACCCAGAAAATTGCAGACCGTTGTCATGTGGAGTTGGAGTTCGGCAATTACAAGATTCCAAAATATGAGGTGCCACAGGGCTATGAAAGTGCCTATGCCTTCCTAAGTGACCTTTGTGACAGAGGCTTTGAGCAGAAATATCGCAATATGCCGGAGTATTCCATGGACCCTAAGGTGGCAGGCAGGGAACTTTCACCGGAGGAACTTGCAGAGCGACAGAGAGTATTGGATGAAATCTATGAAGCTATGCAGTATGAACTTGGCATTATTCAGAAGATGGGATTTGTGGAGTATATCCTCATTGTATGGGATTACATCAACTGGAGCAGAACCCACGATTGCTGGGTGGGACCGGGACGAGGCTCTGCGGCAGGTAGCCGTGTGTGTTATTGTACCGGAATTACCAACATTGACCCGGTAAAGTACCAGCTTCTCTTTGAGCGCTTCTTGAATCCGGAGCGTGTATCCATGCCCGATATCGACGTGGATTTCGAGTACGCAGAGAGATATCGTGCCATTGAGTATGTCTCACAAAAGTACGGAGCGGATTCCGTTACCCAGATTGTTACCTTTGGAACCATGGCTGCAAGAGGTGTCATTAAAGCCGTTGGAAAAGCCTTGGATTTTCCTTATGCCCAGATGGATCGTGTGGCAAAGATGATTCCCATGGAATTAAATATTACCATAGAGGATGCCCTTACGAAGAATCCGGAATTTAGAGCTTTGTATGAGGGAGACCGCGAGATGCATGCCTTGATTGATATGGCCAAAAAGCTGGAGGGACTTCCAAACCATACCTCCGTTCATGCGGCAGGAGTGGTTATATATCCCGGTGTAGCCAGTGATTACGTGCCCCTTGGCAGAGCAAACGATGGCAGTCCAACGGCGGAGTATAACATGGTCCAGTTGGAAGAGCTTGGCCTTTTGAAGATGGACTTTTTGGGACTTAGAACCCTGACCGTGTTAAAGGACTCTGTAAAAAATATCAAGGCTGCCAGAGGCATTGAGATAGATATCGATCACATTGATTACAATGATCCAAAGGTTCTTGGGTTTATCGGAAGCGGTAAGACGGAGGGTGTGTTCCAGCTTGAGTCTGCGGGTATGCAAAGCTTTATGACAGAGCTGAAGCCTCAGAGCTTTGAGGATATCATCGCCGGTATTTCTCTCTATCGACCGGGCCCAATGGACTTTATCCCGGACTATATCAAGGGAAAGAATAATAGAGAGTCCATCAGCTATCTGACTCCGGAGCTGGAGAGTATCTTAGAGCCTACCTACGGATGTATCGTATACCAGGAACAGGTCATGCAGATTGTACAAAAGCTTGCAGGCTACACCATGGGCCAGGCGGACAATATTCGCCGTGCCATGAGTAAGAAGAAACAGTATGTCATCGATGCAGGTCGTCAAAGCTTTGTATACGGCGACAAAGAGCAGGGAATCAAGGGCTGTGTGGCAAATGGTATTTCGGAGGAGGCAGCCAACAAGATTTACGATTCCATGGTGGATTTTGCAAAGTATGCCTTTAACAAATCCCATGCGGCAGCATATGCCATGATCAGTGTGCAGACCGCATGGCTCAAATATTATTATCCGGTAGAGTTTATGGCGGCTCTTATGACCTCTGTAATCGACAATTCTACCAAGGCAAGTGAGTACCTCTATCACTGTAAGGAGCTTGGCATTTCCGTACTTTCTCCGGACATCAATGTGGGAGAAGGGGAGTTCACACCGGAGGGAGACCACATCCGCTACGGCTTGTATGCCATTAAGAGTCTGGGACGACCGGTAATCGATCGAATTGTGGGGGAGAGAAAGGCCAACGGACCTTATACAACCCTTCAGGATTTTATCCAAAGAACCAGCGATAAGGATGTGAATAAGCGTGCGGTTGAGAATCTCATCAAGGCAGGAGCCTGCGACAGTCTGGATGGAAACAGACATCAGATGATGTCTGTGTTTGCGCAGATTATCGATCAGGTGGTATCGGGCAAAAAGAACAATCTTGCGGGTCAGATGAGCCTTTTTGATCTGGTTGCACCGGAGGAGAAAAAGGATTTTGAAATTCAGTATCCACCGATTCCGGAGTATCAAAAGGAAGAGCTGCTCCACATGGAAAAGGAAGTATTGGGCATATACCTAAGCGGACATCCTTTGGAACAGTATATGGAAAAATGGAAGAAAAATATCACCAACACCGCCAATGATTTTACCCTGGATCCGGATACCCAGGTGGCAAAGGTTGCGGATAACGAAAGCGTAATTGTTGGCGGTCTGGTATCGGATGTGACAGTGAAGTTCACCAAGAATAATCAGCAGATGGCATTTGTGACCTTGGAGGATCTTACGGGAACTGTGGAGGTGATTGTCTTCCCGCGGGACTATGAGGCCTATCGTATGTTCCTTGCTCAGGACGAGAAGATTTTTGTCTCAGGAAGGGCCTCGGTGGATGAAGAAAAGGAAGGTAAATTGGTGTGCCAGAGGATTATTCCGTTTTCGGATACCGCAAGAGAGCTATGGCTTCAGTTCCCGGATAAAGAACAGTACGAATCAAGAGAAAAGGAACTTCTTGAGCTTCTTCGGGATTCCGATGGAAAGGACGAGGTGGTCATCTACGTGGCGAATCCAAAAGCCATCAAAAGAATGGGAAAGAACCTTACCGTATGTGCAGACGAAAACCTTGTGAACAATTTGACGAACTTTATGGGCGAAAAAAACGTAAAAGTTGTGGAAAAGAACATTGAAAAGCGATAACAAACAGTTTAAAATACTAGTAGTTTAGGTATTTAGGAGGAAAAGACCATGGCAAATGAGATTAAGACCATCGGTGTGCTTACCAGTGGAGGAGATGCACCAGGAATGAATGCAGCAACCCGTGCGATTGTACGTAAGGCTATCCATAAAGGGTTAAAAGTAAAAGGTATAAAAAGGGGATATGCAGGTCTCTTGAACGAAGAGATTTTTGATATGAACGAAAAGAGTGTATCAGATACGATATCACGTGGTGGTACTATTTTACAGACTGCTCGTTGTAAGGAGTTCACTACACCGGAAGGACAGAAAAAGGGCGCTGAAATCTGTAAGAAACATGGTATCGACGGAGTGATTGTTATCGGTGGTGACGGATCGTTCCAGGGTGCACAGAAGCTTGCAGGACTGGGAATCAATACAATCGGTGTTCCAGGAACCATCGATTTGGATATCGCTTGTACGGATTACACCATCGGATTTGATACTGCAGTGAACACTGCAATGGAGGCCATTGATAAAGTTCGTGATACCTCCACTTCTCACGTTCGCTGTTCGATTATCGAGGTAATGGGTCGTAGAGCTGGTTACATTGCATTATGGTGTGGTATCGCAAACGGAGCAGAGGATATTCTTCTTCCGGAGCGTTACGATGGAGATGAGGCTAAGCTTATTGAACACATCAAAGAAACTCATGCAAAAGGAAAACAGCATCATATCATTATCAACGCTGAGGGAATCGGTGATTCTCAGGGTATGGCAAAGCGTATCGAGGCAGCTACCGGAATCGAGACTCGTGCCACCATTCTTGGTCATATGCAGCGCGGTGGAAGTCCAACCTGTAAAGACCGTATGTATGCATCTGTTATGGGGGCTATGGCAGTAGATCTTCTTTTACAGGGCAAGAGCAACCGTGTTGTAGCGCACAAAAATGGAGAGTTTGTAGATTTCGACATCGATGAAGCACTTGCAATGAAGAAGGATATTGACGAGTACCAGTATCAGGTTGCTCAGGACCTAGTCTAAGAGCAAAGCGATAGCAGACAATACGAGTAATTCGAACATGAGAAAGGGTTGTTAGGACATAACAGCCCTTTTCTTTTTTTGCTAAGGCTCATAAATGCTCATAGGGGAAGGAAGTGCCATTTTCCACAAATGGATTGTGTATCCCTACGTTATAGTATATGATGATAGAGCAGACCCATATAGAAGACAGATGACGTCAGACAATCGTGTCAGACGGATAGATAGGACAAGAGATATGATTTCAAGTACAAGTAATCCAAAGATAAAAAATCTCATACAGCTGCAGAAAAAAGCCAAGGAGCGTAGGGCTACCGGAACCTTTGTGGTGGAAGGACGTAAAATGGTAGCAGAGGCACCGATTGAGAGTCTGGTGCAGGTATATGTATCCGAGACCTTTGAAGGGGAGGAGGAGCACAGAAACCTGCTGTCTCGCTTTTCTTATGAGGTGCTTTCGGACTCTGTGTTTAAGTCTGTCTCAGATACCCAGACTCCACAGGGGATTCTGGCCATTGTGAAACAACCGTCCTACCAGCTGTCGGATCTGTTACAGGGGGATAAAACCCACCTCTTAGTTCTGGAGAGTATTCAAGATCCCGGCAACCTTGGAACGATGATGCGCACCGGAGAAGGGGCTGGAATTACAGGGATTATTATGAATGGTACCACAGTGGATTTGTTTAATTCCAAGACCATTCGCTCCACCATGGGAAGCATTTACCGTGTTCCATTTTTTGTGACCGATGATTTGACAGGAACTATTCATAAAATCAAGGAGCAGGGCGTACACTGTTATGCAGCCCATTTAAAGGGTAACGCCTCCTATGACCGGATGAATTATGCAGAACCCACTGCATTTTTTATCGGAAACGAGGGCAACGGATTATCCAAAGAAATTGCAGACCTGGCAGATACTTACATCCGCATTCCCATGGAAGGGGAGGTGGAATCCCTAAATGCTGCCATTGCCGCCACTATTTTAATGTACGAAACCAATAGACAAAGAAGGAGTAACTAGACTTGAGAATCTGGTTTAAGATATGGGAAGACTCGAGGTTGATAAAGACAGAGACCATCGAGGATTGCTCAGAGGATACAAGGACACATAAGATTTTTGGAGCCCTGGATAAGGTTTGCCATATGTTTGATTTAAGTGTGCCGATCTGGCTGGACAAAAATGTCTCGGAGTTTCAAAGACGGGGAAAGACACGATTTGGAAAAGACAATTTTATCGAGGAAATTGATTTTGATTATTTAGAGATGCAGATTCTGGAAGAAGATGAATTCTTTTAGAATCTGTGCTATAATAGAGAGGACAAATCGACAAAAGAGAAGACCCTTTCCAGGGAGAAGCGTGATTTTTAGAATAAAGGAGACGAGAAATAGGAATGGATCAACCTTTTCTTTATGATGAGGGCGTTGACAGTTGGCAGACTGTGATGTTCTTGTATAACTCTGCACTAAAGCAGGTAGAGACAAAGCTGGAGATTCTAAATGATGAATTTCAGCATGTACATCAGTACAATCCAATTGAATATATTAAGTCAAGAATAAAATCACCTGAGAGTATAGTAAAGAAGCTAAAGAGAAACGGCTATGAGGTTACAATTGACAACATGGTGGAGCACGTGAAGGATATTGCGGGAATCCGTCTGGTATGTTCCTTTACCTCCGATATTTATCGTCTGGCTGAGATGATTGGCCGGCAGAATGACCTTACGGTTGTGTCCGTGAAGGACTATATTAAGAATCCAAAAGAAAGTGGATACCGAAGCTATCATATGATAGTCAGCGTACCTATTTTCCTTACGGACCGCGTGGTAGATACCACTGTGGAGATTCAGATTCGTACCATTGCTATGGACTTCTGGGCCAGTCTGGAGCATAAGATTTACTATAAGTTTGAAGGTCATGCGCCTGCGTACATCAGTCATGATTTGCAGGAGTGTGCAGAAATTGTTGGAATGCTGGATGCCAAGATGCTTTCTTTGAACGAAGCAATTCTGGAAGCAAAGGCAACCCAGGAGGATTCATGAACATTATCAATGTAGAAAATATTACAAAGACTTATACAGAAAGGGAGCTTTTTTCGGAAGCTTCCTTTTATGTGCAAGAACGAGAAAAAATAGGAATTGTGGGCATCAATGGAACCGGCAAGTCTACCCTTCTTCGGATATTGGCAGGAGCCAGTGAGCCTGATTCAGGTACGGTGACCTTTGCCAATCATATTGTGTGTAATTATCTGTCCCAGAACCCGGATTTTGATCCAGAGGAGGGGATTCTTGATGCAGTAATGAGCAAAATCCCTGAGTCTCAGAGGTGGACTCTGGAGAGCGAGGCGAAATCCATGCTCATGAAACTGGAGATTACGGATTTTCATCAAAAGACCGGGGAACTGTCCGGGGGACAGAGAAAGCGTCTGGCCTTGGTGGCGGCGCTGATTCCTCCCTGCGATGTGCTTCTTTTGGACGAGCCTACCAACCATTTGGATTATCCAATGGTAGAGTGGCTGGAGGACTATCTGAGAAGCTTTAAGGGAGCCATCATAATGGTAACCCATGATCGCTATTTTCTGGATAGTGTCTGCAATCGAATTGTGGAGATTGATAAGGGAAATATCTACAGCTATGAATGCAATTATTCCGGCTTCCTCGAGAGAAAGGCAGCCAGGGAAGAAAGCCTGGTGGCATCCGAGCGCAAGCGCCAGTCGGTTTTGAGAAAAGAAATTGCCTGGATGCAGCGAGGGGCAAGAGCCAGATCTACCAAGCAAAAAGCCCACATACAGCGCTACGAGGCACTTCGGGATCAAAAGGGCATTCAGGTGGAGGAAAAGCTTGCATTGAGCTCCATGTCCCAGAGATTGGGGCGTACTACCGTAGAGGTTTTAGATTTGAACAAGGCATATGGGGACAAGACGTTAATCAAGGATTTTACCTATATTTTCCTGAAAAACGATCGCGTGGCATTTGTTGGGAAAAATGGTTGTGGCAAAACGACTCTGATGAAGATGATCGGTGGTATGGTACAGGCGGATTCCGGGGAAGTTGTGATTGGCCAGACGGTTAAGCTTGGATACTATGCCCAGGAGCTTTCCTACATGGACCCCAATCAGAGAGTGATTGATTATATCAAGGATACTGCGGAATACGTTCGCACGGAGGATGGATTGATATCTGCTTCTGCCATGCTGGAGCGTTTTCTTTTCCCGGCAAGTCAGCAGTACAGCGCCATTGGAAAGCTTTCCGGTGGAGAGCAGAGAAGACTGAATCTGTTGAAGGTGCTTATGGAGGCGCCCAACGTTTTGATTCTGGATGAGCCCACCAATGATCTGGATACGGAAACCATGGCAATTTTAGAGGATTACCTGGATGGGTATCAGGGAATCGTGATTTCGGTATCTCATGACCGCTATTTCCTGGACCGTACCATGAACCGTATTTTTGCCTTCCGGACGGATGGAACCTTGAAACAGTACGAAGGGGGTTACACCGATTACCTTCATGCCAGGGAGACAGAACCGGACGATGGGGATTCCCTGGGAAGTATCGTAGCCGAAAGAACGGGAAAGGCTGATATAGAAGAAGGAGACTTATGGCAGAAAAAGGTGGACTCTAAGGCTACCTGGGGACATGCCAAGAAGCTTAAATTTACGTACCAGGAGCAAAAGGATTATGAAGTCATTGAGCAGGAAATCGAGAGCCTGGAAGAAAAGCTTGAGGAGCTGGACGCAGATATGGTCCGCTTTGCAAGGGATTTTGTAAAGCTCAATGAACTCACCAAGGAAAAGGAACAGACGGAAAGCCTGCTGGAAGAAAAAATGCAGAGGTGGGAATATTTAGAAGATCTTGCAATGCAGATAGAAAACCAGTAAACTGAGGGAATCTGTTAGAAATGTCACAGGTGACGAGGAGGATGACATGAGCAAGTCGAAGGATGCCTTGACATTAGCCGTGGAAATAGGCTATGTTATGCTCCAAAATGGCGGGGAAATCTATCGTGTAGAAGATACGGTAATGAAGATTATGGAGGCGTATGAACTGGAAGACCACGATGTGTATGTGTTGTCCAACGGTTTATTTGCCAGCGCCAATGAAGGAGGAGCAGATGCCAGAAGTATGATTCGTCATGCACCACTTGGCAGTGTTAATTTGCTTAAAATCTCAAAACTGAATCAGCTTGCAAGAGATATCTGCGAGAAGAGATGCACCGAGGAGGAAGCCTGGGAGAGACTGGAACGAATTCGCAATCACAAAAAGGATCCTCTGTGGATTCGTGTTCTTAGCACGGGAATCGGTTCCGGTGGATTTGCTATTTTATTTGGTGCTAATATTTTGGACGGAATTGTGGCAACCTTTATAGGATGTATGCTGACATTTTTGATGCTTGGATGTGAAAAGCACAAGGTTGGAAGATTTGCCACTCTCCTTTTTAGTAGCATCTTTGTCACAGCACTGAGTCTTATCCCTATGAGTATGGGATGGCCCGTATTACAGGACAAGATCGTAATCGGTTGTATTATGCCACTGGTGCCGGGAATTGCCTTTACCACATCCATCCGGGATATCTACAACGGGGATTACCTTTCTGGAGTGATTCATCTTTTGGATGCCCTTTTGACGGCACTTCTGATTTCGGTTGGAGTGGGTCTGACTATCTATGTCTATCAGAATATGGGAGGTGTCATGAGATGATGGGAACGATTATTTTTCACTTTCTGGTAGCAATTGTTGCAACCATGGCTTTTGCGGTGCTCTTTCAAGCGCCAAAGTCGGAATGGATTCTATGCGGAATCTCCGGTGGAATTGGCTGGAGTGTATATGAGTCCCTGCTGATGCGGGGGAACCATCTGATGATTTCTGTAATCGTAGCCACAATAGCCTTGACTCTGTTCTCCAGAATATTTGCAGTGTTACGAAAACAGCCTGCAACGGTATATCTCTTGGCAGGAATCTTTCCCCTGGTTCCGGGAGCGGGAATCTATTACACCGCCTATTACCTGATTAGCGGAAACATGGAGATGTTTGCATCAAAGGGAAGAGAGACTGTGGAAATGGCAGGAGCCATCGTTATCGGTATTATTTTTACCATGGGTCTGCCTCAGGCATGGCTCAATCAGTTAGCGAAGCTTAGAAAAGAATAACCGGTATTGCAGCTTTTATCCTTGAGAGAGGATAAGAGCTGTTTTTTATTACATAAAAACGCTCCGCGGGATCGCAACTCTTTGTTCTGTAAATGAATAAAAAAAACAAGAGGAAAGATACTATCAAAAAAGAAAGGAGATATGATTCATGTGGAATTATGGTAAGAAATGGATATGCGAAAAAGAGTGCAAGAAATATCGAATGGCACTGGTAGCCGTGCTGGTTGCATTGGTGGTAGCGGGCGTTGTATATTGCATGAAATGCTATTCCAACGATGACATTCCAAGTGATGGAACCCTGGTAAAGGATTTGAAGGGAATGAAGAATCAGTGCGACAAGGTGGCAAAGGACATTGTAGTAAGTGGAAAGAGGAAAGTGACAGATGCAGTGGAAGAAGGAACTGAAAAAGTGGAAGAGCTGGTGGCAAACGGTAAGAAAAAAGTTGCTGATGTGGTGGAAGAAGGTACTGAAAAGGTAGCAGATTTGATGGCAGATGGCAGTGATTTTATGAATGATATGGGGGAACAGGTTGCAGACAGTTTATGTGAAGATCGATAGGAATGTCCAGTGTCCCAATCCCTTGGTGACATTAGGGGATATTGCAAAGCTGGAATGTGCCAATCCTCAGATACTGCCAGCACTTAAGAACCTAAAAATTATTCGTTTTCAGGAGAAAAATCAGCTGGAGATATTTGGAATATTAAAGGTATTTCAAATCATTCACAAGGAATATCCGGATTACGAGCTGGTGAATGTAGGGGAGACAGACTTTGTACTCCAGTACTCCGGAGAGCAGATGCCACATCCTATATGGGATATGGTGAAGCTTGTATTCCTTTGTATCCTAATCTTTTTTGGGGCGGCATTTACCATTATGGCATTCAATAATGACATCTCCATAGTGGGGGTGTTTGACCAATTATATCAGCAGTTCCTGGGAACGAAAAAACCGGATTTGTCTGTGCTGGAAATAGGATATTCCATTGGACTTGGGGTTGGGATCATTGTCTTCTTCAATCACTTCGGCAATCGGAAGCTCACAAGGGATGCTACCCCGATTCAGGTGGAGCTTCGAAAGACGGAAAAAGAGATGGACGATACCCTAATCGAAAACAGCAGTCGGAAGGGGTGTAGCAAGGATGTGGATTAGACAGCTTGGATTGGGCATGTTTGGGTTTACTGCCGGAATCGCTGTAGCTACAGGAGTATTTGCCTTTATTCTTGTGATAGGAGTGGTGCCAAGAATGATTGCCAAAACCCAGATGGCAGACAAGACTCGTATGCAGGAAACCGTTATTTCCATATCGGTAGTAACCATGGGGTTTTTGTCCGTTTCCCCGTGGTTAGCCTTATATAAAGCTCCGGTTCCGTCTATCCTTGCCCAAGGGCTTTTGCTTTTATACGGATTAGGAGCAGGAATATTTGTGGGATGTGTGGCAGCGGCATTGGCAGAAATCGTAAAGACCCTGCCGATCATGTTTCGAAGAGCGAGATTAAAAAAAGGCTTATGCTATGTACTTTGGGCAATGGCGTTGGGGAAGGTTGCAGGCTCCTTTTTTTATTTCTTAAATGGTTACTTCTAGAAACTCTTTCGGAAATCTGTAGTGCAAATCTCCCGGGAGTGTGGTACTCTTTTCAAAGAAACAATGAAAAGAAAGAAGGAATACTATGATTACTTCCATTGCAAGACAGAGTATCATAATAAAATGTAATGGGCAGCAGGCTGTTTTACTTGGAAATTATGAGCTGTACTATGCGGCAGGACTTATGAAAAAGCTCTTTGATCTGCCCCTATCAGAAGACCAGACACCCCAGGAGCTGATGGACATCATCCTGCCGGCCATCGACACCCTGCATCCCAAGGATGCAAGAGAAACCCATCTCTTGAACATGCTAAGAACCTATCTTCCCCTGGAACAGTACGATGACCAGATGAAAGAACTCTTTCACTGGGGCGCCAACGAACAGGACCTCTGGATTATGAACACCTCTCACGACGCCTACCATTAGTCTTCGCTTCGTATAACTCCATATCCATATCACAACTGCCGTCACCTGGGGCCTCTCCTCGGGTGTCGGCTTTTTTGTGATATGCAAGGAGCAATTCCCCGGCCTTTTGTGGACTGCCCGGTTCCCGCTCCCCCTCTGCTTAGGAAATCACAGTGCTTTTACAAGATTGCTTAGAATTTTCCAAAGTGGCACTCGAACTTTAATTTCCTGTACGCCAACGGTTTGAACAAGGGGCAAAAATTGTCTGACAAAATGCGCGCTAGCCACTCCTCGTCTGCTACTCTAAGGAGCCGCCTTCACGAATTTTATTACGGGGGCTCTCTGTTTGTCGTTCTTCGAGCCGCAAACAGAACCGCCCCCGTTCTATCGTTCAGGACGGCTCCGAGAGTAGCAACGACTCGTCGCTG
>JALEPP010000145.1 GCA_022767075.1 Agathobacter sp. | reverse complement strand
TGTCTGAGGGATTGGTACTACAGGATGCAAAGATATGGCAGCGGTTCCTGGACAAGGAGTTGATTTCAAAGAATAATATGACAGAGCTTTATTTTGAGGAACCTGACATAGAAGGTTTTATTAAAAAGTTGGAAGGATCGGACTTTGAAATAGAGTATGTCAATGAATTAATGGAGCATTCATGGGGACAGAAGGTTGTCCGGTTTTATGATCCAGATGGAAATCTTATCGAGGTTGGAACTCCGGTGAATTAGGAGCGGACAGTTCCTGAGTATTGGTGGTTTTAATTCCATGATTGCAAAGCAGAAGAAGGAAGAGGGAGAAGCTTACATTTCTACGGTTCTCTTTGATGATCACACAGTGGTGCTTTATGATAGGGTACCGGTAAGCAAGGTTGAGTCGATGAATGATAAGCAGTATTACGTTAGAGGTTGCACTGCTCTTGGTGGAGCTATTCATCACATTGGAAATGTACATAAGTATGCGAGAAAAGAGGACAGATCGGAAAAGACTTTATTCATAATTACTACAGACGGGATGGAGAACTCAAGCCACCAGTATTCATATGAGAAGGTTAAGAAGATGGTGGAACGTCAGAAGAAAAAGTATGGATAAAGGAATTTGAGCCGGAAGACGTAGAAGAAACACAGGTAGATACTACAGCATTAAAAGTTAAAGGCTTTCAGTTCAGCACAGAAAAAATATTGGAAGATGAGCTGACACAGCGAATTGAGAATAATATGCCAGTGTTTGGCATGAATCTTAAAATGTACAAGCGCAAAGGCGAGTATGGAAGACAGTATATTATTCCGGTAGGACGGTTGGATCTCTTTTGTGAAGACGAAGCAGGTAATCTTTATGTTATCGAGCTGAAAAAAGATAGTGGCTACGATGATGCTTATAAGCAGACTCCTGACTACTTAGATTGGTTTGCACAGAGTCCTAAATTTAAGGGCAAAAAGGTGTATGGAATCATATGTCTGAACAATCCAACTGCTGATTTAATTTCTAAGGTTAAGTCTGATGATAGGATGCGCTTGTTTGAGTATCAGGTGTCATATACAGAAATTAAGTAAAGTTGGAGTAGTTATTATTATGGGTAGGTGAAGTGTGACATGATAGAAAAGGAAAAAATCGCATTTTTATCAGAAAAGGTTAAAGACTTAAATCGAATTACAAGTGAAATCGAGGAGCAGTTCCCTGAAAAATCGTTTAAGCTAGATGGCATTCTGATTGGAAACATTGTTGAGGTTATGGCTGCTCACATATATGGCATTACTTTATACAAACAATCTGAAAAAACTCATGATGGGGAAGTTGATGGCAAAAAAGTTCAGATTAAGGGCACACAAAAAGTAGATTCTATTGTTATTCGTGAAGAACCAGATTATTTGCTAGTGGAATACCTTGATAAAGAGAACGGTGTTATTAAAGAAATATACAATGGGCCTGGTGCATATGCCTGGGAATATAAGTCATATGTGCCAAGCATGAACTTCTATACGATCAGAGTGAATAAGCTTCTAGAGTTAGATGCAAAGATACCAGATGAAGAGAGAATTATGCCTTTGATTGCAATCGAGAAATTCAGGAATGCCATGCCAGAAGAGGATAGTATAGAATTCAGCCCAAAGGTACAAAAATCAAAAGGCAAGACTTTAGTACAAGGGTATGTTAATCGAAATAATCAAGAGAATATTGGTTGCTTAAATAAGCCCGGGAATCATGCAAATCAGGTGTTATATGCTCTACGATGCAATTCTTGTGGTTTCGAATATGAGGCAAATGGTTGTGATATTGCTGTAAGAAAATGTCCGAAATGTATGTAACCTTCTGTGGAGAAATTGAAAATGAAGATAAATGAAAAAATGCTTGAAAATATGTCAGAGTGGATGGAAAGACAGGATGATATTCCAGCAGGATGGGCATATATAGGTGATGATAAAGAGAGATATCTATTGGGGGAACCAGGCTCCTATAATATGTTGATATTTGGTATAAATCCAAGCGAGGCATCTCCGGGAGAAAACAATCTTGATCCAACGACACGCAGGGTTAGAAAGATTGCTAAGGAAGAAGGATATGATGGATGGCTTATTGTAAATCTTTATCCATTAAGAGATAAAAACCCGGACATGCTACCTGACGAGCCAGATAAGGTTTTAGTTGAAAATAATTTGAAAGTGCTTGAAGCTCTTGAAAAAAATTACACAATTGGCAAAATCTGGGCTGCATGGGGTGACAGTATAGATAACCAATTTTATCTAGGTGATGGTTTGTACGATATTCAAGAGGTCATAAGCTCAGATCAATGGTTCTACAGAGGGACTATGACAAAGGCAGGAAATCCTCGACATCCACTTTATCTCAAATCTGATGAAAAGTTTAACTGGTTTCCAATTGCAGACTATGCTGCAGACTGGAGATTTAGCAATTTGAATCCGAAAATATAAAAGATACAAAGGCAAGCAAGGCAAACGACCTGTCATTTTTAACGGACACCTTACCTGATAATGTATAATTACAAACTACCAAATAGAAACGTGAATACATTTTAGGAGGTGTCGATATGGCAGAGATTTATTTTACAATCGCAGGAACGAATCACCATCATGGCCAAGATTTCCTTGAGCCAAAGATGAAGGTCAAACTGGTCAAAGAACCGGATAACGAATACGATAAGGAAGCGATCAAAGTTGAGATGCCCGGTATCGGACATATTGGTTATGTGGCAAACAGCCCTTACACGGTAGTGGGCGAAAGCTACAGCGCCGGAAGGTTGTATGACAAGATTGGAGATACTGCA
>JALEPP010000033.1 GCA_022767075.1 Agathobacter sp. | reverse complement strand
GTAAGTAACGATCTAAAAAATCCTGCTGTTCCTTGGACAAAAAGGGCTTTAGGTCCTGAATCATACTTTTCTGTTTTTCGAAGCGATTTTTGTAATCACAGGCGCTTAGAGTCTGACTCTGGTCCTTCCAGGCCGTATATGCACTTTGGTACTCTAAAAAAGGGATTAGGTATAAAAGAGAGGATTGCTGTTCCTGAGATAAGTAGGGGAATAGTGTTTTTAATATGGAAAGCTCTTTGGTTTGGTTCATCTTGTCAAAGACTGTCATGGTTCATCCTAAATATTCTTTTTTCTATTGTATGCCTTAGAAACTTCTTCTATGACTGGCATATGCTAAATAAAAAAGGGGTTATGATGCTTATCAATCATGATAATGAAGTATATGAAATTGACGAGAAATGTCTAAAGAGCAGAAAGGTTCCAAAGGATTGTGAAGTGATGGAGGAATATCGAAGGGAAACTCAAAAAATCGAGAAAAATAACAGGGAGGAAGCTTCTTTCGATAAAATATTTACCGTGAATTCCTAATGCTGTGGCATCTTACAAAAAAGAAGGCTGGACCATTGATAACAACTTGGTCACAGCCTTCTTTTTTTGATTTTGAATTAGGATTTAGAAGATTCCATTACATCCGCATCCATTGCCAAAAAGCAAAAGAAGGAGGATAATCCAGCAGCAGTCGTTTCCGTTTCCATTTCCGCCAAAGAAACCGGAACCGCATCCGCAATCATTTCCGTTATTGCAGCAGCTCAATAAAAGGATAATCCAGATAATAGAAGAGCAACAATTAGAATTGTTTCCACATCCACATCCACAGTTTGTAGCAGCTAAATCACTCATAGGTGACCTCCAAGATTGTTTTACAGTAACATTGTATGTGATGGAAGAATTTTGGTGACAGAAAAAAATGAAATTTTGTTTGACTTTTTTGTGGTAAAGGAATAAACTTGGATAAACGTATAATTGTATACAATCATGTAATTCCAAGGAGGTTATCCATGAGAGATGTAATCATGAATCGTAAAACCAATCTTCTTCAGTTGGAGGAACATTTTTACCAGCTGGTAGACGTGGAAGAACCATCTACGTTTCGTAATTTGTTTCCTTATGAAGAGATTCCTAAAATTGCATTTAACGATAGAATTGTTCCACATAATATGCCGGAGGATATTTGGATTACCGATACCTCTTTTCGAGATGGTCAGCAGTCGAGAGTCCCTTATACCACAGAGCAGATTGTAACAATCTATGATTATCTGCATCGTTTAGGAGGACCAAAGGGTAAAATCAAACAGAGTGAGTTCTTTTTATACAGCAAGAAGGATCGGGATGCGGTATATAAGTGTCTGGAAAAAGGGTATGAGTTCCCGGAGGTCACTTCATGGATTCGTGCCAGCAAGCAGGACTTCCAGCTGGTAAAAGATATCGGGTTAAAAGAGACCGGTATTTTGGTAAGCTGCTCGGATTATCATATTTTTTATAAGATGAAAATGACCCGAAGAGAGGCTATGAATCTTTATCTGAATATTATCCGTGAATGTCTTGAGACAGGAATCAGTCCAAGATGCCATTTGGAAGATATTACCCGTTCGGATATCTATGGCTTTGTGATTCCTTTCTGTGTAGAGCTGATGAAATTGATGGAGGAGTATCAGATTCCTATTAAGGTTAGAGCCTGTGATACTATGGGATATGGTGTCAACTTCCCGGGTGCGGTAATCCCTCGAAGCGTTCCGGGAATTATTTATGGTCTTACCACTCATGCGGGAGTACCGTCTGAGCTCATTGAATGGCATGGACACAACGACTTTTACAAGGCAGTGAACAATTCCACAACCGCATGGCTGTATGGGGCAAGCGGGGTGAACTGTTCTTTGTTTGGAATTGGAGAGCGCACCGGAAATACCCCTTTGGAAGCTATGGTATTTGAGTATGCCCAGCTAAAGGGCACCTTGGATGGTATGGATACGACGGTGATTACAGAGCTAAGCGAGTATTTTGAAAAGGAGATCGGATATGTTCAGCCTTCCAGAACTCCTTTCGTCGGCAGCAATTTCAATGTGACGAGAGCCGGTATTCATGCGGATGGTCTTTTGAAAAACGAGGAGATTTACAATATATTTGATACGGAGAAATTCTTAAATCGTCCACCGCTGGTAGCGGTATCCAATACCTCAGGGCTTGCGGGAATCGCCCATTGGATTAATAACTACTATCACCTTCCGGAGGATAGAAAGGTTGATAAAAACAGTATCCTGGTCAAGAAGGTAAAGGATTGGGTCGATACCCAGTACGAGGATGGCCGAGTAACGGTAATTACAGACAATGAGCTTGTTACCAAAATTACAGAAGTATGTAGAGAAGAGAACCTTGTTCTCTAGGGGATTGCGTATGACAGAGGATCGTTATTCATTAAGTGCTAAGGTCTTTCGCAAATTGCGAGAGGACATACTGTCTGGAAAATACCAACCAGAGGAGGAATTAAAGGAGCAGGTGATTGCGGATGAGCTGGGGGTTAGCAGAACCCCTGTGAGAGAGGCTCTAAGACAGCTGGAATTAGAGCGCCTGATTCGTATTGTTCCTAACAGAGGTGCTTTTGTAGAGGGAATCACTACAAAAGATGTAAAGGACATCTACCAGATTCGGATGTTGTTAGAAGGCTTATGTGCAAACTGGGCGGCACAGAACGTGACAGAGGAACAGCTACAGGAGTTGGAAGAGAATGTCTATCTTGCAGAGTTTCATGCAAGCAAAGGAAACTGGGCCCAGATGGTGGAACTGGATAATCGCTTTCATGAGATTATTTATCAGGCCAGCGGAAGCAAGGAATTAAATCATGTGCTGTCCGATTACCACCAATATTTGATTCGTGTGAGATCTGCCTCTTTACATAATCCTTCCCGTGTGAAAGAATGTAAGGAAGAGCATAGAAAAATTGTTGAAGCATTAAAGCTTAGAGATCCGAAAGCAGCCGAGGAAGCTGCCAGTACTCATATTGCAGGGACGATTGCCAATTTTGAATGTATCGGATGGAATAATATATGAATGGAGGAATAGACGTGGAAAAAATTCAGATGACAACCCCTATCGTAGAAATGGATGGAGATGAGATGACCAGGATTCTCTGGAAGATGATCAAGGAGGACCTTTTGGAGCCATTTATTGATCTAAAGACAGAGTATTATGATCTTGGCCTTGAAGAGCGCAACAGAACCAATGATCAGGTTACCATTGATTCTGCCAATGCAACTATGAAATATAAGGTTGCCGTAAAATGCGCCACCATCACACCGAATGCAGAGCGTATTGATGAGTATCATTTGATGTAGATGTGGAAGAGCCCTAATGGTACCATTCGTGCAATGTTAGACGGGACTGTTTTCCGTGCTCCAATTGTGGTAAAGGGAATTGAACCTAATGTTAAGACCTGGAAAAAACCGATTACCATTGCCCGTCATGCTTATGGGGATGTGTATAAGGCTACCGAGATGAAGGTGGGGGGCCCTGGAAAAGCAGAGCTGGTATTCACAGACGAAAATGGAAATGAAACAAGAGAATTAATCCATGATTTTAAAGGTGCAGGGGTTCTTCAGGGACAGCACAACGTGGACGATTCTATTGAGAGCTTTGCTCACAGCTGCTTCCAATATGCGTTGGATATTAAGCAGGATCTCTGGTTTGCAACAAAAGATACCATCTCAAAGAAGTATGATCACAATTTCAAGGACATCTTCCAGGAGATTTTCGACGCAAATTACAAAGAAGCGTTTGAAAAAGCAGGTATTACTTATTTCTATACCTTAATTGATGACGCCGTAGCCAGAGTTATGAAATCAGAAGGTGGATTCATCTGGGCCTGCAAGAACTATGATGGAGACGTAATGAGTGATATGATTTCTTCTGCATTTGGTTCTCTTGCCATGATGACCTCTGTTCTTGTATCTCCACAGGGATATTATGAATATGAGGCTGCTCATGGTACCGTTCAGCGCCACTATTACAAGCATTTAAAAGGGGAGGAGACCTCTACCAACTCTGTTGCAACTATTTTTGCCTGGTCAGGGGCTTTGAGAAAGCGTGGAGAGCTTGATGAGAATCAGAAGCTTATGGAATTTGCTGATAAGCTGGAAAAAGCATGTGTTGCCACCATTGAGTCGGGCAAAATGACAAAGGATCTTGCTTGGATCACATCGATTCCAAATCCAACTGTATTAAATAGTGAGGAGTTTATCAAAGCAATTGCCTTAGAATTAGAGAAATCTTTGGCATAATTATTGCTCTGTTAAAAATTTCACACATTGACAGGTACCGCTGAAAATCCTATAATGGAATCAGCGGTATTGGTTTATAGGGAGGAAGAACTCGTGGAAAAAGAAATATCTCAAGCAGTCATTCGCAGAATGCCACGATATTATCGATATCTGGGAGAGCTTTTGGATGATGGAGTGGAGCGAATCTCATCCAATGATCTTAGTAATCGTATGTGTGTCACTGCCTCACAAATTAGACAAGATTTAAATAACTTTGGTGGCTTTGGCCAGCAGGGATATGGATACAATGTAAAGTATCTTCATGATGAAATTGGTAAAATTCTGGGGCTTGATCAGACCCATAATATCATTGTAATCGGAGCCGGTAACTTAGGCCAGGCACTTGCCAATTACGTGAAGTTTGAGAGACTTGGCTTTCGCATTATTGCACTTTTTGATGTGAACCCGGCACTACAGGGGATGACAGTCCGTGGAATCAAGGTCCATATGTTGGATGAATTGGATGATTTCTGCAAAGAGAATCAGGTTGATATTGCAGCACTTACCATGCCAAAGGAAAAGGCAAGTATTACGGCCTCTCATTTGGTGGATTTGGGTATACATGCGATTTGGAATTTTGCCCATGTGGATTTGGAGCTGAGTCAGCAGGACGTGGTGGTGGAAAATGTTCATTTATCGGACAGCTTAATGCAGCTTTCTTACAATATTGTTAAGAATCAAAAACAAAAATAAGTTCTCATTTTTATCTGTTTAACAGGTAGGGGGAGTGAATATGAAGTCAGAACAAGAATTTCTTGAGGCCCTTTCGGATAAGGAGGTGCCAATTCTGGTTTTGGATCAAAAATGGCATCGGTTATTCGCAATTCATGGGAAGACGGATGCCATTAAAAGTCTGGAACAGGAGGAGAATCGCCTGCTTATGAAGCAGGGGCAGCTAAACACCCGATTGAAGGAACTAAAAAAAGTAAAAAGCAAACTGATGAATCATATTGTGGACAATATGGATACGGAAGAGAAGACCGGCGACGAGGATCAGCGTCATAAGGAGATGGATCAGGATGCCAGACTTTTGGATGAAGTAAAAGAGGAAATGACCAAATGCGAGGATGAGCTTTTAGAACTTCCAAAGTCTATTCAGGAAACCAACAGAAAGCTTATGCTTGTCAGTATGGAATATTGCTATGAAAAGCTTAGAACCAACAAGGAAGAAGCAGAGGAAATTGCGGGCTGGATTACGGATATTCGTGTCCAGCTTAAGAAAAACATCATCAAGAAGCAAAATAGAGAAATTAATAACCGTGAAATTTACGCCTATATGCATGACATTTTTGGGCATAGCATTTTGGATTTGTTTGATATTCAGTATGAGGAAGAACTAAATTGAGATACCTTGTCAATTCAGATTATATGAAACAGATGGATGAAGCAACGATTCTGACACACAAAATCTCCCAGGAGGTTTTGATGGAGAGGGCTGCCCTTGAGGTTGTTTCTTCCATAAGGAGCTTGTTCCCGGATATCAGGTCTATTGTTGTATGCTGCGGCATTGGGAATAATGGCGGAGACGGGCTGGCTGTTGCAAGGCTCCTTAATCTGTTGGGAATCCATACAACGGTTTGGATTCCTGAGCATACCATAGAAAAAGAATCTCTTGGATTTCAAACGCAGCATCGGATTTTTCGAAGCTATGGATTCCGGGAGATTGTTCTATATGATGGAGACCTGCCGGAGCATGAAAAGGCAGATTTATATGTGGATGCCCTGTTTGGGGTAGGACTCACAAGAACGATTTCAGGGAACTATGCGAAAATGATTGAGAAGCTCAATCAGATAGATGCGAAAAAGCTGGCTGTGGATATTTGCTCCGGAGTGGATGCTACTACAGGTCAGGTTTTGGGCTGTGCCTTTCAGGCAGATGTAACAGTGGCTCTCGGATACGGGAAAATCGGACAGTTTCTATGGCCGGGCGCTGAGGTGTCCGGGGAAGTCTATGTAAGGGATATTGGCATATATCCGGAACAATTATCCTTTCCACAGGAACAACTGAGAAAGCAAGGCGTGATTCAAGCCTTAGAGTATCCTGATTTTTTGCAGTGGCTGCCTGTCAGAAGAGAGCATTCCAATAAAGGAACCTATGGAAAGGTGCTTATTTTTGCCGGGATGGAGGGCATGTACGGTGCCGGGTATTTGGCCGGACTTGCTGCCTTTTATACCGGAGTTGGTATGGTAAAGATATTCTGCGGAGAAGGAAATGCAGAACTTTTAAGACAGAATCTTCCGGAGGCAATGGTGCATTCCGTGGATGAGGTGCTTAAGGACACCGATGTCCTCCAAAGGGAATTGCAGTGGGCGGACAGTATCCTGGTTGGCCCCGGAATTGGACAGACAAAAGACAGTGAAGATTTGCTCTGCAAGCTGTTTTTATACAACTCCTCGCCTATGGTGTTGGACGCCGATGGGCTTAACATCATTTCCCATCGTAAGGAGCTGTTACGGGAAGCAACCTTCCCGATAGTTCTTACTCCTCATCTGGGAGAGATGGGAAGACTAACAGGCTATCCTGTTTCTTACATTCAGACGCATCTGATAGAGGTTGCCTGTGAGTTTGCAAGGGCCTATGGGGTGCAATGCGTGCTAAAAGATTTCCGCACAATCGTTGCATTACCGGATGGAATCACGTATATTAATCTATGTGGGAACAATGGTATGGCTACAGCCGGAAGCGGTGATGTATTAGCCGGTGTTATTGGTGGATTTCTGGCTCAGAAGAAGGACTTTGAGAACGCAGGTGTCTGTGCCGTGTTTTTACACGGAACTGCCGGTGATCGTGCCAGAATGAAATATGGAACCAGAAGTATGACTTCCCGGGATATTGCGGGAGAGATTCGAGAATTTTTAAAGGAAATAGAAATCAATCATGAGTGAATATAGTCGTGTTTATGCGAAAATTGATTTAGATCATATTTTGTTTAATATGGAGTCCATGCATAATCGTCTCAAGGATGGGACTCAAATGATTGCGGTGGTGAAGACCGATGGATATGGCCATGGGGCCAAGGAGATTGCAGGCTGCATTGAGTCTCTGCCGTACCTGTGGGGATTTGCGGTTGCCACTGTGGATGAGGCAATGGTGCTTCGCAAAAATGGCATTAAAAAGCCAATTCTCATTTTAGGAATCACCTTTCCCAATCAATTCGAGCAGATGATTTGTGAAGACATTCGTCCGGCTGTCTGTGATTACGGGATGGCAAAGCAGCTGTCTGAGACTGCCATCCGCCTGAATAAGGACTGCCGTATTCATATAAAGGTTGACACAGGAATGAGTCGAATTGGATTTCAGGTTCGAGAGGACAATGTGGAAATCGTGGAACAGATTTCGGGATTATCACATATTATAGTAGAGGGAATCTTTACACATTTTGCAAAGGCGGATGAGACAGACAAATCAGCAACCCGAAAGCAGATGGAACGTTTTGATTGGTTTGTCTTAGAGCTTAGTAAAAGGGGTGTAGATATTCCGTTAAAGCATTGCTCAAACAGTGCCGGAATCATTGACATGTCCGAAGCCAATTACGATATGGTCCGTGCCGGAATCACCCTGTATGGTTTATGGCCATCGGATGAGGTCAATCAGCAGGCATTACCGTTAAAGCCGGCTATGTCTCTTCGCAGCCATGTCTCTTTTGTGAAGGAGCTGGAGCCAAATGTTGAGATTAGCTACGGTGGCACTTATGTCACAGACCGCGTGACCAGGCTTGCTACGATTCCGGTAGGATATGGCGATGGCTATGCAAGAGGGTTATCCAACAAGGGATATGTTTTGATACATGGTAAAAAAGCTCCAATATGTGGAAGAGTATGTATGGACCAGTTTATGGTTGATGTGACAGATATTCCTGATGTGAAGCCTTTAGATCCGGTTACACTTTTGGGGACGGATGGGAAGGAAACCATTACCCTGGAACAATTGGGAGATATGTCCGGAAGATTTAATTATGAGTTTGCGTGCTTGATTACCAATCGAGTTCCAAGATTATATTATCTCGACAAAAAACTCATCTGTGAACGTCCTGCATGCATAGAATAATCCCATGAATACACTTGATAAAATTGGAAATACTCTTGGTATACCAAATTTATGGAGTGGAGATTTATGTATATTCAAAGAGGCGATATCTATTATGCAGATTTGCGTCCTGTTGTCGGGTCTGAGCAGGGGGGCATTCGCCCGGTACTTATTATTCAAAATGATATCGGAAACCGACACAGTCCAACGGTAATCTGTGCTGCGATCACTTCACGTATGAATAAGGCGAAGCTGCCTACTCATGTAGAATTGAAATCCGGACAGTATGATTTGTCCAAGGATTCTGTTGTTCTTCTGGAACAGCTTCGCACAATAGACAAGAAAAGATTAAAAGATAAGGTGTGTCATTTAGACGACAAAACACTATCTCAGATTGACAAAGCATTAGAAATCAGTCTAGAATTATATGATTTTTAAGATGATAAAACAGGAAAAACGTAAAGGAGAAAATTATGGACGACGGTGGGAATCCCTATATTTTTATTATGATTATGATGGGAGCTATTATTGTAGTACTGGCAATGGCTCTGATCATGGTAATTATGAGATTTCGAGATACCATTAAAAAGCAGCTCTTAAAGTCAGCAAAGGGAGAACAAAAATCTGCGGAAGAGGAAGTGCAGGAAGAGATTATTTCTATGCTGAACGAGGGCCATGAGCAAGGGGTGTTCTTAGGAAATGAAGCAGAGATGATTCAGAATATCTTTGATTTTTCCGATAAGGAAGCAAAAGATATCATGACTCATAGAAAAAATATTGTAGCACTGGATGGAAAGCTTTCCTTCCATGATGCCATTGATGTTATGATTGAGAACGCATATTCCAGATACCCTGTTTACATCGATGATATTGACAATATCATTGGTGTAGTACATATCAAGGATGCTCTGTTATTTTCCAAACGCAATGAGGTCTTTCGAACCTCTATCTGTGATATTCCGGATTTTGTGAGACAGGTTGAATTTATTCCGGAGACAAGGAATATTCATGCACTTTTCCAGGTGATGCAGTCCCAGAAGCAACATATGGTAATCGTGGTGGACGAATACGGACAAACCTCCGGGGTTGTTGCTATGGAAGATATCCTGGAAGAAATTGTGGGAAATATCGAAGACGAGCATGACAAGGAACAGGCCTTTGTTGAGGAAGTGGAGGAAGGCATATTCCTTCTGGATGGAGAAGCTCCTTTTGAGGAGGTTGTGGAACAGCTTGAGCTTCCTTTGGATGAGGATGCCTTTGATACCTTAAATGGATATCTGATTTCAAAGCTGGAGAAGATTCCCGGAGATGATGACGAATTTGTGGTACAGGCTGATGGATATGAGTTTCGCATTCTTCAGGTGGAGAATAAAACAATCCGTAATGTCAAGGCCAGAGTACTTGCGGATACTTGTCACAGCATGGAATAAATGATAAAATAGAATGAATTTAGATAAATTACAGATGAAAGAGGTAAGTGAAATATGTCAGGACATTCAAAATTCGCCAATATTAAGCACAAGAAGGAAAAGAATGATGCTGCAAAGGGCAAGATTTTTACCATGATTGGTAGAGAGATTGCTGTGGCAGTAAAAGAAGGCGGACCGGACCCTGCAAATAACTCAAAGCTTGCACAGGTAATTGCGAAAGCCAAGGCAAACAACGTACCAAACGATACCATCGAGCGTGGAATTAAAAAAGCTGCCGGAGATGCAGGCAACGTTAACTATGAGTCTACTACATATGAAGGATATGGACCAAGCGGTACCGCAATTATCGTGAAATGCCTTACGGATAATAAAAACCGTACTGCTGCCAATGTGCGCAACGCATTTACAAAAGGACAGGGAAGCATCGGAACTCAGGGATGTGTATCTTACATGTTCGATGAGAAGGGACAGATTATTATCGCAAAGGAAGAGTGCGATATGGATGCAGATGATCTTATGATGATGGCTTTAGATGCCGGAGCAGAGGATTTTGCAGAGGAGGAGGATTCCTTTGAGGTGACCACTTCTCCTGCTGATTTCGAGGAAGTACACAAGGCACTGGAAGAGAATGGTATCCCAATGGCTTCTGCTGAGGTTACCATGATTCCACAGAATTATGTTACTCTTTCTAATGAGGCTGATATTATTAACATCGGAAGAATCCTTGATCTTTTGGAAGAGGATGACGATGTTCAGGAAGTATATCATAACTGGGACGAATAATTAACATTGGTTTTTATGTGAAAAGGGGATGGTTTTTCAATGAATCGAATTTTATTTGCTGCTTCAGAATGTGTACCTTTTATTAAGACAGGTGGACTTGCGGATGTATGTGGTGCTTTGCCAAAGGAGTTTGACAAAGAATACTGGGATGTAAGGGTGGTTATTCCAAACTATACCTGTATTCCTGAAAAATATCGCAAGGAATTCCAGTATGTTTCCCATTTTTATATGAGTGCAGGACCGGGGATTCGGGACAAGTATGTAGGTGTCCTAAAATATGAGTTGGACGGAGTTACCTATTACTTTATTGACAATGAAGAGTATTTTCGATGTGATGTCCCATATGGTGATATTCGATTTGATATTGAGAAATTCATTTTCTTTGACAAAGCCGTCTTATCGATGTTAAAGCACATTGATTTCAGACCGGATTTGATTCATTGTCATGATTGGGAGACCGGCTTTGTTCCGGTTTACCTGAAAAATGAATTTGCTGCGGATCCTTTCTATCAGGGTATTAAGTCGATTATGACCATTCACAACTTAAGATTCCAGGGAATCTGGGATGTTAAGACCATTCGAAACCTTTCCGGCTTCAATTTATCCTTGTTTGCACCGGACAAATTGGAGTTCAAGAAGGATGCCAATATGTTAAAGGGTGGACTGGTGTATGCGGATTACATTACCACGGTAAGTGATACCTATGCCAATGAGATTCAAAGTCCATATTATGGAGAAGGCCTTAACGGACTTTTGTCTGCAAGACATTTTGACATGCAGGGAATTGTAAACGGTATTGATTATAAGGTTTACGATCCGAAAACCGATGAGAAAATCTATCAGAACTATGATTTGACAGATTTTAGAAAACAAAAAGTAAAAAATAAGCTGAAGCTTCAGGAAGAGCTTGGACTTCAGGTGGATAAAAAGAAATTTATGATTGGTCTTATTTCCCGTCTCACAGACCAGAAGGGCTTAGACCTCATTGCTTATGCCATGGAGCGAATTGTGGATGAGCATACACAATTCGTGGTCATCGGAACCGGCGACGCTCAGTACGAGAACATGTTTAGACACTATGCATGGAAATATCCGGGACAGGTGTCTGCCAATATCTGCTATTCAGATGACCTTGCTCACAAGCTCTATGCGGCAGCGGATGCATTCCTTATGCCTTCTGCATTTGAGCCTTGCGGATTGACACAGCTTATTTCGTTCCGATATGGAACAGTTCCAATTGTTCGTGAGACAGGAGGGCTGAAGGATACGGTGATTCCGTACAATGAGTATGAGGATACCGGAGATGGCTTTTCTTTCACCAATTATAATGGCGATGATATGCTCTATGTCATCAATTTTGCCAAGAGAATTTTCTTTGAGAAGAAGAGACAATGGAACCATATGATTGATCGAGGCATGGAGAAGGACTTCTCATGGGGTGCTTCGAAATTCCGATATGAGGGATTATATCGGTACCTTACAGGAAAGGAATAAAAAGGGGGAGTATCCCCCTTTTTTGGTGAAGTCATGATATTACCAGAATCATGATTTTGATAGTAAAAATAACGGAGGGGAATTCATGGCAACAAAGAAGAATTCTTCAAAAAGACGCTCGAAAACTAGTAGTGCTACTAAGAAAACAATACAGGAAAAACAGCAGGCGTTCCGTGACGAAATATTCTTATGGATTATTGTTGCGGTTTCTTTGCTTTTATTTATCAGCAATTTTGGAATTGGCGGTGTGGTAGGTAATGCAATCAGCAGCTTCTTTTTTGGCGTGTTTGGGTTACTTGCTTATGTGTTTCCTATTTTGCTCTGTGTTGGTAGTTTTTTTGTGATTTCCAATCGAAAAAACGGAATTGCGATTCTGAAATTTATCGCTTCTGTCATCTTTGTATGCTTCTTAGATATGTTTCTTGCCCTGGTTGTCAATGGAAGCGATGGATTAAGCCCTATTGACGCTTTCAGGCAAAGCTTTCAGAACAAAAGTGGCGGAGGACTTGTGGGCGGTGCCCTGTCGAGCTTGTTTGTACCTGCTTTTGGTCTGATTGGCTCGTATATTATTGCGGTGGTCATCCTGATTATTTCACTGGTTCTCATTACGGAGCGCTCCTTGATGGGAGGCATGAAAAAGGGTGGAAAGCATATCTATGATTCCGTAAAAGAGAACAACGAACGTTATCAGGATTATTGTGAGAAAAGAGAAGAGGAACGGGCTAATCGAAGAAATCGACGTATGGAAAAGAAGGTTAGCGGTGTTTCTCCTGACACCAAAATTGAAAAACCGGTGAAACAGGAAGACTCCGATGAGATCAACGAAATCTTTTCTAAAGAGGAGACAAGAGTCAAGCTGTTTTCTACAAACGAAAAGGAGCCGGTGTTCCCTCCGGATCCCTTAAAGGCTAATCCGCCATTAACCGGTGTCGCCTCATCCTTAGAAGAGTTACTTCCGGAGCAAGCAAAGGAGGTATCAGAACCGGTAATCAGCGGTGTGTTTGAGGAAACTCCCGTGATTTTACCAAAGAAACCGACTCCGAAAGAGGTGCAAAAGGAACTGGAAGAGGTGACAAGTGCAGTATCTGAGATAAAAGAAATCAAAGATTATCAGTTTCCACCGGTAAATCTGCTGAAAAAGGCCGCTCCGCAAAAGAGCAGCAATACCAAAGGCTCTCTTCAGGAAACAGCGAACCTGCTGCAACAGACCCTGAAAAATTTCGGAGTTCAGGTGACCATCACCAATATCAGCTGTGGTCCTTCTGTTACCAGATATGAATTACAGCCGGAGATGGGTGTGAAGGTGAGCAAGATTGTGAATCTGGCAGATGATATCAAGCTAAATCTTGCTGCCAGTGATATTCGTATTGAGGCTCCGATACCGGGAAAAGCCGCTGTGGGCATTGAAGTTCCTAATAAAGAAAATATTATGGTGTCCTTCCGGGAATTAATTGAGTCGGAGGAATTTGCTTCCTCCAAATCCAATGTTTCTTTTGCAGTTGGAAAGGATATTGGAGGTAAGATTAAGGTTGCGGATATTGCAAAGATGCCTCACCTGTTGATTGCCGGTGCTACAGGCTCCGGTAAATCCGTATGTATTAACACCATTATTATGAGTATTCTCTACAAGGCCAATCCAAGTGATGTGAAGCTCATTATGATTGATCCAAAGGTAGTTGAGCTCAGCGTCTACAACGGAATCCCTCATTTATTGATTCCTGTGGTTACGGATCCGAAAAAGGCTGCAGGAGCTTTGCAATGGGCTGTCAATGAGATGACCGAACGATATGAGAAGTTTGCTCAGTTTGGGGTTCGAGATATCAATGGATATAATCAGAAGCCACTATCAAAAATGCCTCAGATTGTGGTAATCGTAGATGAGCTTGCGGATCTTATGATGGTTGCCTCATCAGAGGTGGAGGAATCTATTTGCAGACTTGCACAGCTTGCCAGAGCTGCAGGAATTCACCTTGTTATTGCAACCCAGAGACCTTCGGTCAATGTTATTACCGGTCTGATTAAAGCCAATATGCCGAGCCGTATTGCTTTTGCGGTGACATCGGGTGTGGATTCAAGGACTATTTTGGATATGAACGGGGCGGAGAAGCTTCTTGGAAAAGGAGATATGCTCTTTAATCCACAGGGAATTCCAAAGCCAATTCGTGTGCAGGGGGCATTTGTTTCCGATGAAGAAGTGGCAGCAGTGGTTGATTTCTTAAAGGACAAGAATCAGGTCACTTACGATGAGGATGTTCAATCTAAGGTGGAGTCATTAAAGGACAGTGCCAATGCTTCGGTATCCATTTCCGGTGGAGATACCGCGGATGATGGAAGAGATTCCTATTTCGTTGAGGCCGCAAAAATACTCATGGATAAGGACAGAGCCTCCATCGGAATGCTGCAAAGATATTTGAAGGTGGGCTTTAACCGTGCGGCCAGAATTATGGATCAGCTGGAAGAAGCAGGAATTGTCGGACCGGAGGAAGGGACAAAGCCTAGAAAAGTCATTATGACTCCGGAACAGTTTCAAGAGTTTATTGACGAAAGCTTATAAAATGTGATAAACAATTAGTGATAAATATTTAAGAAGGGATTGGTGAGGTCCATGAAAACAGACATTCAGATTGCCCAAGAGGCAAAAATGCTTCCAATTAAGGAGGTTGCAGCTACGCTTGATATTCACGAGGATGATTTAGAGTTGTACGGAAAGTACAAAGCGAAAATATCAGATGAGCTGATTTCCCGTGTAAAGGATAACCCAGATGGAAAGCTGATCCTTGTTACGGCTATTAATCCAACTCCTGCCGGTGAAGGAAAGACCACAACCAGTGTCGGTCTGGGTCAGGCTTTTGGAAAATTGGGTAAGAAGGCTGTCATCGCTCTAAGAGAGCCATCCCTTGGACCTTGCTTCGGAATAAAAGGTGGTGCGGCAGGTGGCGGATATGCCCAGGTTGTGCCAATGGAGGATTTGAATCTTCATTTTACAGGAGATTTTCACGCTATCACAAGTGCCAATAACCTTCTTGCAGCCATGCTTGACAATCACATTCAGCAGGGCAATGCGCTTTCCATTGATCCAAGACAGATTGTATGGAAACGTTGTCTGGACATGAATGATCGTGTTCTTAGAAATATTGTTGTGGGTCTTGGAAACAAAATGGATGGAATGGTTCGTGAGGACCATTTTGTAATTACGGTTGCTTCTGAGATTATGGCGATTCTTTGTCTTGCTGACGATATGGAGGATTTAAAGAAACGTCTTGGAAGAATCATCGTTGCATACAGCTTTGATGGAACTCCTGTCACTGCAGATGACCTTCAGGCTACCGGCGCAATGGCGGCACTCTTAAAGGATGCGCTAAAGCCAAACCTGATTCAGACCTTAGAGCATACACCGGCGATTGTTCATGGCGGACCTTTTGCCAATATTGCGCATGGATGTAACAGTATCCGGGCTACCAAGACAGCGTTAAAGCTTGCGGATTATGTCATTACAGAGGCCGGATTTGGCGCAGATTTGGGAGCCGAGAAATTCTTCGACATTAAATGTCGTATGGGCGGATTAAAGCCGGATGCAGTAGTACTTGTGGCTACGATTCGTGCGTTAAAATACAATGGCGGTGTGGCAAAGGATGAACTTTCCAAAGAGAATCTGGAGGCACTGAAGAAGGGTATTGTGAATTTAGAGAAGCATATTGAGAACCTGCAGAAATACCAGGTACCAATTGTTGTTACCTTGAATTCCTTTGTTACAGATACCGATGCAGAGACAAAGTTTGTTGAGGACTTCTGCAAGGAGAGAGGCTGTGAGTTTGCCCTTTCTAAGGTATGGGAGCACGGCGGTGAAGGCGGTGTTGATTTGGCCAATAAGGTATTAGAAACCTTAGAGACCAAAGAGAGTCATTTCAAAGTGCTCTATGAGGATTCCTTATCCTTAAAAGAGAAGATTGAGACGGTAGCCAAGGAAATCTATGGAGCCGGTGAGGTGACCTATTCTCCGGCTGCAGAAAAGGAGTTAAAGAGAATTTCTGATCTTGGATTTGGAAATTATCCTGTTTGTATGGCAAAGACTCAGTATTCCCTTTCGGATGACCCTAAGAAATTGGGCCGTCCGGAAAACTTCTCAATTAACGTACGTGAGGTATACGTATCAGCAGGTGCCGGTTTCGTTGTGGCTATTAATGGTGCAATTATGACCATGCCGGGATTACCGAAACAGCCGGCCGCAAACAATATTGATGTATCAAACGAAGGTGTTATTACCGGATTATTCTAAGGAGTGAATCATGTCTTTCATCATTGACGGAAAAACCATTGCAGCAACTATAAAGGATGAATTAAGACAGGAGGTGGAGCTTTTAAAAGCCCAAGGAAAATCCTGTGCTCTTGCCGTAATTCAGGTGGGAAACGATCCTGCTTCCAGTGTCTATGTAAGAAATAAGAAGAATGCCTGTAATTATATCGGGATTACCTCCTTATCTTACGAGCTTCCGGAAGAGACAACAGAGGAAGAGCTTTTAGCTTGCATTGACCAGCTAAATGAAGATCCGAATGTACATGGGATTCTCTGCCAGCTTCCATTGCCAAGGCATATGGATGAGAACAAAGTGATTCGTCGCATCTCACCAAAGAAAGACGTAGATGGATTTCACCCGGAAAATGTGGGGGCATTAACCATTGGACAGGAAGGGTTCGTATCCTGTACTCCTGCAGGTATTATCCAGCTGTTGAAACGCAGCAATATTCCCATGGAGGGAAAGCATTGTGTTGTGGTTGGTAGAAGTAATATTGTTGGAAAACCAATGGCTCTATTGATGCTTCAGGAAAATGCCACAGTTACCGTATGTCATTCCCGCACACAGAATTTGAAAGAGATCTGTAAAGAAGCCGACATTTTGATCGTTGCCATTGGAAAACCACAATTTATCAATGAAGAATATGTTAAAGATGGTGCAGTTGTAATTGATGTGGGAATTCATCGTATGGAGGATGGCCATTTATGCGGGGATGTGGATTTTGAATCGGTTTCCCCAAAGGCTTCTGCAATTACCCCTGTGCCGGGTGGCGTTGGCCCCATGACCATTTGCATGCTGATGCATAATTGCGTAGAAGCGATGAAAAGATTTTCGTAATTTATAAAGATAGGATTTGTAAGCGATGAAATGTGTAAAGTGTGGAGCGACCTTAAAGGATAACACGATTTTCTGTGAAAACTGTGGTCAGGAGGTACAGATTGTTCCGGATTACAACGTGTTTGAAGACGAATACTTAAAGGCACTTTTAGAGGAAGATGATTTAAAGAACAAAAAACCGGCTGAGGTTCCACCTGGGGAGGAAGAGGAGCCAAAGCCGGAACCGCAAAAGAAAAAGAACAAGAAGCTTGTAATCTGTGTTATCAGTATTGTGGTATTGCTTCTTTTAATTGTGGGAATTACGGTTGGAATGATTCTGCAAAAACGCAATACCGCCGATTATCAGATAGCAAAAGCCAAGGAAGCGCTTTCTTCAAAGGAGTATCAGGTTGCCCTGGAATATTATGAAAAAGCCCTGGAGTTTGAACCGGATAATAAGGAGCTGTTGCATGCGATGGCGGATATTTATCGGCAACAAGGGGATTTTGACTCCGCTTATGTGTCTTACATGGATCTCATAAACAAGGACAGCGGTGACTACAAAGCCTATGAGGCATTGATCTCTATTCTGGCTGAAAATAACAAAACAGAGGAGATTATTGCGCTGGGAAAAGAAGTTACGGATCCCTCTATTCTTCCTTTGTTTGAGGAATACATGGTTGTTCCCCCGACCTTTAGTGTGGATGAGGGAACCTATGAGGAATACCAGATTATTTCCCTTTCCGCTGCCAAAGGCTGTGAAATCTATTACACCACAGATGGAAGTGATCCTGTTAAGAAGGGTAAGCTTTACACCTCAAGCATCGATTTGGAAGAGCTGGAAGAAGCAGACTCTTATGTGATTTCAGCAGTATGTAAGAACCAGAAAGGGATTTACTCGGATTCTGTTACCAAGAAATATAAGATTGACCTTCAGGCACCGGATATGCCTGAGGTTTCACCGGATGGAGGAAGCTTTACCACAGCAACCACTGTCACCATTACGATTCCGGAAGGCTGTGTTGCATACTATACATGGGATGGTACGGAGCCAAGCATCAATAGTGAGCAGTATTCTGCTATGATTGAGGTACCGGAGGGAGATCACATCCTGTCCGTTGTATTGATGGATCAGAAAACAGAACTGTTTAGTAATGTGTATCGCGGACATTTTAGTTACTATCCGGATTAAAATAAAGCTTCAGATTTTCATTTTGGAAAATCTGAAGCTTTTCTATTAGAAAAAGTGTTTCTATTAGAAAAAGAGTTTTTATAAGAATTTTATGGTACCGTCTGGGGTAATCTCACTGACTCTGGCCAGTGCATAGACCTTTACTCCCTGATCGGTTATTTTCTGTCTGCCCGGTTGGAAGCTTTTTTCTACTAACGCGGCAAATCCTGCGATGGTAGCATGACATTTGCGAATAAGACGGATGGCACCGGTTCCGGCCTCGCCATTAGCAAGAAAATCATCCACAATTAATACATGGTCATTTTCGTCGATAAGCCCGTCTGCGATGGATAAATCATAGACATCTCCTTTGGTAAAGGAGGTTACCTCCGTACGTGTTACATTAGGTGAGAGATTTCTCGATGCCTTCTTTTTTAGAATGATAAGAGGAACCCCTAGTTTATAGGCGCACATAAGGGCAGGAGCGATTCCGGAGCTTTCAATGGTAACCACCTTTGTGATGGCTTCCTTGGCAAATTCCTTGGCAATATCTTCCCCGATTTCGTTCATAAAGGCAGGGTCAACCTGATGGTTGATAAAATTACCTACCTGAATAATGTCCGGATAAATACCCTTTCCCTGAGCTAATATTTTTTCTTCCAGTGCTTTCATAATTACCCACCAATCCTTTTTGTTTTTGGGTTTTCTAACCCTTTCTCTCATGATATAATGAAACTATGAAAATAACAATCATATGTGTAGGAAAAATCAAAGAAAAATTTTATAGAGATGCGATCGATGAGTATCGGAAACGACTTTCCCGATATGCAAAGCTTGAAATCGTGGAGGTTGTAGATGAGAAGACCAAGGATCAGGCTTCTGAGGCGGAGGATCTTATGGTAAAGGAGAAGGAGGGCGAACGCATACTTAAGAACATTAAGGAGGATGCCTATGTCGTTGCCCTTGCGATTGAAGGGAAAATGTATGATTCTGTCGCTTTGTCCAATCATCTGCAAACCCTTGGAGTCAATGGAAAGAGTCATCTTACCTTTGTGATTGGTGGCTCTCTTGGGCTTAGTTCACAGGTTCTGTCAAGAGCCGATGAAAAGCTTAGCTTTTCTCCCATGACTTTTCCCCATCAGCTGATGAGAGTCGTTTTACTGGAACAGATTTACAGATGCTTTCGCATTCAAAATAATGAACCGTATCACAAATAAAATGAAACTAGAACATGGAGGTGCTTTTTATGCGCATGTATGACTTGATTGAAAAAAAGAAAATGGGAAAAAGATTATCCGATGAAGAGATATCGTTTATCATTGAAAACTATACGAAAGGAGAAATCCCGGATTATCAGATGTCTGCTCTTTTGATGGCCATTTATTTTCAAGGGATGGACAAGGAGGAGACCTTGGCGCTTACCATGGCCATGAGAGACAGTGGGGAAGTACTGGATCTTAGCGGAATCCATGGAGTAAAAGTTGACAAACATAGCACAGGAGGTGTGGGCGATAAGACCAGTCTTGCCCTTACCCCAATCGTTGCCGCTTGTGGTGTTCCTGTGGCAAAAATGTCCGGAAGAGGACTGGGACATACCGGTGGGACCATTGATAAGCTGGAATGCTTCCCGGGATTTACCACGGAGATATCAGACGAGACCTTTATCAAGAATGTGAATGAAATCGGTATTGCCATTGCCGGTCAGACCGCCAATCTTGCTCCGGCAGACAAAAAGCTTTATGCACTTCGGGATGTGACGGCAACCGTGAATCAGATTTCTTTGATTGCCAGCTCCATTATGAGCAAGAAGCTTGCCTCAGGAAGTGATGCAATTGTTCTTGATGTGAAGACCGGAAATGGGGCTTTTATGAAAACCATGGAGGATTCGGTTGCTCTGGCAAAAGAGATGGTTTCCATTGGTCATTTGGCTGGAAAACAGATTGTTGCCTATATTACAGAGATGGATCAGCCTTTAGGTAATGCCGTTGGCAATTCTGTTGAAGTGGCAGAAGCTATTGAAACCTTAAAGGGAAATGGACCTAAGGATTTTACTGAGCTTGTCTATGCGCTTGCAAGTGAAATGCTTCAGTTTGGCGGGGTATGTGACACCCCTGAAAAGGCCAGAGCAAAAATTAGCGAAGTGATAGAAAACGGAAAGGCATTAGAAAAGCTTGCAGAGTTTGTCCGTGCCCAGGGTGGTGATGATTACTTTGTATTCCACCCGGAGGAATTCCCAAAGACCGCTTATACCAGGGAGGTGCCTTCCCCTTCTGATGGATATGTCAAAAGAATCCTTGCTGAAGACATTGGAATCGCCTGTATGACATTAGGCGGAGGAAGAGAGACCAAGGAAAGTGAAATCGATTTGTCGGTGGGCATCCTTTTGAAAGAGAAAATTGGAGCAAAGGTACAAAAAGGAGACACTCTCGCTGTAATCTATGGAAATGACAAGGAGAAAATGGATAAGGTCTATGAGATGATTCAAAATGCCTATGAATTTGATGATAATGAAGTGGGAATTCCTTGTGTGATTAAGGAGCGCATTTCACCGGAGCAATAGAGGTATATATCCTCTTTTTGTCTCATATACTGTAATAAAAGAATAGTGGGATAGCCATATGCTTGACATACTTGAGCTACCAAAAGATATCATACTGCAATTGCCCAGACTTTCCTTTCAGGGTAATTGCAGTTTATTTATTGAAAATCATAAGGGAATCCAGGAGATTTCAGAAGAAAAAATTGTGATTCTGGCATCGGGAACCAAAATCGTCTTACTGGGGGAGCATTTACAAATACTCGATTATTCTGAGCTGGGAGTGTCCATACAAGGTCTGTTTACGGAGGTACAGTTTCTTTGAATTTCTGGATTAAAAAAATAGTTCTCTTTTTTCAAGGTGGAATCCGCATTCAATTAAAGGGGGAGCAGCTGCAAAGATGTCTAAATATCCTGTGCAGAAATGGTGTGGAGCTTAGGGAACTTTGCTATATTGAACGCAATCAATTAACTGCTACCATGAATCCCAAGGATCTGTTCCGGGGAAAACAGGCTTTTCGAAAGAGTCATACCAGATTATCCATCCTAGGAAAGACCGGCTTTCCATTTTTGGTCCGCAGATATCGGAATAAAGGGCTTCTTTTGGTGGGAAGCCTGCTTATGCTTGGAATGCTTCAATGTGCGGGACAAAATATCTGGACAATGGAATATGTCGGAAATGAACATATATCAAGCGATTCTATTGAAGAGTTCTTATGGACTCAGGGCATCTACCCGGGGGCTTGTTGCAAAGAGTTCCAACGGGAAAAGCTTCAAAAGGAGCTGTCTAGGGCTTTTCCCAATGTGATCTGGAATTCCGTTTCCCTACATAACAGCAAGGTTACGGTTCGCTTGAAGGAAGAGAAAATAAAAAAAGAGGAAGGGTTCAATAAGGACACTGATGGAAACTGTTATTCCTCGGAGGATGCCATGATCACATCTGTATTCGTTCGAAATGGGGTCTCTGTGGTACAGGTAGGAGATCAGGTGTCAAAGGGAGATCTTTTGATTCAGGGAAGACAGGATGTGGTAGATGAGTCGGAACAATGGAAAGGGGAATATCTGGTTCAGGCAGATGGAGATATCTATGGAAGAGTCGTACATAGGATAGAGCAGGCTGTTCCCAAATCAGTTACAAGGCATCAATACGATCTATCAAAGGGGCATCTAAGAGGAGTTGCCTTGGTGGCAGGGAACAAACGGTATGAATGCCGCCTTCAAAGGATTCAGGAATTGGATGAATTGCATTCTATCCATAGCTTCCGTTTTTTCGGAAAAGTCTACGAACTGGAACTGATTAATGGAATTCCTTTTCAGAATGTGAATGAGAAATATACAAAAGAGCAGGCTTTTGATATTGCTAAGAAAACAAGGAAAGCCTACTGGGAGACACTTCCTAATGGGACGCAACTTATAGAAGAAAATCAGGAAATATCACAAGATGATGCACAATATGTTGTATCTTTTACGCTTAATGTGATAGAATTACTAACAGAGAAAGGAATTCCATAAACATGAGCTTAAACGAAGTGATTTTAGCGGTTTCAACTGACCATATTGTGAATGTATTTGGACAGTTTGATACCCATATCAAAAAAATTGAAAAGACCTTGGGAGTAACCGTTGTTGTTCGGGATAATGAACTTAAGATTCTGGGAAATGACTCCAATATTAAGGCTGCGGAGTCTGTGTTTCAGGAGCTTTTTCAGCTATCAGAGAGAGGCAATGTTATTACAGAGCAAAATGTGAATTATCTTCTGGCTATGACCATGGAAGGAAAACAGGGGACGCTGGTTGAAATTGATAAGGATATTATCTGTCATACCATCAACGGAAAACCGGTAAAACCAAAGACCATGGGACAAAAAGCATATGTTGATGCCATTCGCAAGAAAATGATTGTATTTGGCATGGGTCCTGCGGGAACCGGTAAAACGTATCTGGCAATGGCAATGGCAATTACAGCATTTAAGAACGAGGAAGTAAGCAGGATTATTCTGACACGTCCCGCCATTGAGGCAGGAGAGAAGCTTGGATTTTTGCCGGGAGATTTACAAAGCAAGGTGGATCCGTATTTGAGACCTCTTTATGATGCATTGTATCAGATTATGGGGGCAGACAGCTTTCAGAAGAATATGGAGAAGGGGCTTATTGAGGTTGCACCTCTTGCTTATATGAGAGGTCGTACCTTAGACAATGCCTTTATTATTCTGGATGAGGCACAAAATACCACACCGGCACAGATGAAAATGTTCTTAACTCGAATTGGATTTGGATCTAAGGTAGTGATTACTGGTGATGCCACCCAGAAGGATTTGGCTCCGGGAGTGAAATCCGGTCTGGACGTTGCCCTTCGTGTCCTTAAGAACATAGAAGATATTGGAATCTGTTATTTGACAAGTCAGGACGTTGTCCGTCACCCTCTTGTCCAGAAGATTGTCCAGGCTTATGAAGTGTACGAACAAAAGAGCCAGAAAAGAAATACAAAAACGAATCAAAAAGATAAAGAAGGAAAAAGATAATAATGGAATATAAAGAAGAATTCTCTCCTTATCGAATCCTCTCTTTTCTAGGTATGTCTGGATTGACCTTCGGGGTCACACTGATTCAGGCGCTTATTAACCACCTGTATCTGGATGAAATCCTATGCATTGCATTGATTGATTGTGTATTTTTATCAATTATCGTCTATCAATTAGCGGAAGAGAGAAAGCTTGGAAATCTTGGAGGACATATATACACCAACTTCCAAAGGGTATTAATCGGGTATGGAATCTGCCAGGGATTGTCCTTGGTCGGAACCTTTGCACCTGAATTCTTAAAACCCATCTGTTTGATTCCTGTGGTTATGTTCTGTTACAGCAATCAGGTGATTGCCACATCCGTATCACTTTACCTGTGTATGATTCTTGGGTTGGTTTCATCTGGTGGAGCCATAGAAACCATGGCATATCTGTTTGAGATATTTTTTGTTGTAGCTTTGATGAAGGCTCTTGCATACAAAGAGAATATTTTCTGGGTTGCTTTGGCACTTGGGACCGGGAACATTTTCCTTCCCGTTATTTTCTGTTATTGGAGCTATAAGAGTGTTACCATTGGGACCTATATTTGGGCCTTGATAGAAGGTCTGGTTCTTTTCCTTTTCGTTTTGCTTTTGGGAAAAAGAATTAAAAAGAATACCGCGGAAGAGCTTCAGTTTATCTTTTCCGATATTATTCAGGATGATTATCCGCTTGTCTTGGAAGTGAAAGCTTATTCCAAGCAGGAATATAATCATTGTCAGAAGGTTTCTGTACTGTGTTATCGCATTGCCGGCAGACTTGGATTTAACCAGGATTTGTGTGCAGCTGCAGGATTCTATTATCGAATGGGGAGATGGTATGGTCAGCCCTACACAGAGAATGGGGTTAAGATGGCGCAGAAATACTGTTTTCCAACACCGGTGATTGATATTTTGTGGGAATACGACGGGGAAAAGAAAAAACCATCTACCCCGGAGTCAGCCCTGATTCATATGGTGGATCATCTACTTATCAAATTGGAGCTTTTTAAACAGGAAGTAGGTGACAGCATGTGGAATAAGGATATGATCGTTTATCAAGCCTTAAATGAGCTTACCAACACCGATTTCTATGATGAATCTGGACTTAGCATGCATCAGTTTTTACAGATTAGGGAGTATTTAGTAAAGGAGGAGCATTTGATTTGAGCTTTTACTTAGAAGAAGAATGTGAAGTACCATTTTCGTTTGATTATGAACAGCTTGGAAGGAAGGTTGTGGATGCCTGCCTGGAAAAGGAAGCTTTTCCCTATGAAGCAGAGGTGAATCTTACCCTTACGGATAATTCCGGGATTCATGAAATAAATCTGGAATACCGCCAGATGGATCGCCCTACCGATGTCCTTTCCTTCCCAATGTTATCCTATGATACACCCGGTGATTTTTCTTTTTTGGAGGAGGAAGCTGAGGAGGATTTTAATCCGGATACAGGAGAAGCCATCCTGGGGGATATTATTATCTCTGTGGAGAAGGTCATGGAACAGGCAGATGCTTATGGCCATTCCGTGGAAAGGGAATATGCTTTTTTGATTTGTCATAGTATGCTTCACCTTTTTGGATACGATCATATGACGCCGGAGGAAGCTAAGATTATGGAAGAAAAACAGGAAGCCATCTTACAGGATATGGGAATTACAAGATAGCTTTTACTTTAAGAAAAATGTGAAATGTTAAAGGAGAAATACCATGAAAAAGAAACTAGTTTTAACAATCTGTATGCTTGCTATGGGTGCGTCCCTGCTAACCGGATGTAAGAAGGAGGAAACACCGGTGCCTACAGAGACACAGAAGGTCACAGAGGTAAAGGAAGACAAGCACCAGGGATTAGAGCAGAATGCCCTAAACGGTACCTGGCAGGACCCTGCGACTGCGCAGAAACGACCAATGGCTATTATGGTGGAGAATACAAAGGTGACTCTTCCGCAATACGGCATTTCCTGTGCAGACATTGTCTATGAGCTTCCTGTGGAGGGTGGTATTACCAGACTTATGACCCTTGCCCAGGATTATGGGGATTTGGAACGAGTTGGCAATGTCCGTAGCTGTCGTATTGATTTCCTGTTCTTTGCAAAGGAATATGATGCAGTATATTATCACTGCGGACAGAATTATCTGGCGGAAGGTCTGTTAAATGCCGGTTTTGTAGCTGATGTCAATGGAATTACCGGAACTGCAGGAGCGTATTTTTATCGTTCGGACGAAGCCGGCAGAAAAGCACCACATAATTTGTACACCTCATCCGCGCTTCTTCAGCAGGCTATGACAGATATGGGCTTTGATACACCAATTGCGGATGTAGCCAAGGAGCATTTCCTTTTTGCCGAGGAGGATGAGCTGAATACCTTAGATAAGGGGGATAAGGTTGTCCGCATGGATATCTATTACGCCAACAACGAGCCTTACTTTATCTATGATGATAAGTCCAAGACTTATCTTAGATACCAGTTCGATGAAGAACAGATTGAGGGATATACAAATGAGCAGCTGTCTTATACCAATGTAATCTTACAGAGTATTCCGATTGATTTTGACGGAAATGGCGTTGTTCTGATGAATACGGTTGCAGAAGGAACCGGTAAGTTTTTCACCCAGGGAAAAGCAATTGACATTACCTGGAAAAAAGAAAGTGACACAGCGCCTACAAAGTATTATGATACACAGGGAAACGAGATTACATTGAATCCCGGCAAAACCTGGATCTGTGTTCAGAAAG